>JASHNW010000090.1 GCA_030041435.1 Acidobacteriaceae bacterium
CTCGATTACAACCGGGTGCGCCCTCACAGCTCGCTCGGATATCTGACCCCGGAGGAATTTCTCAGAGGCTATGCAAATGTGGAAAGCAAACACCGCTTTCCACATTCGCACAGCCCCGGCGGCGGCGAGATTATCTCGCTGCTAAACTCAACCCCGAGCACTCTCACTTACCCGGACTAAACCAAGGGAGCAGCTCAGTCAGACTCCTTCTTCTTCAGAAGTCGCCTCACTCTGCTCTGAATCGCTGCGTCTGATAGACCCCGCTTACGCAAAATGCTTTTCAGGGCATTATTCTCGCGCCTGCAAGCGTCTGCTGCCTCGTGAATCGCAACCATCATCTTTATGACCGATTTCACTCCATCAGGTACATCTCCGCTCATGGCGATCTCTCTTTTCGGGCTCGCGTTATGATGCCCGCATGAAGTCGTCCGCGCAGCCGAATTCCGTGAGTCCTCGCCCCCGCCCGGAGATGGTTGAAGGCCAGGAAGCCTTTGATCGTTTTCAGAGTGCGATGAAGGCAGTTTTGACAGTTCCCAAGAGTGCTGTACCAAACCCATTCGGCCACAAAAGGAAAAAGCCGACTACCCCGAAGGGCTAATCGGCTTTCCGTTTTCCGCGTCCTTGCCGTTTGGTCTCAGTTAATCCATTCTTTTTGACTCGCATCCTTGCCCGTCAGGGCGTTCCAGGTGAGCCGCTTGCCCAGAATCTGAGTGCAGGCAAAGGTAAATCTGTCGGCGTCGTTCAAAGGATTATCCTTCGTCGCCCGATTGTTGAAGCGATACGACTGCTCATCCAGGTAGCGGAAAAGATGGAATGGCTCAACGCTCACATACGTTCCCGATAATCCGCGCTTTACCAGAGACCAGAAGTTCTCCAGACCGTTTGTATGCACGCGACCATTGACGTATTGAACGGCATGGTCAATGATTTCGTGTTTATATTCCTCGCTCAGGCCCTTGTATCCGCCCATTTCGTCAGTGAAGAGAGCCGCGCCAGCAGCGACGTGCTTGCGAACGATGGGCTGTAAAGTCTTTTTGAGGCGATCAGGAATGACCTGGGTGCGAACGTGGCCTCCGCGCTCCAGGACTCCCATTACGATTATCTTGTCCTCAACATTGCGCCCCTGGCCTGAGATGCGACGGGCTTTCACGTCCTTGTGCATATTCCTGGCCTTCCCGCCGATAAATGTTTCGTCGGCTTCCACTTCGCCTGTGAGCATGGAATCAAACGATCCCTGATGCAGAGCGAAGCGGATTCTGTGCGCCATGTGCCAGGCCGATTTTTGCGTGATTCCAAGCGAACGGGAAATTTCCATGCTGCTGATGCCATTCTTTGAATTAACGATCAGCCACATGGCTGGAAGCCATTTTTCAAGTCCGAGCGCGGAATCTTCAAAGATCGTTCCCACCTTGAGTGAGAATTTAGCCTGTGGGTGTTTGCCATAGCACTTGTAGAGCCGCGCCGATTCCAGGTAGGTCACATGGTCAGAGCCGCAACGCGGGCAGAGAACCTTGCCGTCTAGCCAGCGCAGAGCGATCAGGAACTGACGGCAATTCTCATAATCCGCGAAAAAGAGGATGGCTTCCTGAAGTGTCTTCGGTGTTTCCATGCTCAAAGTATGCTGGAAATTGTCCGGTCAGTCAAGTAAATAATCACCCGAAGTAATTACCTTTCAGGGGTCTCAGGCGAAACCTGTACCTGCCGGCAAACAGGGTACTTGGCGGCAGAAGTACCGCAAGGGGGAAAGGAGGGCCCCCCTACGAAGCCACCTTCATCCGCTCTCCCGCGCCCACCGCCTCGATGATCGCCTTGCTGAACGCCGGAATGTCATCCGGCTTGCGGCTCGAGATGAAATGCCCATCCGTCACCACTTCCTTGTCCACCCAGATGGCTCCGGCATTCTTCAGATCCGTCTTGAGCGACGGCCACGAAGTAAAAGTCTTTGCCTTCACAACTCCGGCTTCAATCAGCGTCCATGGACCGTGGCAAATGGCCGCAATCGGCCTTCCCGTCGCCGCAAATTCCTTCACAAAGCTTACCGCCTTGGGGTCCATCCGCAACCGGTCGGGATTCATCACCCCACCTAGCAGCACCAGCGCGTCGTAGTCCTGGGCCCGGGCCTGCTCCAGCGGCTTGTCGACTTTCACCTGGTCGCCCCACTCCTTGATCTTCCATCCTCTGATCTCGCCGCTCCTCGGCGAGATCACTTCCGTTTTCGCCCCAGCCTGGTCCAGCGCTTTACGCGGCTCGGTGAGTTCCACCTGTTCAAACCCATCCGTTGCCAGAATCGCAATCCTCTTGCCCTGCAGGCTCCCTGTCATACTCATCCTCCTCTGGATTTGAGTGCTGTCTTTCAGGTAAGAAGTCACCCGCAGGGCCTGCGTTGCCAATTTCATCGCACCGAAACAATCTGCCAAATTCTCCTGACTGTAACGTTTCGCCGGTTTCTTTCATGTACATTTCCGGGTGGAACCGGCTGACAACATAGATCTGTGGAGGGTTTTCATGGGCAAGCGAAGTATGACCGCGCTGGTTGCGGTCGCGGTGATGGGCGCATTGAGCGCCTGCAATTCGTCGAACAACAATGTCACGATCTCAGGAGCGGGCAGCACGTTCATCAATCCGGTCATGACGCGGTGGACAGCCGATTTCTCACATCTGCATCCCAACATTCAAATCAATTACCAGTCCATCGGGTCGGGCGCCGGCATTCAGCAGGTGAAGGCGAAGACGGTCGACTTCGGCGCTTCCGATGCGGCTCTCAGCGACCAGCAGATGAGCACGATGGAACCGGTAATCCAGATTCCTGAGAGCGCGGGCCCGGTTTGCATTACATACAATTTGCCGGGGTTGACCGACCCGCTCCGTCTCTCCTCCGACGCGCTGGCCGGCATTTTCCTTGGCAAGATCAAGACCTGGACCGATCCACTGCTCGCCAAAGACAACCCGGGTGTCAAACTGCCGAAGCTGCCTGTCGTGGTGTCGCACCGCTCCGAGGCCAGCGGCACAACGTCGATTTTCACGACTTACCTCGCCGCTGTCAGCCCCGATTGGGCGGAGAAAGTAGGGAAGGGAACGGCAGTCAGCTGGCCGGTGGGAATCGGCGGTAAGGGCAGTGAAGGTGTCACCGGCAACATCCGCAACACGCCCGGCGCCATCGGCTACGTCGAGCTCACTTACGCGCAGCAGAACCACCTGCCTACAGTCGCCATGGAGAACGCCGCCGGCCAGTATGTGCAGCCCACCGCCGCCGGCACCACCGCAGCCATCGCGGCCTACACCGCGCAGCTAACGCAGGACCCGCGCAGCCCCATCGTCAACCCGCCTGCCAGCGCTCTGGATGCTTATCCGATCTCCGGCCTCACCTTCCTCATCATCCCCAAAGATGGACCGGATAAGGCCAAACGCACCGCCCTCAAGCAGTTCGCGGAGTACATGATCACCGATGGCCAGGCAACCGCCGGCGGCCTGAACTATGCTCCGCTGCCCGACGGCGTCAAACAGTACGATCAGCAGCAGCTGCAGCAGATGACTGCGGCTGGACAGCCGATCAGCTAAAGCACCACGCGGGCAAAAAGAAGAAGGGGCGCCGGGCTGCGCCCCTTTTCCATCCTTGCGCGCCAGGTCCTCAGAAGCTGACTGCGAAGCCCAGCGACAGGATTGGATAGAAGCGTGCCGGAGAGGCATCGTTGGCAATCTTCTGCTGTTGCGCAGCGATATTCGCCTGCACGGCCGGATCGGATGCGATCGTTTCGCAGGCGCCAGGAGTATCGGGGTAGCAGACGGTTCCAGCCAGGTTCAGTGCTGCCTTCGGGTCGCCTTCGTAGGCGAAGCCAACTTCCAGCGGCATGCTGAAGTGGCGCCCGCTGCGTGGCAGCATGTTTCCGAAGCCCGCCGTTAGCTTCGGCGCCGCCTTGTTGAATTTCACGCTGCCTGTGCCCATGACCGGATCGGTGGTGCTGCTGATATAGGTGACGTTGTTCAGCGTGAACGAGTCTCCGCCCGGAACCGCTGCGTTGCCGGTGATCTGGTTCCCGTTGTAAAGGAGCGCGCCCGGACTGATGTGAAAACCGCCGGCAAAGGGGAACCAGTCCAGGCCGGCTTCCGCCGAGCGGAAGCGCAAATTGCCGTCATAGTGGATGCCGTCGCTGGTCAGACTGTCGGTGTAGCTGAAGAAATTTGCGCCGCCCCGCAGATTCAGGTGGCCAGCGAGAGGAGTAGCGGCTTCCACTCCTATGCCGAGCAGCCCGACTTTGACACCGAGAGCAAGCCCGGTAAAGGGCGTCGAATGGACGGACGCAGCCGACGCAGTCGCGTGTCCACTTCCGTTTGCCGGAATCGCTGCGCCGTCAGGAGACAGATTCGCGAAAGCGCCGGTGACCTTCAGCGACGAACTGAAGTCGAGCGGTGTCGTGACCAGCCCGGCAGGTTGCTGGGAAAAGGCGGGTGAAAGAGACAACAAGAGCAGAGGCATCAGGGGGAAAGCGCGCATGCAGGTTTCTCCTCGTCAATGAAGTGCTGCGACACCGGGGGATTGCGAGCAGTCAGGTGCGTGCGCCTCACTTCTTCGCGTCCTGAGACAAACGGCCAGCGGAACCAACGTGAGGTGACAGGCAACTTCCTGACAGCCGTTGAACGAGATATGGCCGGAAGCGTATGTCAGTTAACGGCCGCGAGCAATCCCGCTCTCGGGGCATCGCGCAGGGGGACCGATCCCAGCCGGTCGCGCATGCGAGCCGCAATTTCCACGAGATTGCGTAACCGGCCTTCCACCGCCGAAGAAAGCCCTTCTTCCGCCAGAGCGAGCTGCGATTCCAGGAGAAAACTGGTGACGGCGTTTTTCAGCTCCGCATCGACTGCAGCGGAAGCCGCAGCCGCGGCCTGCTGCTGCTCGCGTTGCCTGCGCGCCAGCGCTGCCCGCACCTCGCGTTCCATGCGCGCCGTCCCGGCCAACGCGAAACTGATCTGGAGTGGAATCGCAAGCCCTGCCGCTTTCCAGACGAGGTCTGCGCCCTCAGGATCGGAGTCGGCGAGCATCTGATCCACAATCACGACTGCGTAGCCGCGCCGATCCAGCAGGCGCAGAGCGGCCGCCCTGCTCGATGCAATCTCGACTGTGAGGGCAAGGCGGCTTGCGACCGCCGCCGCCGTCTCCTCAATGCCGTCAATCGCGGTCACGATCAGGGCAGTCTGCAGCGCCACGCCTGCTTCCCGGCAGCTGCCATCCGGATGCGCCTTCATTGCGTCACCCCGTACTCTTTCAGCTTGCGATACAACGTCGTTTTGCCGATGTCGAGCAGGCGCGCGGCGAGCAACTTGTCGCCCTTCACCTGATCGAGCGTGGTCAGGATGGCCCTTTTCTCCATTTCCGCAAGGGTCTCGACAGCGAAGGCCGCGCCGGCACCCTCCGCTGGCTGCGTTCGCCTGCCGGCGCTGGCCTGCATCCACGAATCGCGAATGCTGGTGGTCATCTCGCCCATCTCGATCACTTCGCCGGATGAGAGATTGCAGGCTCGGTCGATGGCGTTCGACAGCTCACGGACGTTTCCCGGCCAGGAATATTCCATTAACCAGGAGAGGGTCTCAGCGCTCAGACGGAAGGTTCGCCCCATTTCCCGGCTGTTCCGCTCGAGGAAGTGCGCCGCCAGAAGCGGAATATCCTCTTTCCGCTCGCGCAACGGCGGCAGTGTGAGTTTCACCACATTGAGGCGATAGTAAAGGTCGCGCCGGAATTTGCCCTGCTCCACCATTCCATTCAAATCCTGATGGGTGGCGGCGAGGACGCGTGCCTGGATGGGCACCGCGTGACTGCCTCCCAGGGGACGGACTTCCTTTTCCTGGAGGGCGCGCAGCAGCTTCGCCTGCAGATCGAGCGGAAGCTCGGCAACCTCATCCAGAAAGACGGTGCCGCCGCCAGCGGCTACAAGCAGTCCGTCGTTGGGCCGGTGGGCGCCGGTAAACGCCCCCTTCACGTGCCCGAAAAGCTCACTCTCGATCAGAGTGGGGGCCAGCGACCCGCAATCCACCGGGACGAAAGGCTTACTCTTTCCCGGCCCATTCGAGTGGATGGCCCGTGCGACCAACTCCTTGCCGGTCCCGCTCTCCCCCAGGATCAGCACCGGATGGGCGCTCTGTGCGACCCGAGCCAGAATGCGGAACATCCTTTCCATCTCAGAGCTCTGGCCCAGGATATTGCCCATTCCGCAGCTGTTGCGGAGCCGCTCGCGCAGACCCCGGCTGGCGAGTTCCAGACTGCGCTTCGCAGCCAGCCGACTCAGGACAGCGCCCAGCTGCTCGGCCGAAAATGGCTTGACCAGATAATCGCTCGCGCCACCGCGCAGAGCTTCCAGCGTCAGCTGGACGGTCGAGGCCGAAGTCATCCAGACCACAGCAACATCGGGCCGAAGCTGTCGCAATTCCTCCAGCAGGTGAAATCCTTCGCCGGTGGCAATGGCTTCATCCACCAGCACGAGGTCTGCGCCTTTTGCAAGAAGCAGCCCACGCGCCGGCTCCGTCAACTCGGTTTCGTGGGGAACGAGACCCTGGCTTACAGCGATGTCGCAGCAAGCGCGCCGGATGAGTGGGTCCCGGTCAGCCACCAGCACGTGAAAGGGTGCTGAGTCCTGCATCATGGGCAGTGGCATCGTGCTCCCGTACCTTTGGAGTGGTGCTGCTTCCCATCCTCGCATCATCGGCGTCCATTCTGGTCACCGGACCCATGTTCCAAAGGTAAGCATGGGGTTACGTTAGTCAGGGGAAACTCGATCTCGATGCGCGCACCATGGCTGGGAGGCTCCACGGCTCGCACCCGTCCGCCAGCCTCTTCCACCAGTTGCCGAACGATGCTCAATCCCAACCCGTGATGAGGCGAATCGGGCCACGGCCGTCCCGCGCGCCGGGTAGAAAATCCGGATTCAAAGATTCGCTCCAGCAACTCCGCGGGGATTCCGGGGCCATCGTCTTCCACCGATAGCACGACAGTTTGCGGCTCGGTACTCTCCGCGGGCTGTTCCCAGATATCCATGCCGGTGTCATCCGCTCCACTCGGCAGCGTCCAAAAAAAGTTCCTGCCGCCGCCCCGCTGGGCCGTGATGCGAATTCGCCCGCCGGCCGGCATGGCGTCGGCGGCGTTGCGCACCAGGTTGAGAAGAATCCGGGTGAGGCTCTCTTCGCCGAGCCGCGGGATTCCGGCACAGGGCAAACAAGCGATTTGCACTTCAACGGTGGGACCGGCCACAGCGGACAGCAGACCGCTCAGCTCGTGCACCGCGGCGGCCACATCGGTGACGGGAGCCTCGATCGGAGAGCACCCCTGCGCCAGCGTCGCCGTGCGCGCAATGGCGGAAAGGCGCTTCACCAGGTGATTCGAGGCCGCGGCGATCGACCCAATTTCGTTGGCAAAATGGGCGTGCGGCGCAGTCAGGACTCCAGGCTCGGCAACCAATTCAGAGCAAAGCTTCAGTGCGGTTACCAAATTCCGCGCGTCATGTGCGATGCCCGCCAGTGCCAGCGACTGTCCGCCCGAGAGGATGGGTGCTTCCGAGGAGCTTTGGCGGGATGGATAGCGTGGCTGAATAAATGGGTGTGGAGGCGGAACGGTCAGTGCGTTTTGTGCCATGGAGTCGTCCTCTTTCAGCAGAAATCCGGAGCGGATCCCCTTCGGTTTGCCCAACTGGGTTTGTAATCTGTGCTGCCATAGAACACGTCGTGTGCCAAACCTGGACTCGGAGGGTAAGCCACTCAAAACAAGTTGGTTAAGTATGAAATTGGGCATTGCCGATGCGGTGCATTCGCGGAAATTTTTCCCAAACTGGAATTGCTGCCAGGCATGCACGGAGTTAACTACATTCGATTCAATAGCATGGCGGAGGAGGCCACATTGGAACCGCGTTTTTCCTGTTCCCAAATCGGAAACGTACAATAGCGAGGTGACCGATACTTTTTTCCGCAGCGATGACCGCAGGCCATCGCAGATGCGTCCCGTGCGACTCACGCCCGGCTACGTCCAGGTTCCGGAGGGATCAGTTCTCGTGGAAGTCGGCCACACCCGCGTGCTATGCAACGCTACGGTGGAGCAGGGTGTACCCGCCTGGCTCCGCAACGGCGGGCGTGGCTGGGTCACCGCCGAATACGGCATGCTTCCACGCGCCACGCTGACCCGGACACCGCGAGAATCGGAACGGGGCAAAGTAGGCGGGCGAACCCATGAAATTCAACGGCTGATCGGCCGTTCTCTCCGCGCGGTGGTCGACATGCAGGCGCTGGGCGAACGCACGGTCATTCTGGACTGCGATGTCCTGCAGGCAGACGGCGGCACGCGGACAGCAGCCATCACCGGAGCCTGCGCGGCTCTCTCCATCGCGTTCAGCCGCATGGTGGCAAGCGGGGCGCTGAAAGCCTCGCCGCTGACACAACTGGTCGCCGCCACCAGCGTTGGCATTGTGGAAGGAAACGTTCTTCTCGATCTTGCCTACGAAGAGGATTCGCAGGCCGCAGTCGATATGAACCTGGTGATGACCGAAAGCGGAGATATGGTCGAAGTGCAGGCTACCGCGGAGCGGCGGGTATTTCCGCGCGCACGGCTGCTGGAGATGATGGACTTTGCGGAGGCCGGCATCCGCCAGCTGCATGAACTGCAGCGCGCTGCGATTGCCTCGGCGCAGACAAATTCGTAGGGTACTGGCAGAGCTCCGGATTGCGGAAAGCGAATTCACCCGCGGTTACTTCCGCCAACTGCACAACGCCTGTTCCGGCACGATAAAATGGACTGGGAAAAATTTCTACAATTTTGAGCGCAGGAGAGGAACTATGTCCACGAATCTGACACCCGGAAAACTGGCGGGCCTGAAGTCCGTTTCGAACGCGCGGGGCGTGATCGCCGCCGCTGCTATGGATCAGCGGGGGTCGCTGAAGAAATCGCTGGCGAAGGAAAAGGGCGTGGCGGAGGTGCCCGACTCTGCGCTCGTGGAGTTCAAGGAGCTGGTTACCGAAGTTCTCACCCGCCATGCGTCGGCTATTCTGCTCGATCCGGAATACGGCCTTCCGGCCGCGAAGCGCCGGAATGGCAAGGGGCTGCTGCTTGCTTATGAGAAGACCGGCTACGATGCTGCATTGCCTGGCCGCCTGCCTGACCTGCTCGATCTGTGGAGCGTCCGCCGTCTGAAGGAAGCCGGCGCGGACTGCATCAAGGTGCTGCTGTACTACACGCCCTACGAAAAATCGCCGATCAACGAGCACAAGTACGCCTGGGTAGAGCGCATCGGCGACGAGTGCCGCGCTCACGATATCCCGTTCTTCCTCGAGCTGGTGGGTTACGCTGTGCACGGCGAAGAGGAAAAGAGCCTCGCCTATGCGAAGCGCAAGCCCGACGTCGTGACAGGCTCCATGGAAGAGTTTGGTAAGGAGCGCTACGGGGTCGATGTTCTGAAAGTCGAAGTCCCCATTCAGATGGAATTCGTCGCCGGGACGCGCGCCTTCAAGGGCGAGCAGGCCTACACGCGCGCCGAGGCTCTGGAGCATTTCCGCCTCGCCGCCTCCTCCACGCACAAGCCGTTCATCTATCTCTCCGCGGGCGTGTCGAATCCTGTCTTCATCGAGACCTTGGAACTGGCCGGCGAGTCGGGTGCGCCCTTCAATGGCGTCCTTTGCGGTCGCGCCACCTGGAAGGACGGCATCGCCGTTTACGCGAAACAGGGCGCGAAGGCGTTTGAGGAATGGCTGAACACGAAGGGTGTCGAGAACATCGAGAACGTGAACCAGGCGCTCAAGGGCGCGCACTCCTGGTACGACAAGGTCAACGTGCCGGCGCTGGTTTAAGCGAAGAATCAGGGAGAAAACGCTGAGGACGCCGTGGCAATTTGCCACGGCGTTTTTCTGTCTCCAATCTTCAGGGGGGCGAGGATTCCTAAAGGAGACAGCATCACGCGCCGGCGACAGGCATCCGCATGAGCCGCGTTCTTGGCCAGGAGCATTTCCCCGGCGACGTGGTTGCCGGCGCGGTTGCGGGATGGCCGATCAGCCACCACGTCTTCGGTGCCCATCGCCGTCCCTGGGCGGATCCGGGTCACTGATCCCGGCGCGGGCGGCTGACCGCAGCCAGTTCCCGGTCCCGGCTGCAGCCGTGGAAAATAATTTTCCCGATCCTGCAACTTTTTCGCGACTAACCGCGCAAGTCCGGGTTCCCAGGTCCAACCTGTTTCACCAGGAGGCCTGTCCATGAAGAGCACCCATGCTCTTTTCTGCCTTCTGCTCGCTGCGCCCCTGAGTACGTACGCAGCCGAGCAGATTATCCCCGCAGGCTCGCTCATTTCGTGCACCGTCGCCGAGCCGAAAATCAACTCGAAGACAACCGCCATTGGCGATCCGGTGCTTTGCCAGATCGGCCATTCGGAACGCTATGGGCGCTCCGTCCTGCCCTATGACAGCTATCTCGTCGGCCGTTTCGAAGACTACAAAGATCCTGGGCACTTCGTCGGCAAGGGCTGGATGGAACTCCGTTTCGACCGCATGGTGATTGAGCCGGACACCATCATCCCCATCGAAGCCCGGGTTGTAGACGTACCCGGCTACAACGTCGATCGCTACGGGCGCATCCTCGGCAAAGGCCATGCCGTGCGTGACACTGTGACGTGGATGATCCCCATTCTCTGGCCCATTGACCTCATCAACCTGCCGCGCCGCGGCCCCCGTCCCACGCTGAAGGAAGAGACCCGGCTCACACTGAAGGTGATGGACGACCTCGGCATTCCGCAAGTCGATCAGCAGCCGTATCAGCAGACTCCTTCCGGCCTGCTCCAGCGTCAGCCGAGTGCGTACCGGGAGGATCAGCCCCCCGCGCCACCACCCAGCCCAATCGCTGAAGAGGCGCCGGCTCCGTATGTTCCGCCGCCGGCTCCACCGGTTGTCGCGATGGTGGCTCCGCCCCCGGTGTATTACTATCCGGCTCCGCCGATGTACGCGCTGCCGCCCCCGCGCAGCGTAATCGTCATCCGGAACGGCTACGCGTACCGGGTGTGGGTTCGGTAGGACGTTCGGCCGGATCACCGACGCAGCGCCGCGGCCTCTGGCTGCGGCGCTCACTCGTTTTTCGCATTGCTGATGCGGCCAGCCAGGGTCATGCGGCAAGGGCTGGGCCTGTCTCTGAGGTTTCTTCACCAAGCGACCGTCCAATCGCCGTTCGCGTGTCATCTCTGACACGCCGTGGTTGTCTAAACACGCGGGCCCCGCTCACACCATCGTCGAACTGATTTGTTTTCAGTGCGCAACGGTTGGCCCGTTCCATGCACTTCCTCGCGGCGCAGAACAACGCAGCGAGGTGAGCGATGCAAGCGCACGAAGCAATCTCTGAAGGTCTCCTGGTTCTCTCCGCAGTTGTTCTCTCCGTCATGCTTCCGCATCGCGAACTGGTCCGGCAGAAAACTGCGGCTGTCACGATGGTGAAAAGCCGGTCGGCCGCCGCCGCTCCGGTTGCTGTGCCAAAGCAAGTTCCCGTTCATCCGGCTGCGCCCGTCACCAAAATCCACGCTGCGCATCCGCCGGTACCGACAGTCGTTCACACCCGCCTCATTGTCGTTAGCCTTGAAGATCGCCGCCTGGCCCTCGTTGAGGACGGGCAGGTGAAAGAGGCCTGCACCGTCGCGGTTGGCAAAGACTCGACGCCCAGCCCCACCGGCACGTTCACCATCGTCGAGCGCGTCTCCAACCCGACCTACTACCACGACGGCAAAGTGATTCCTCCGGGCCCCGGAAATCCGGTTGGCGACCGCTGGATGGGTCTCAGCAAACCCGGCTATGGGATTCACGGGACGAATGCTCCCAAATCCATTGGGAAGGCCGCCTCGCATGGATGCATTCGCATGAGCCGCCGCGACCTGGAAAACCTGTTCGCGCAGGTTCGAGCCGGCGACACGGTGGAGATCATCGGCGCACGCAACCAGGAGACCGCAGCTGTGTTCGGTGCGCCCGCAACGCCTGCTGCGACGGTCCCAGCGCAAATGACGCTGGCCGAGGCCGCCACGCAAACGTCAGCGCAGGCCCAGGCGACGCCCACGGGCCTCGCTGCCGCAACAGCTGTTGCAGCCCCTGGGGCTATGGCGCTGGGGCAGTAAGCCAGGAACGGATCGAGGATCCCCATGGAACTATTCGCGGAAACTCTGAGCGTCGTCGGAGCCCTGCTGCTGAGTGTCTCGTGCGGGCTGCTGGCAGAGGAACTGTTGTTCGGAGGTCTGGTCCGGCTGTTCTTCGCTCCAAAGCCGGCGCCCAGCAGTACATCGGAGCGGAACGAGACGAAGGAACCGTAAGAACCGAAACAAGGAGAACGTCCATGCTTGCGCTGAAGTATCTGCTCATCGTCGCGGGAGTCGTGATGCTGGCTGCCGCCCTCGCCATCACGCTGTACGACCTGTGGTTGCTGATTGCACATCGCCGGAAGCTGGCCGCAGGCGAACATCCTACATTCGCCGACGACTTCCATGACGCCCTGCGCGGCGCTCTGCCGGGCTCCGATTCCGCCGCAGAAACCAGTGCCGAGCCGGTGATGGAGGAGTCAGGCCCCATCCGCTGGCGCGCCGCCGTGGCTCTCGCGTTGGGAGCCTCGCTTCCGCTGCTGGTCGCCGCCGGCATCGTCGTTATCCCCGCCGGCATGGGTGGCGTGCGCATCAGCCAGATGAGCGGAACTCTGCCCGGCACCCTCTACTCGGGCGCGCATTTTGTCACGCCGCTGGTGGAGAGCGTCCAGCTCTTCGATCTGCGCGACAAGCTGTTCACGGCAGGCGTCGTCGACGGCGAAGCGGCGAAGAAGACTGCTTTTGAGCCGCAGCCACTCGACGTGCAGTCGAAAGAAGGTCTCGACATCGGTCTCGCCATCACGGTGCGTTACCGGCTCGATCCTCATCGGCTCGACTACATCGAGAGCCACCTGCCGCAGCCCGTCGACTCGCAGATTGTTCCCGCCGTGGTGGACAGCGCGTGGCGCGATCTGGCGCCGGCTTACACAGTGCGGGAAATCTTCAGTGCGAAACGCGAAGAGGTGCGCCGCGACGCTTCCGCCACGATCACGAAAAAGCTGGGCGCAGATGGCATTTTGGTTGAGGAAGTCATGCTGCGGAACATCCAGTTGCCGCCGCAGTATGCACAAGGGCTGCAGGATCTGCTCCTCAAAGAGCAGCAGGACGATCAGATGGCGGTCCAAACCGACATCCAGCAGAAGCAGGTGCGCATTGCCGAACTCCAGGCCGAAGCCGACGCTGCCCAGAAGGTGAAGGAGGCCGAAGGCGACGCGAAATCGAAGGTCGTCGAAGCCAAAGGCGAAGCGGATGCCATGCAGTACACCCTGCCGCTGAAGCAGAAGCAGATTGAGCAGTCGAAACTGGAAGCCGAAGCGCGCAAGGAAGCAACCATTGAGAATGCCGATGCCGATGCCCAGGCCAAGGTCATCGACAGCAAAGCGGAGGTGCAGCGCCGCGAGCTGCTGGCTGGCGCCGAAGCCGACCGCATCCGCCTCACGGCGGCGGCCGACGATGCGCAGATGCAGACCGAGGCGAAGCTGCTGAACCAGTCGCCACTGCTCATCAACAAAATCATCGCCGAACGCCTGTCGGACAAAATCCAGGTGGTCATGGTCCCGTCCGACGGCAAATTCTTCTTCGCCAACGATGTTTTCCGCGGGCTCGACGCCAGTCCGGCGCTGAAGCAGCAAATGCAACAGCAGATGGATGGCGATCCGTCGCCCGCGGCCCCCAGCGACTCCAGCCACTGAGGAGGAGCCGCATCCGCCCTCCTGGCTTGTAAAGCACAGGCTCTGGGGAGGACGGACCCGAACCCGGTCCTGGCCGCCGCAACCAGGCGGCCGGGGCAGGGAACTGACGCGTCGAGATCGCAAGCGCCGGCAAACCCTCGCAAAGAGCCAGAGCCATGGACGCAGCACGATATAATCCGCCCCAGCTAATGTTCTTCAGGGTCAGGCTCTTTTTGACGGCAGCGGCGCTGCTGTGGCTGCTTCCTGTGGCGCGTGCCGCCACTTGGGATGGGCCGGCCGCCGACCTGGCCCGGCAGATCGCGCAAATTGCCGGTCCTGGTCCCGCGAAGCTCGTCGTCCGTAACAACTCGTCCATCGCGGGCGGCGAGATTCCGGTCATTCGCCAGCTTTTCGAGCGCGATCTGCGCGGATTCGGGATCGTGGCCGGGGGCAGTGACAGCGCCACCGTTATTCGCATCACGCTGTCGCAGAACGTCCAGGGCGGATTGTGGGTGGCTGAAGTCCAGGAGGGAACCGAGCGTCGCGTCACCATGCTTCGAGTCAGCCTTGACGCGCCGCCCGCAGCTCCCGGCGGTCCCATGCTTACTTTGCGCCGTACTCTTGTTCTCAGCGGGCCCGACCCGATCCTGGACGCTGCCATTTTCCCTGTTCCCGGCGAGCAGCGCCTGGTAGTTTTGGAACCCGAGCGCGTGGCCGTCTACCTGAGGAGCACGACCACGCTGGCTGCGCCCACGGCGACTGCACCCGTCTGGACCGAATCGCAGTCCTTCCCCATCGCGCACTCACGCCCTTTTCCGCGCGATATGCGCGGACGCCTGTTTCCTGCGCAGGATCACCTCTTCGATGCGTATCTGCCCGGTGTGCTTTGTGCCGGCGCCAGCACCGGTGGCCAGCTGGCCGTCTCCTGCTCTGACAGCGATGATGCCTGGCCCATCACCTCCGCACAGCGGGCCTTCTACAACTCGATGCGCGACGATTTCACGGGAATCCTCGTGCCAGGTTTCGGTATGGAACTGGCCCCTTTCTACACAGCAACTGACATCCCGCGGACCAGCGGCTCCGCCATCCTGCTCAACGAAGTGAATGGCAACGTCCTCCTGGTTGAGAACGCCGTCGCCGGACTGGTCAGCGGCACGAACGACTGGGGCAGCGATTTTGCAGTCATCCGTTCCGGCTGTGGGTCTGGCGCGCAGGTGCTCGTATCCGGCTCCGGGCCGGCGGTAACGGGCGACAGCCTCAGCGCATTCGAAATCCCGGGGCGCGATGCCATCCCGGTCAGTGCGCCGATGCCGATCGACGGCTCGATTACCGCGATGATCGCGGCGCCCGACGGCACAACCGCCAACATGATCGTGAGGCGCGATGCGCCCACGCGCTACGAGGTGTGGAATGTTGCGGCGCTTTGCAATTAGCGGATTCCTGTTTTGCCTCGTCCTCACGGCCGGTGCGCGCACGCGTCCGCGCTATGGCGGCACCCTGCGCATGGAAACGACGGGCGACCCGTGGCAGATGCCCGACGGCGTTGCGCGCCGCCTCGTGCTCGACACGCTTACGACTATCGGCGAATCCGGTGCAGCCCACCCCGCCCTGGCCATCCGCTGGGAATCTCAGGACGCCGCTCATCGGTGGGAGTTTGTACTTCGGCCGGGCGTTCGCTTCCACGACGGTACGCCTTTGACGGCTGAATCGGTGATTGCTTCGCTCGATCAGGTTTGTGCTAACGGTTCCATCGGCCCGTGCCCGTGGAGCGCGGTGCATGCTGTCGGCTCCTCCGTCATTTTCGTTGCGGATTCGCCGGTGCCCGACTTGCCCGAACTCCTTGCTCAAACCGGGTTCGACATCTTTCGGAAGGACTCAAACGGCGCGATGGATGGCACCGGGCCGTTCCGCGTAAGCGGTTTCCAGAACGGAGCCCTGATCCTGACGGCGAACGACGATTCCTGGCAGGGGAGGCCATTTCTCGACTCGATCGCAATCGATCCCCATCGTGCGATTCGCGATCAGTGGCTCGATCTCAGCGTTGGCAATGCCGACATGGTGGAAGTGCCGCCGGAAATGCTGCGCCAGGCGCAACAGCAGCGGCTCAACGTTCTCGTGTCGCGTCCCGTGGACCTGCTGGCGCTGACAATCGCTCCTGACGGGCCGCTGTCCAGCCCTGGGGTGCGCCAATCCATTGCGCTCGCCGTCGATCGGGCGGCACTGTGCAACGTCATTTTTCAGAAGCAGGGAGAAATCACCGCCAGCCTGCTGCCGGAGTCGCTCAGTGGCTATGCGTTCCTTTTTTCCACCGACCGCGACCTGGACCGCGCGCGTGTGCTGCGAGGCGGCGCTACGCTGCCGGTGCTGGTCCTTGCTGTCGACGACACTGGCGCCTCCATGCAGCTTGCTGCGGAACGCCTGGTTCTCAACCTGCATGAGGCCGGTTTCAACGTGCAAATTGCTTCCTCCAACTCTCATCCGGCCTCGCTTACCTTGCGGCGCGTGTATCTCCAGGCGGCGAGCCCGCGCGCAGCTCTGGACGAAATGCTGGCGCGTTTCGGGCAGAATGGTACAGTGTCCGGCACAGACCCAGCCTCGGTGTGGCAGTCCGAGCAAGCCGCACTGGCGAACGCGACCATCGTTCCGCTGCTGTGGCTTCCGCGCGCCTGGGCGGTCGGCGAACGGGTGCGCGATCTGAGCCTTTCGCCCGATGGCATGCCTTCGCTGGCCAACGCGTCGGTGGAGGGCACGCAGTGACCCTTCGCCAAAAACTGCTGCTGATGTTTTCGCTGACCGTCGTTGGCGTCGTCGCAGCCGTGGCGTGGACGGTATCGCTGCGTGTGCGCCGGGTTTTTGAAGGCCTCGATCGCGAGCAGACCTCGGCTCTGGTGGCTCAGTTTCAACGCGAATTCGACGAGCAGGCCGCAGATATGGCCGCCGCGCTGGGGCGTATGGCCGACAGCGATCCACTGCGCCGCATGGCCTTCGAATTCAGCAACGGCGGCGACACGGCGCCATACCTGACCGTCGCCGAGCCGCTCGCTCAGGAGTATCGCCTCGACTATCTCGAACTGGCAGGGCACGATGGAACCATCATTTCGTCGGCGCAATGGCCGGCACGGTTCGGATACGCGGAACCTGCGGTTGCGGACGCCGGAAGGCCGCCATTTCTCAAGCAGGAAGAGCTTCCCGACGGCACTTCACGAGTGGGCCTCTTTGCGGTGCGCGCCGTAACCGGATCGAATCCGCCGCTGTATCTGATCGGGGGCCGGGAGCTCGATGCCGAATTCCTTCGTAACTTTCCCGCCACCCCCGGGGCACAAATCTATCTTTACCGCGACCTTACTGTCTCCTTCGATCCCGCCAACTTTGCCGGTTCCACGCCGATTCCTGCGGGCGCTGCGCAGTTCCGGCAGATTGTCGACCAGGCGCGCTCCGCGGGCCGCAACGCCACCGGTATCGTGTATCTCACGCGGCGGCGGGAAGACAGCGTCGATGCGACGGCCATCCCGCTGAAGGGCGCAGACCAGTCGGTCCTGGCCGTCCTGGTGATTGCCAATTCCCGGCGCGGCATGGTGGAAGTGCAGAACCACATTCGCGCCATCGCTTACGGCGTCGCCGGCATCGGCATTCTCTTCGCCATCGCGGCCAGCCTGTGGATCGCCGCCCGAATCTCCGCTCCCATCGAAGAACTGGCGCGGGCCGCAACGCAGGTGGCTGCCGGCGACTGGGATACCAGAGTGGACATTCGCGCAGGCGACGAGGTGGGCGTTCTGGCCCGAAGCTTTAACCACATGGTGCACGAACTGGCCGACCATCGCGATCGGCTGGTGCAGAGCGAGCGCGTCGCGGCGTGGCGCGAACTGGCCCGGCGTCTGGCCCACGAGCTGAAGAACCCGCTCTTTCCCCTGCAAATCACCGTCGAAAACATGCTGCGCGCGCGCAAGCTCCCGCGCATCCAGTTCGACGAGGTTTTCGACGAAAGCACGGCCACCCTGCAGGCCGAGATCAACAATCTGAGAACCATCGTCGCCCGCTTCAGCGACTTCTCTAAAATGCCCGAGCCGCAGATGGAAAAGATGGATGCCCGCGACGCTGTACGCAGGGTGCTCGCACTGTATGGTCCGGCGCTGGACGAAAAGCACATCGCCATCGGAACTGCCATCGCCTCAGAGCCACTGCCCATCCGCGGCGACCCGGAACTTCTCCATCGCGCACTCTCCAACATCGTTCTCAATGCCATGGACGCCATGCCCGACGGAGGCACGCTCACGGTTTCGGCCTCGCGCTCGGCTGAGAGCGCTCGCATCGCCGTAGCCGACAGCGGCGCTGGTCTCAGCGAGGAGGAGTGCCAGCGCCTGTTTACGCCGTACTACACCACGCGGCACCACGGCACAGGGCTGGGCCTGGCGATCGTGCAATCGGTGGTCACCGATCATTTTGGCAGCGTTACTGTGGAGCGCCCTGACAACGGCGGCGCCCGCTTCGTGATTTTTCTGCCAATTGCCGAGTCCGTTCTCGCTTTGCCGGAGAGCACCGCATGATCAAAGCCGACATCCTGATCGTCGACGATGAGGCCAACACGCTGGCCTCGCTGGCCCGCGCCTTTCGCCTTGCCGGCCACGAAGCCACCGTTTGCGACAACGCTGCACGGGCTCTCGATCTCGCCAAATCGCGCCCCTTCGACCTTATCCTCTCCGATGTGGTCATGCCCGGCCGCGACGGCTTGTCGCTGCTTGAGGATTTGAAGACAAGCGGCATCGCCGCCCCGGTGGTTATGATGTCCGGCCAGGCCCACATTGAAATGGCGGTCAGGGCCACGCGGCTGGGCGCGCTCGACTTTCTTGAAAAGCCGATCTCGACGGACAAACTGCTGCTGACGGTCGACAACGCGCTCAGGCTGAAGCGGCTGGAAACCGAGAATCGAGACTTGCGCCGCCGGGTCGGCAAGCACGAACTGGTATGGACCGGTGAGGCCATGCGTCGTGTGATGGCGCAGCTGGACCGCGTAGCGGCCAGCGAATCGCGCGTCTGCATCTACGGCGAAACGGGCACTGGCAAAGAGCTCGCAGCGCGTACGCTGCACCAGAAAAGTGCGCGAGCGTCCGGTCCTTTTGTCACCCTCAATTGCGCGGCGATCCCAGCCGAGCTCATCGAATCGGAGCTCTTCGGACACGAAAAGGGATCCTTCACGGGCGCGGCGCAGCGACACATCGGCAAATTCGAGCAGGCGCACCGCGGCACGCTGTTCCTCGACGAGGTTGGGGACATGCCCCTGGCTCTGCAGACCCGGCTGTTGCGCGTCCTCGAAGAATCCGAAGTCGAGCGCATTGGTGGCGACAAGCCGGTCACAGTTGACGTTCGGGTGGTGGTGGCAACGCACCGCAATCTCCAGAAAATGGTCGACGAGGGCAGTTTCCGGCGCGATCTCTACCATCGAGTTGTGGTCTTTCCCATTACGATGCCGCCTCTGCGGGAACGACGCGAAGACATCCCCACGCTGGTTGAGTATTTCGCCAGTCAGGTCTGTGCGCTGAATGGCTGGAAAGCCGTACCCTTTGCAGCGGATGCCGTCGCGGCATTAAGCCACTACGACTGGCCGGGCAACATTCGGGAACTCCGCAATTCCGTCGAGCGCATGCTGCTGCTGGCGACCGACATAGTGGATTGCGCGACGGTGGAATCAGCTCTGCCGCCAGCGCTGTCGGCATCCTCCGGCTGTGCGCCGGATGCGTCTGGCAGGGGACCGCTCGCCGAGCGCGTAGCCAGCTTCGAGCGCGCGACGCTTCTCGCAGAACTGAACCGGCATCAGGGTCACATCACTAACACGGCGAAGGCGCTGGGGCTCGAACGCAGTCACTTTTATAAGAAGTGCCAGCAACTCGGCATCGATCTGCGCGCCGAGAGGCAATAAAACGTCAGCGAATGCCGGCGGCCAGCAGAGTTGTGCTCGCGCGACGGCGAGGAGCGCGAGGCGCGACCTTCGGCACATAGCTGCTGTACACCGTAATGTGGAAGCAGGCCTGGTAAAACTCCTCCTCCACGTCGATCTTGCCCGCGGTCTGCAGGGGGAGCAGCCATGCACGCATCCACGCGATTTCAGACAGCGACAGTCCCTTCTTGCCGATGTCTATCGCTGCGCCGGTGAGATGCGGGGAGGCCAGATCCCCGTCGGCGGCGGCCGCGTTGCCGTTGATCTGCATCAGGGCGCGCTGGAAAGCGACCGTCCGCACGGCGGAGTTCACCTGCAAGGGGCGATGGAAGCGGGCGTAGTGCACGCGCGCCAGATCGGCAAGGAAGCGGGCAGTCCAGGGACGGCAATAGCGTCGATCTGAGGGAAGTCCCGGATTGACGAGCAGGGTGTAGCTCGCCGGAATCGCCACCAGGCTGCCGTCGGCCTCCAACTGGTCGAGCTGCTCGTCGTCCTGGATGCGCAGCAGACCCTCCGCGTCATCGCGCTCGTTCTGACGCAGCAGCGACGCGCGCGAACCACGCAGCGGCGGAACGAAGCGCACGCGGGCCAGGGCCGGTATGGTCGCGTGGCGAGCGGCCGGCTGGGTTTTCAGGAGTGCGTGAGAGGAAGAAATGCGCGTCCGGTGGCGATGCGACACTGACACATGGCGGTCATGAGCCGGCCGGCGATGGGGACGCGTGGCCGCTACCGGATGGCGGACGGTGGATGCAAAACCAGGCAGCGCCAACGCGAACGCAAGCGCAACAACAAAAGAGAGACGAATGGGCATTTTCAGGGGACCGCAAAAAGAATCCGTGCGAGCTCCTTCAGAGTAACTGACCCGCATCCTCTGAAAAAGTAGCAAGCCGGGTTCCTTGAAAATACCGCGGAGAGGGGTAGATCGGTCCATGGCATTTGGCTTGCAGCAGGCAGTGGCCGGATTCGGTTGGTGCACCCACCCACCCGTGCCCCTGGCGAATTTCATCCGCCTCTTGTGGCCCTCGGAGTACAATTCCTGGAAACTACCGCAACGCAGCTCGCCGCGCCGAATATTTTCGGAGGTTTTCCCATGACCGAAGCTGTCATCCAGCCCGAAGCGTCTGCTCCGCCGCTCAGCCAGGGCCAGCGTGTCCTCGACACCTTTATCGCGCCTTCCAAAACCTTTACAGACATCCTGCGCAGTTCCAGTTGGTGGTTGCCGTGGCTCATCGGCATTGCGGTCTCGCTGTCGCTCGGATATTCGATCCAGCAAAAAATCGGCTGGAACAAGGTCTACGACAACGTCGTCCGCCAGAGTCCGGCGCAGCAGCAGCGGCTCGATCAGTTGTCAGCAGACCAGCAGGTCAGAGCAAAGCAGGTGGGAGCCGGGATTACCAAGGGGATATTCTGGGCATCTCCGGCCCTCGGGCTTCTCTTCGCGGTCATTATGGCAGCGGTTCTGATGGCAACGATCAACTTTGGCTTTGGGGGCCGCTCGAAATTCGGGCAAATGTTTGCCCTCGTGATGTATGGAACGCTGCCACTTGCGATCAAGGCCCTGCTCGGGATCATCACGATCTATGCCGGCGTCGATCCCGACTCATTCAACGTCAATAACTACGTTGGAACGAACATCGGCTACTACCTTTCTCTCGACACGCCGAGGTGGCTCATGGCGCTCGGCACTTCAATCGATGTCGTTACCATCTGGACGCTCATCCTCCTCACGATCGGATGTTCCATCCTCGGCAAAGTCTCGCGCGGCAAGGCGGCGGGAGCGGTCTGGGGCTGGTGGGTGCTCTTTGTGCTGTTTCGTGTGATCGGCGCGGCGATCGGCGGATAACTCCAATCTGCAGGCATCAACAAGGGCCGCCATTGCCGGCAGCCCTTGTGGTTTGCGCTCGATATTCGCCAGTCCGCGGCAGTTTCTGGGTTGCTGTGGCCTTTCGGATGCAGTGCAGGGCCGCCGCGCTCTGCGAGTCGCGTCGTCCTGAGTGCGGCGGCTTCGGGATACACCGGCTCAGGAATTGCGATAAGACGGACAGGAATTCGCTTCCATCGGAGCAGCTACTCTTCCTCTTCTTCTCCAGTGGGCTTCTTCACGTTCGCCACAATCTTTTCGGCGATTGGTTGCGGGACAATATCGTAGTGATCCATCTCCATGTGGAAGCTGCCGCGCCCCTGGGTCATGGCGGTCAGGGTCTGGCCGTAGGTCAGCATCTCGGCCATGGGCACTTCGGCGTGAATGATAGTGGTCGATCCGTGGCCCTCCATGCCCTGGACGCGCCCGCGGCGCTGGTTCAGGTCGCCCATCAGCGCACCGGCAAACTCCTGAGGTCCCTCGATTTCCACGCGCATGATCGGCTCCAGTAACGTCGGCCGGGCCAGTTCCATGCATTTGCGGAAGGCGATGCGTCCGGCCATCTTGAAGGAAAGTTCATTCGAATCGACATCGTGATAGCTGCCGTCGTAGACGGTGACGCGGAAGTCGACCACCGGATACCCAGCCAGGTAGCCGCGTGCCGCCGACTCCTGAATGCCTTTCTCAATCGCGGGAATGAATCCGCGCGGAATGGCTCCGCCGAAAACGTCGTTGACGAACTCGAAGCCCGCACCGCGCACCAGCGGTTCCATCCTGATCTTGCAGTCGCCGTACTGTCCATGACCGCCGGTCTGCTTCTTGTGCCGGCCCTGCGCCTCGGCACGGCCGCGGATGGTTTCGCGATAGGGAACCCGCGGCGCCTTCAGCGTTACCTCCGTGTGGTAGCGCTTGCGCAGCTTGCTCACCAATGACTCGATATGCGGCTGTCCGGCCGCGGCGATCAGGAACTCGTTCGTCTGGGAGTCGCGGAAGAATCGTACCATCAGGTCTTCTTCCATCAGCTTGTGCACGGCCGGCGCCAGCTTGTCTTCATCGGCCCGCGACTTCGGCTCGATCGCCCAGGTCATCGCCGGTTCCGGCAAAGTCACCGGCTCGAAGAAAATCTCGTGGCATTTGTCGCCGAGAGTATCGCCGGTGAGCGTCTCTTTCAATTTGGCAACTGCGCCCAGATCGCCTGCGTGCAATTCCGTCACTGCGACGGCCGTGCGTCCCTGCATGACCGACAAGTGGGAAAATTTCTCCGCGGTCCGGCGTGTGAAGTTCTGGGCCGTCGCATCGTTCTTCAGGCACCCGGAGAAGACCTTAAAGAAGCTGATGCGGCCTGCGAAGGGGTCGGTCATGGTCTTGAAGACGTAAAGCGCCAGAGGTTCAGCATCGTCCACCCTGCGCATGACGATCTCCGGCGCGGTCTCGCCATCCCCTGACTTCGCCTCCCCATTCGTCGCCGCTGCCAGGGCGTGGAGCATGGCTCGCGCCGCCACCGGCTCGCGTTCCGTGGGCGCCAGCGCATAGACCTTGATGAAGTCCAGAAGATGATCGGTGGCGACATTCGCCAGACCGCTTGAATACAGAACGGGGAAGATCCGATCTTCGCGGATAGCCTCATGCAGCGCTGTGATCAGGTGTTGCTCCGGAATCGTTCCTTCGCGGAAAAACTCTTCCATCAATTCGTCCTTGCCCTCGGCCACCAGCTCCACGAGTGTCTCGTGCGCCGTCTGGGCGGCCTGCTGCAGATGCGCGGGGATCTCCCCGATCTTGCCGTGTCCATCGCCGCCCGGCGCATAGAAGAAGGCTTCCATCGTAACCAGGTCCACGACGCCTTCAAACCCCTTGTCGCTGGCGATCGGCAATTGCACGGGAATGCACTGGCGCCCGAACCGCTCGCCGAGGGCAGCCAGTGTCGCCCCAGCCGATTCGGAAGCGCGAGGGTGATCCATGTGGCTGATGACCACGGCACGAGGCAGGTTGAATTCCTCGGCGAATTTCCACACGCGCTCGGTCATCGCTTCCACGCCGCTCACAGCGTGGACCGCCACCAGGGCCGCTTCGACGGGCAGCATGGCGGAGCGCGCTTCGTGCACAAACATATGAAAGCCGGGCGTATCGATAAAGTTGATCTTCACGCCGTTCCATTCGGCAAAGGCCACGGCATTTTGCATCGTCGTGCCGCGCGCGACATCTTCGTCGTCATATGCGGTTACGGCCGAGCCGTCTTCCACTCGTCCGAGTGTGGGCGTCATGTTGGCGGCATGCAGCAGAGCGGAAACGAGGGTGGTTTTGCCGCTGTGCGCATGCCCCACTACAGCCACATTGCGAATCTCACTTCCTGGATAGCTCTTCATAGACTGCTCCTTGAAGTTCTCATTCCGTGAAAAGTAAATGTGCACGGCCTTCTGGTCAGAGAGCCGCAGGGGTATTGTGTGAGTTTCGAGACATGCGAGTAGAAATCAGAGGCAGGGAAGCCAGCTGTGACAGTGGGCACAGAAACATCGGGAAGGCGTCGTTCGAGGCGTCGATTGCGAGCCGAATTGGGAGCCGGCGCGCTCGAGGCGCGGGCCGGAGGGTCCTCTTCCCGCATGGTGCAGCACCCGGTTGGACGCGAGTACGGAGTCGTCCGGCACCCGCGTCCGCAGAAACAGGGATGGTAGCACAGGGGAGCCGGTGCAGGGGAAGGTAACATCAGAGCAGCCAGACGGCCGGATTCAGGCGTCCGTTGAAACCGGGAGCCTGCTGCGATCCGCTGTGCTCCGGCTTACTATGTTGCTGAGGAGATGGCGTCGGCCGTACGCGGCGCATCCCAGAAGAAAGTGCGCCGCAATTTCAACTGGATCTGGTACGTCGGCGCGGCGGTCTGGTTCTATGACGCCGCCATCGCCATGCATCGGGGCGCGCTGCGTGCGGGCCTCGTGGAGGCGGGTATTTCTGCCGCCTTTCTGGCTGTCGCCCAGTTCTACCGCCGCCAGGCCAGGCGGCCTCCGCGGCGTGACAAGCAGCGCTGACATGGCCCCTGGGTTCCGCTTCAGTGCGCCGCCGCGGCCAACTCCGGTTTGGTCATTTCCTGCTCCGCCAGGGTCACGCAGTCTTCGAGAATGTGGAGCGCAACGGCTGCCTCTTCTTCCCTGACAATGAGCGGCGGGGCGAGACGAATCGAGTTCTCGCCGCAACCCAAAATCAGCAGGCCGCGCTCGAAGGCCAGGTCCACAATCCGGTCGCGAATGGCCGCGGAGGCTTCGCGCGTTTCCTGATTCCGGACGATCTCGAGCCCAATCATGAGACCGCGGCCGCGAACCTCACCAATCGCCGGATGCTTCTTCGGCCAGTTCCGGAGCCGTTCGAGAATGGCTCCGCCCTGGTGCGCGGCGTTGGCTATCCCCTCCCGCTCGAGGACATCGAGAGTGGCAAGTGCCGCGGCGATGCAGACCGGATTGCCCCCGAACGTCGACGCATGGGAGCCGGGTTTCCAGTCCATAATCTCGGCCCGGGTCATGCAAACGCCGAGCGGCATACCGGAGGCGATGCCTTTCGCCATACAGACAATGTCTGGCTGCACGCCGGTGTGCTCGATGGCCCACCACTTGCCTGTGCGGCCCGCGCCGGACTGCACCTCGTCGGCAACCAGAAGAATGCCGTATTTGTCGCAGATGCGCCGCAACTCCTGCATGAAGCTGGTCGGCGCTACGACGTAGCCGCCCTCCCCCTGGACGGGCTCGACGAAGATCGCGGCAACCTCCTCGGGCGGCAGGACGGTGCGGAAAAGCTTCTCCTCGATGTAGCGTGCGCACCCCAAAGCAAACTCTTCTGCGTCCTGGGGTCCGCCGGAACACCCCCGGTATGCATATGGATAGCGAACGTGCGTCACGCCTGGTACCAGTGGCGCGAAGCGACGCCGCTGTTGCGGCTTCGATGCCGTCAGAGACAGCGCTCCCATCGTTCGTCCATGGAATGCTCCGAAGAACGCGACGATGTTTTGCCGGCCGGTGTGATAGCGCGCAACCTTAAGGGCGCACTCGATCGCTTCAGCGCCGGAGTTGCCGTAGTAGAAGCGGTGCGGGCCGGGCATGGGGGCGATGGCCGAGAGCCGTTCGGAGAGGGTGACGAGGCCTTCGTAGTAGAAATCCGTCCCTGACATGTGAATCAGCTCGCCCGCCTGCTTTTGGATCGCACTGACTACTTCGGGATGGCAGTGGCCGGTGGAGACCACAGCAATGCCAGCAGCAAAATCCAGGAACTCGTTGCCATCCATATCTTCCACGCGGACACCACGTCCTCGCTTTGCCACCATGGGATAGGAGCGCGTGTAACTGGGGGAGATCAGCCGGTCATCGGCGTCGACAATGGCGCTGGACTTTGGCCCCGGCAGCGGCGTCCTGAGCTTTGGGCCGTACTGCGCGAACATTTCCTTCGAAACAGTCATGGTTCTCTCCTTCAGGTGGATGGGCGGCTCGTGGACCAACGGCTGGGCGATGGCGCTGCTGGTGAGAGTCTTCTTCGGCCACGGCGCAGATGGAAGGGGGTGCGCCGCGGGCAGCGATGACTAGTCGCTGCCGAAGAGATTAGGTCGCGTTCTGGTGGGCAGAACGCAAAAAAAGAGCCGCGGAGCGATGGCGCGGACGAAGGCCCCACTCCAGTTCCCGCGGCTAAATCCGTTCGAGATGGCTGAATGTTGGCGCATCCGGTCTGCTCGCCCTGAGAATAGCACGGCAATGCAGCGATTTGACAGCGCTGAAGCGCGGTCAGCGGGCATAATACTTGTGCCGCGTGCAATAACCGAGGAGCGTAACGTGAATCTTCGCGTGCCCTCATTGGCGATTCTGTTCTGCGCGGGGCTCGCAGTCCTCGCGCAGAAGATTGAAATCACGCCCAACCCAGTCCTCATCGACCAGACGGCCGCCCTTCGCGTCACAGGCCTGCAACCCAATGCCGCGGTCACCGTGCAGGCCGATCTCGTAGACGGAGCCGGTCATGGCTGGAAATCGGAAGCTCAATTCACTGCCGATGCTGAGGGCACGGTCAACCCAGCCACGCAGGCGCCCGTCAAAGGCTCTTATCGAAGCGTTTCAGCGATGGGCCTCATCTGGTCGATGCGTTCGCCGGACCGGGACGTGCACGTTTATGTGCCTCCTCGTGAACTTGTCTCGCAGATCATTCACTTTCACCTGCTGCAGGACGGCAGGGAGATCGCAACAGGGCAACTGGTTCAGGCCGTTATCGCGGATGGAGTCCGCCGCGTGGATCTCAAAGGCGATCTCCATGGGGCGCTCTTCCTTCCGGCCTCAGAGGGGAAACATCCCGGAATCCTCGTGCTCGGCGGATCGGAAGGCGGCGCTCCAATGGCGCGCGCGGCATGGCTGGCGTCGCATGGGTACGCGGCACTTGCTTTGGCCTATTTCCATTACGAAGGTCTGCCGGACATGCTGCGTGACATTCCGCTCGAATATTTTGGGGAGGCGCTTGCCTGGATGGCGCAGCGGCCGGAAATCGACGGCAGGCGGCTCGGCGTGATGGGCACTTCGCGCGGCGGCGAGCTGGCCTTGCAGCTGGGGTCGATCTATCCGGAGATTCATGCCGTCGCCGCCTATGTTCCGGCCAATGTGCGGTATCCCTCCTGCTGCGGCCGGCCATTCGGTGCAGCCTGGACCCTTCGCGGTGAACCGCTCGCCTGGGCGCTGCCGCAGCTCCATCGCGACCCCGCCGCCATGATGCGAGCCATGATCGCAGTCGAGAACACGCGCGGGCCGATTCTGATGATCGGCGCCGAGAGTGACGGGGTTTGGCCCTCGGCCGAGATGGTGCGGGCTGCGGCGGATCGGCTGCGGCAGCAGCACTTCGCCTATCCCGTGGTCGTGCTGATCTATCCGCACGCGGGGCATCGCGCGGGCATGCCGGCGATCATTCCCGCGTGGCACAACGGCTTTCCTCATCCGCTCACCGGCCGGCCGATGGACCTGGGTGGTACGCCCGAGGGGAACGCTGCGTCCACGCTCGATGCGATCCCTCGGGTGCTCGACTTCCTGAGCCAGAGCCTGGGCGGCGCTGCGCCGCCTGCCCCCGCGGCTGCGCAGTGACGCGCCGGAATTCCGTATACTAGAGCCATGTCGATTGTGCGCAACGCGGCCGCCATTGCCAAGGGGATGAGCATTACGTTTCGGGAGATATTTCAGCCTACCGAGGTGGAGAACTATCCCGACGGCAAAGGCCCAACGCGGGGGGCGGTGCTGCAGGAGCGCTACCGCGGCGCGCATGTGCTGCAGCGAGACGAGAACGGCCTCGAGAAATGCGTGGCGTGCTTTCTGTGCGCTGCGGCGTGTCCCTCGAACTGCATTTACATCGAGGCAGCTGAAAATACGGCGGAGAAGCGCATCTCCAGCTCCGAGCGTTATGCGAAGGTCTACAACATCGACTACAACCGCTGCATCTTCTGTGGTTACTGCGTCGAAGCGTGCCCGACGGACGCCATCACCCACGGTCACGGGTTCGAGCTGGCGAGCCTGAACGCCACGAATCTGGTGATGCGCAAAGAGGACATGCTGGTTCCGGCGGTCGGCATGCCAGGGCAGCTGGCGGCGCACTCCGATTCCGTGAAATAGCGGGGCCCTCCGCCCATCTTCTGCGTCCAGAGCGCACGACTGTCACGAAATGCTCCTCCTCGTCGCCGAGGTTGGCCGATCGTGCCGGATGGGGCCGCGCCAGCCGCGCCAGCGTTACAATCCTGGCGAACGGGCGTGCGATGAAGGGTATCTCGATGCAATCCATTCTTTCCTGCCGCAAACGTTCCTTCTGTCTCGGCGTCTTACTGGCGGCCGGCTGCGCCGGTGGCGGCGCTTTCGCTCAAAGCGCACCTCCGACAACCACCGTGCCGACGATGCCGGGCGCGCCGCCTGCCTTGGGGAACGTTAATCCCGATGAGCAGTCGGGCAGCATGGCGGAGAAGATGGCGCGGGAGCGCAACGCGATTCGCCAGAAGGAGATTGTGGACGACACCAACCGACTGCTGGCGCTTGCGCAGCAACTGAAAGAGGCGGTGGACAAGAGCAGCAAGGACGAGCTGTCGCTCGATGTGGTGAAGAAGGCGGCTGAGATCGAGAAGCTGGCGAAGTCAGTAAAGAACAAGATGCGCGCGGAGGCGGGCGAACCGATCAACTGATCGCCCTGGGAGTGCCAGCCACCCCCTAGCCACTGGGGCGGTGACATGGGCATTAAGATACCTGGCTGAAGTGGATCATATTGGCCTGACCGAATAGCCCGTTTCATCCGAGCCAACTCACCGGGATCTGAAAGGCGAGGCGAAGGAGAGATCGTGCACGGGTTACGTTAAGAGGGTGGGGTGGAACGCAGGCTGGGCGCCCGCATCGATCCGCCAGGAGGTTGCCGTGAGGATTCTGTTTTCGTTGACCGTTCTGATCGCGTTGCCGTGCACCGCTGCCGTTTCCAGTTTCGCGCAGAGCCCGCAGTATCTTTCGCCCTCTGAAGCCGGGCCTCACGGCTCCGCTCCGGGCATGCAGGTGAAGCAGCTGAGCGACAGCAACGGCCAGAAGGATTATGCCGTGATCTTTCGTCCGGGGGACGAGCCCTTCGCCGGCCTGACGCAGTTTGCGCAGCAGTATCACGTGCAGAGCGCGCACTTCACAGGGATTGGCGGATTCAGCGATGCACGGCTGGCCTGGTTCGACCTGGAGAAGAAGATGTTCCGCGTGATCCCGATCGACAGCCAGGTGGAAGTGGTGTCGCTGATCGGGGACATTGGGCTGCTGGATGGCAAGCCGCAGGTGCACATGCACTGCGTGGTGGCGCTGCCCGACGGAACGACACGCGGCGGCCACATCCTTGGGGCGCATGTGTCGCCGCTGCTGGAGGTATTTGTGACCGCCGATCCGACGCCGCTGATCAAGAAACGCGACCCGCAGCGTGGGCTGACGCTGATGGAGCCGGCAGCCAAGCCTTGAATCTTTCGATGCGGTGCGCGCCCGCGGGCGAGGCGCCCCGGCAGTCGTCCGCGTCAGGCGGGGTTGAGAAGGGCAGATTTCCACGGGGCGGGGCGTGCCAAGTGGGATGGGGTGGAGCGGCGGCTCGCCCTTTTTGGGGATGATGGGCGGCGCGAATTGGCGGAAAATAGGTGCATGAGCGATCCGAGTGCGATGACCGACGTGGCCGGAGCGGTGGAAGAGATTAAGGCGGGGCGGATGATCGTCGTAGTGGACGACGAGGACCGCGAAAACGAGGGCGACCTGACCCTGGCGGCGGAGCACGTGACGCCGGAAGCCATCAATTTTATGACGAAGTACGGGCGCGGGCTGGTGTGCCTGACGCTAACCGAGGAGCGCGCAGATTATCTGCGGCTGGGGCCGATGACGCAGGAGAACTCCTCGCGGTTCGGGACGGCGTTTACGGAGACGATTGAGGCGCGGGAGGGCGTGACGACGGGGATTTCGGCGTACGACCGGGCGCACACGATCCAGGTTGCGATCGATCCGCAGTCGACGGCGCAGGATCTGGCGCGGCCGGGGCATGTATTTCCGCTGCGGGCGCGCAAGGGCGGGGTGCTGGTGCGGGCGGGGCAGACAGAGGCGTCAGTAGACCTGGCGCGGTTGGCGGGGCTGATTCCGGCCGGGGTGATCTGCGAGGTGATGAAGGACGACGGCACGATGGCGCGGGTGCCGGACCTGATCGAGTTCTGCAATGAACACGGGCTGAAGATGCTGACCGTGGCGGAGCTGATCCGGTACCGTCTGCAGCACGAGCGGTACATCGTGCGCGTAGCGGAGAGCGCGATGCCCACGGAGTGGGGCGAATTCCGCATGATTGCCTACGAGAGCGAGGTGCATGGCGGAGAGAGCCATGTGGCGCTGGTGCGCGGCGACGTGAGCGGACCTGAGCCCATACTGGTGCGGGTGCACTCGCATTGCCTGGCGGGCGATGTGTTTGGGACGACGCTGTGCGACTGCCAGCGGACGATGCAGCAGTCGCTGAGAATGATTGCGGAGGCGGGACGCGGGGCGCTCATTTATCTGCACAACGCGAGCAGGGGATTCGAGGTGGACAGGAGCGTCGAACCAGGACGGATCGTGTTCCATCGCGAGGCGCGGGCGCGCGAGCGGCATGAGGATCGGCGGCAGCGGATCCTGCGCGAGGTGGGGCTGGGCGGGCAAATTCTGGCGGATCTGGGGATTCACCGCATCCGGCTGTTGAGCAACACACCGACGCATGTGCCGGCACTGCAGGGATTCAGCGTGGAGATCGTGGAGCAGGTGGCGATTCCGATGGACGCACCGGCGACGCAGAAAATCTAAACGCGCGGAGGGGGATCACGAGGTCCTTCGCTGACTTCGCAAGCTGCGCGCGGAGTCGACTCAGGATGACATTCATTTTTCTGACTGGCTCTGTGCCGGTACTCCGGCCTCATCTTCGTCAGGTTGAGGGAAGTCCTGCAGCAGGCCGCGCGCGGCGAGGTCGCCGCGGAGCTGCGCCACGTCGGTGAACTGGACGGCCCGAAGGCCGAGGGCTTCAGCGGCGTGAATGTTCTCGGGCTTGTCATCGATGAAGAGGGCTTCGGCGGGCGCGACGCCGAGCCGTTCGCAGGTGAAAGTGTAGATGGCGGGGTCGGGCTTAGCCATGCGAAGCTCACAGGACCAGGTGAGGTGTGTGAAGCGGGCGATCCACGCGAAGTCGGGACTGCGGCGCATGAGGCGGAGCAGGTCAGGGCCCATGTTGGAGAGTATGGCGGTGCGGAGTCCGGCATTCTGGAGGGCTGTCACCCAGGCAAGCATGGGGCGGTTGAGGCTGGTCCAGAGGAGGACATCGTTCTCGATGAGGGTTTCAATCTGGGCCGGGGTGAAGGTGCGGCCGATGTCGCGGGCGAAGTTGCTCCACCAGGCGGCGGCGTCGATCAGGCCGAGGTCGTAGGCGTGGCGGTCGCGCCAGTAGAGGCGGTCGAATGCGGGCTCGTCGAGGCCGGTGAGCGCGAGGATGTTGCGGTGAGCGTCGGGGTTCCGCCGGCAGAGGACCATGCCGTAGTCGAAGATAGCGGCGCGAAGGGGCATAAAGACAGGGTATAGCGTATAGCGGGTAGCGTGTAGCGGACGGCTCGGGGATTGGAGGCAGTTGTGGCTGCCCTGGGCTGCGTGGGAATTCAAAGAACAGAGGAAATTTAAGAGAGCCGTATGCTCCCGGGTTGGTTTACGGTAATATATGTCGTATACGACGCGTCGTATACGAAAGACATTCAGAAAGGAGATGAGAAATGACGATCGCGGCCGATGCGTGGTTGTGGATCCAGTATGTGTGGATAGCTTTGGTGGTGGTGTGGATCGCCGGCATGTTTGTGACACGGGCGACGGTACGGCGGCAGTCGTCGAGCTCGCGCTTCTGGCAGACGGGGATCGTGCTGTTGGGCGCGTGGCTGCTCTTTGTGCAGACGACCGGCTTCGCGTGGATGGACGGAACGGTAGTTGCGCAGACGGCAGTGGTGGAATGGATGGGTTTCGGAATCACGCTGGCGGGTGTCGCGTTCGCGATCTGGGCAAGGGTGACGCTGGGTGCGAACTGGAGCGGCGTGGTTGCGGTGAAGGAGGAACACAGGCTGGTGCGGCGCGGGCCGTATCGTATCGTGCGACATCCGATTTATACGGGAATCCTGACGGGGCTGGCGGGGACCGCCCTCGCACGGGGGTCGCTGCACAGTATTCTGGCACTGCCGGTGTGCGGGTTCGGGTTCTGGCTGAAATCGCTGACCGAGGAGCGGTTTATGGTGGAGCAGTTCGGCGAGGAGTACATGGGCTATCGGCACGCAGTGCGGGCGCTGGTGCCGTTTATCTTCTGAGGAGCAAGATTGAGGGGGACGAAGCAGGGACAGGAAAGCGCGCTGCGGGAGCTGGCGCAGCAGATGGAAGCGCAGTTGCATGCGATCCGCAGACGGCTGCGGCGGCAGCTGGAGGCGGAGTATGCGAAGGGCGAGGTGACGGGGCCGCAGCGGCTGGTAATGGAAGCACTGGTTCGGTCGGACGGAATGAGCCTGAAGGAGCTGAGTGAGAAGGTGAGCCTTGCGCACAGCACGGTGTCGGGCATTGTGGACCGGCTTCAGATACGCGGAATGGTGACGCGGCGCACGCTGGAGATCGACCGGAGAGTGACGCAGGTCGCCGTGTCCGACGCGGTGCGGCATTTTATGCAGAAGAAAGCGCCTGAACTGACGCTGCATCCGCTGCTGGACGCATTGCGCCGGGCGACGCCGGCGGAGAGGCGCGCGGTGCGCGAGGGACTGGCGACGCTGGAGAGGCTGCTGGATGGGGAATGAAGGCGTGCGCTTTTCCGCGCGAACGGCGTGGGACCTGGAGGAGACGCCCCTGGCGCGGGCGTTGCGGGAGCGGCGGGTTTCAGGCCGGGGGATCCTTGACCTGACGGCGTCGAACCCAACGCAGTGCGGCTTTGCTTACGACGAGGCGGGGATTTTGGCGGCGCTGGCCGAGCCTGGGGCGATGCAGTACGATCCGGACCCGCGGGGGATGCTGCGGGCGCGGGAGGCGGTTTGCCAATACTATGCCCAGCGCGGCGCCAAGGTTGGGCCGGACCGGGTTTTTCTGACGACGAGCACGAGCGAGGCGTATAGCTGGCTGTTCCGGCTGCTGTGCGATGCGGGGGACGAAGTGCTGATCGCGCAGCCGAGCTATCCGTTATTCGATTTTCTGGCGCAGATCGAGCACGTTCGGTTGAAGGCCTATCCGTTGTTCTACGACCACGGGTGGCAAATCGATCTGGCGGGGTTGCGGGACCGGATGACGCCGCGGACGAAGGCGATTGCGGTCGTGCATCCGAACAACCCGACGGGTCATTACACGCGCGAGCGGCGAGAACTGGAGAAGCTGTGCCGGGAATTTGGGCTGGCGTTGATTGTCGACGAGGTTTTTCTGGACTACGCGATCGGCAGCGCGGCTGGAAGCAGCTTCGCGTCCGGTGAACATCCGGTTCTGACGTTTGTGCTGAGCGGGATCAGCAAGATTGCGGCTCTGCCGCAGATGAAGGCGGCCTGGATTTGCGCATTCGGCCCCACGGCGTTCGGGCCGGAGCGGGAGCTGCGCGAAGCTCTGGCTCGACTGGAGGTGGTGGCCGATACGTTTCTGTCGATGAATGCACCGGTGCAGTGCGCGCTGCCGGCGTGGCTGGCAGGGTGCGGCGAAATGCAGGGGCAGATTCGGGCGCGGACGGCGGCGAATCTGCGGGCGGTGGATGAAGCGCTCGCGCGGCATCCGGCGATCACGCGGCTGGCGGTGGAGGCGGGCTGGTATGCGGTGTTGCGGGTTCCGGCGCTGGGGCGAGATGAGGACCTGGCGGTGCGACTGGTGGAGGAGCGCGGGGTGAGCGTGCATCCGGGTTACTTCTTCGGGTTTAGCGGAGATGGATGGCTGGTGGTGAGCTTGCTGACGCCGGAGGGGGAGTTTAGGAGGGGCGTGGAGGAGATTTGCGCCGCGTGCGGCGCCGCGGCCTGAGGAGAGATTCTTCGGGGTCGCGTTGACGGCTGCACGGAGGGCGAGTCTACCGGCGTGACACCGCGCAGCTGATGGAGTTGCGAACCCAGGTGGCGATGGGTTTGGGCCTGTTCCGGGAAGATGTGCGAGGAGGGGCTGATGCACACAGGATCTGCAGGGTGGATTCTGGTGCTGGCAGTGGGTGGACTGGTACTGCCGGCGCAGGCGAAGGCGAAGAAGGACCAGGGCCTTCCGCAGCTGTTCTGCCAGGCGCGATACGTCTACGTGCAGACGTTCGAGGGCGACCCGCTCAACGTGAGCGTGGTACCCGAAGATCGCGCAGCGGCGAATGAACTCACGGAGCAGCTGCAGGCGTGGAAGCGGTACGTTCTCGTGAACGAACGGCACGAGGCGGACCTGGTCTTTGTCGTCCGCACCGGTCGAGCGGCAACCGCGGAGGCAGGGAATTGGCACGGAGGCCCGGCAGGAGCGGATCAGGATCCTGCGGGGATGGGACAGAATCCCAGGGGCATGGGGCCGAGTGGGCCGGGGATGAATCCAGGCGGCCAGGGACCGGGGACGCCGAACAGCATTGGCGTGGCGGAGAGTGGCGGCAACGGCGGAGTGGGCGGCGCCGTGGGACCGAAGGACGATCTGCTCGCGATCTACGAGAAGCCCGGGAACGTGCAGACGCAGGAGCCGCTGTGGCGGCGCTCTCTGCGAGGCGGGCTGGGCCCAAACCTGCCGTTGTTCGAGCAGGTGAAGAGCGCGGTGGATGCGGCCTGCAAAGCTGAATCCGCGACAGGCGGAGCGGCGCCGGCGAAGTGAGGCTCGCGTTCGGCGGTCAGCAGATATGTAATCAACACAGTTACGGATGGCCGGCGATGAAGTCCGCGATGTTCTTCATCTGCTGCGTCCAGCCTTTGTCGTGGTTCTCGAAGGCTTCCTTATAGCGGTTGGGAGGCAGATCGTTGAAGCCGCACTCGGAGAGGTCGAGACGCGTGCCGCCGGAGGCGGTGGACTGGAGGCGGAACTCGACGAGAGTCGGAACTTCCCTCGAATAGTCCATCTTCGGATCGATGGCGTAAGGGTGCCAGGTGAAGGCAAAGTACTGCTCAGGGTCGATCTGCTGAACAACGGCGCGCCAGGTGACGTTTTCGAAGCCGGGATGAGTGATGGGGCCGTGAGCTTCTTCGCCGACCTGGAACGGGGCTTCGAGCCTCACGCGGAACCACTCGCCGAATTCGTTGTGGTCGGTGAGGGCGCGCCAGACGCGGGAGACAGGGGCACTGAGTTCGGTGTCTTTTTCGATGCAGTCGGGTTCCATGGGCAGCCTCCGGAAGCATGGTACGCCAACCCGGCTACGCAGCGGTGAGGATCATGGGCTCGTCTTTGGTGATGACCAGAGTGTGTTCGTAGTGGGCGGCGAGACCGCGGTCGGCGGTGCGGACGGTCCAGCCGTCTTTGGCGAGGACGGTGCGGCCGGAGCGGCTGGCAATGATGGGCTCGACGGTGATGACGAGGCCTTCGGTGAGCAGGGTGGAGGCAGAAGGGTCGGGCCAGTTGGGGACGCTGGGCTTCTCGTGGATGGTGCGGCCGATGCCGTGGCCGCAGAGGTCGCGGATAACATGGAAGCCCTCAGCGGCGACCTGATGCTCGACGGCGCGGCCGATGTCGAGCACGCGATTGCCGGCGCGGGCAGCGCGCATGGCTTCGTGGAAGGCTCGCTGGGCGCAGGCGGCGAGACGATTACCCAGCGCGGAAGGCGCGGCGGATTCGGGGCCGGCGCCGACGATGACGGTTTCGGCGGCGTCGGCCATGAATCCGTCCTTCTGAATGGTGACGTCGAGCTTGAGCAGATCGCCGTTGCGGAGTTTGCGGGCGGAGGGGACGCCGTGGACAACTTCGTCGTTGACGCTGATGCAGCTGACGCCGGGGAAATTGTAGACGACAGTGGGGCCAGAGACGGCTCCGTTGCGGACCATGACGTTGCTGCCGATGCGGTCGAGTTCGGAGGTGGTGATGCCGGAACGGGCGGCGGATTTCATCGCCTCGAGCATGAGGCGGACGACGCGGCCGGCGGCGCGCATGGCAGCGAGTTCTTCGGGCGTGGAAATGGACATGGCGTTGTTTTCTCTGCAGTTATTGTCGCAGCACGGATGAGCTTCTCGCGCCGGAGCGGCTATTCGCCCAGCAGCAGGCGTTCGGTGGAGAGGGCGCGGCCGGTGGAGGGGTCGCATTCGATGAGAAGGGCGGCCATGCGGGGGTCACCTTTGGCGGCTTCAAATTTGGAGGGCATGCCGGTGAGGAAGCGATCGAGGACGAGCTGCTTTTCGACGCCGATGATGGAGTCGTAGGGGCCGCTCATGCCGACGTCGGTCTGATAGGCGGTGCCGCGGGTGAGGACGCGGTTGTCGGCGGTGGGGATGTGGGTATGAGTGCCGATGACCGCGGTGACCCGGCCGTCGAGATACCAGCCGAGGGCGGCCTTCTCGCTGGTGGCCTCAGCATGCATGTCGACGACGATGACTTTGGCTGAGATTTTTGCAAGCAGAGCGTCGGCGACACGGAAGGGATCGTCGCTGCTGGCCATGAAGACGCGGCCCTGAAGATTGACCACGGCGTACTCCAGCCCGGAGGGCAGCGTGCCCTGGTACCAGCCGTAGCCGGGACTGCCGGGGGCGTAATTGGCGGGGCGAATGACACGGCGGGGGCGATCGTGGCTGTGCGCCGGCGCGGAGTTGAGATAGTCGATGATTTCTTTTTTGTCCCAGATGTGGTTGCCGGTGGTGAGGACGTGAGCGCCGAGGTCGAAGAGGTCGTCGGCGATGGCGGGCGTGAGGCCGAATCCGCCGGCGGCATTTTCGGCATTGACGATGAGGAGGTCGACCTGGCGGCCGGCGACGACGTGGCCGATGTGCTCGCGGACGATGCGGCGACCCGCGCTGCCGAAAACGTCGCCGACGAAGAGGATGCGCAAATTTGAGCTCCGAAGAAAAACCGATTATAGCGGCTGCGGCGGGCGGAGACCGCAGGCCGGCATGAACAGACAGGTGAGAGCAATTGTTACAAACTCGCGGTGTTCGGGCTGACCGGACCTGTGGTAGGTTGGTGCATGGCCGTCAATACCCGATTCGCAACAGGCGTTCACGCTCTGGCCCTGCTGGCTGCCGAACCGGATGCGCTGCAGACCTCGGACGACGTGGCACGCAAGCTCAACACCAATCCCGTAGTCATTCGCCGCGTATTCTCGCTGCTGCACCAGGCAGGCCTGGTGGAGAGTCAGAAGGGACCGCATGGCGGATCGAAGCTGGCGAAGTCGGCGAAGTCGATAACACTGGCGGAAATATATGGAGCGCTGGACGGAGGAGAGCTGTTCCACACGGCGGCGTTCGAAGGTGCGGAGACCGGGAAGATGCGGTCGAAGCTGAAAGGCGTGTTTGCCGGGGCGGAAGCCGCCTTGCGCGACGAGCTGGGGAAGACGTCACTGGCCGACCTGGTGAAGAAGTCCGGGAAGAAGGGGAAGAAGAAGTAAGGACACCCTGCAAACCCTTCAACTCAGAGTTGCCAGGAGAGTGCTGGATGCAATCCAGCCGGCCGTGCCGGAATGGCCGTTCGTTGCCTAACTACGGCATTCGCACTTTGTCATTTACTCCTGAATCAGATCCATTGCAGAACGTGAAAGCATTTAAGCTCGCGCGAGCCCGGCCAGCGGCTTGCGCGAGTCCTTCAGCCAGCGCGAGCAAAGCAACAGCGCGATGACGATGAGGGCGAGGGTGAGGCCGAGCCAGAGGCCGGAGAGTCCCCAGCGCAATCCGAAGCAGAGGAATGCGCCCAGCGGGAGGCCGAGGACCCAGTAGCCGGCGAGATTCATGAACATGGGGAAGCGGGTTTCGCCGAGGCCGCGCAGCGTGCCGGTGGAGACGCTCTGGATGCCGTCGAAGATCTGGAAGCCGGCAACGATGGCGAGGATATGCGCGCCGAGGGTAAGGACGCGCGGGTCGTGCGTCCAGATGCCGATGATAGCGCGCGGAATGGTGAGGAGGATGACCGCCATGCAGGCCATGAATCCTGCGCCGAGGACGATGGCCAGAGTTCCGGTGCGCCGAGCGTGAGCTGGATTGCCGGCGCCGATCGCGTGTCCGACGGCCACCGCGGCTCCCTGGGAGATGCCCAGCGGGACCATGTAGGTGTAGGCCGCGCAGCAGAGGACGATTTCGTGCGTGGCGAGGGCGATGGGGCCCAGGTGCGCGGACATGACGGTGGCTGCGCCGAAGGCGGCGATTTCCAGGATGAGCTGCGAGGCGGCAGGCAGGCCGAGGCGGAGAAGTTCGCGGAGGCGTGTCCAATCCGGCCCGGGCCAGTGGGCGAAGAGGGCATGGCCGCGATCGGATTCGTGCGCCCAGGCGGCGTAAACGAGCACAGCGGCCATGTACACGCGGGCGGCGCAGGTAGAGAGCGCGGAGCCGCGGACGCCCATGGCAGGGAAGCCAAAGTGACCGTAGATGAGGATCCAGTTGCCGCCGAGGTTGACCAGGTTGGCGGTGATGAGGGCGAAAGCGACGGGGCGAACGCGGCCGACGCCCTGAAGATAGCGGCGGAATCCGCCGTAGACGAGCAGGGGGAATGTGCCCCAGTTGAGGACGTTGACGTAGGCGCGGGTCAGCGAGGCGACGGTGGGATCGACGCCGTGGCCGGTGAACTGGACTTCGGCGGCGAGCATGAACAGCATGAGCAGCGGCGTGAAGGTGAGGGCGATGTACATTCCCTGGGCGAGGGAGCGGTGGCAGTCGTCGAAGCGGCGCGCGCCCCAGGACTGGGCGACGAGCGTATCGAGGCCGAGCAGCAAGCCGATGCCGAAAAGCGAGGGCGCGTAGTAAATGGCGTTGCCGAGTCCGACGGCACCGATGGCGGCAGGGCCGAGGCGGCCGACCATGACAAGATCGACGATGGTCATGGTCATCCAGCCGAGCTCGGAGAGCACAACCGGGATAGCGAGTGTGAGCAGAGCGCGGAGCTCTTCGGCGAGCCGCGTGGGGCGGTCGTGTTGTTGATCGAAGGTGCGCACCACGGGACTCTCCGCGTCTGAAGCGGCGGCTGCGGGGAGCCGGGTTTCGCGCTCGGAGGACCTCTCGGAAGACATGGGGATGGCCTATTGTAGATGGCGGAGTGGGAGAGGGAGCGCGTGGTAGATTTGAGGTAGCGAGCAGTCGTCCTCTGGGTGGCGATTGCAGCGCTTCCGCAGGGACGCGGAGAGATGGCCGAGTGGCTGAAGGCGCACGCTTGGAAAGCGTGTATGCTCGAAAGGGCATCCAGGGTTCGAATCCCTGTCTCTCCGCCATATCCATCATTAACACTCTTGTTTTCAATCGCTTAGAGTGGCCAAGCCTCGGGCAATCTCACTCCAGAAGCCTTACAAAACCTTACCACTGTACACTTTTGCCCTGTTTCACTGGACATCGAGGCGAATCGATTTGATCCGCCATCGGGATGTGGTTTTCGATGACGACGGAAACGGCTCCCTGACCGCTGAAAAGCTGGCAGAGAAGCTGATTCGAGAGATGGTCAAAGGGGTCAAGTCCCGCGTTAAGTGCCAGGGTTGTTCACGCGCTCGCCGCCCCGCAACACAAGATCGCCGCGCACACAGTAGTGTTCACTGTCACGTTAGGAGGCGCACTTGTGACCGAGAACGCGAACTGTGCCTTCCTGTTCTCACCAGTGGCAGTGATCGCCAACGAGAATGTGCCCGTTGCGCTGGTTGACCGGTCATGGTTCCATCTACCTGAAGCCAGCGCCACTGCCTGGGCAGGCTCCTTTCACAGATGTCTGTCTCATTCCGCTGGCACAGAATTCGCTGAGCACGCCAAGGACGCCTGCTACCCGTGGTGCACGGCCGAGGCGAAAGGCGCCAAGAGGGCGACGGCCACCGCCGCGACGACGGGAACGCAGAGGACTTCCACCGTGCTCCGCGCAGCCAGCCAACCGCCCAGCATGGGGCCAGTCGTTCCCCCGATGAGCGCGACCGCCATGATGGCCCCGAATACCGTGCCAGTCTCTGATGGGAAGCGGTCGCCGGCGATGGCGAGCGTTGTGGGAAAGATCGGGGCCATACCGAGGGAGAGGATGCTGAACCCGGCGATCATCCCGGCGTATCCGTTGTGCGCGGGTGCGCTGATCGCTGCAATGCCTGAGCCGGAAACAAGAAGAGCGCAGGAGAGCAGCAGCAGTGCCCGGCCGTTCAGGCGGTGCGAGACGAATGACGCAAGGAGACGTCCGGCTCCGAGGGCGACCGTAACGGCGACCAGGGCGAGATCGGCTCGATTGCCTGACACATCAAAGATGTCAGCCGTCAGCTTGCCGGCCCACACGAAGACACAGTTTTCATTCGCCGACTCGAAAAGCAGAAGAGTCGCAAAAATCCAGATGGCCGGATGCAGGAGGCTCCGGAGCAGCACACGCGGAGGCGTGCCGGCACGCAGCCCTGGTGGAAATCGCATTGGCAGCAGAAGCAGCAGAATGAGGGCTGGTGCGGCGGCGAGGAGACGCAGCGTCGCCGCTGAAGACAGACGGCCGTGCGCGACGGACATCAGCAGAGGAGCCGCGATGGCTCCGAGGCTGAAGGAGAATCCGAGGAGATTGAGCGAGGACGCGCGGCTGGAGGCACGCAGGACGGAGACGATGGCGTTGGCGACGGTGTTGAGAATGCCGCCGCCGAGGCCGTACGCAATCGCGGCAGCGGCGAGCGCGGGATACGTGGACAGCCAGGGCATGATGGCCAGCGCTCCGGCAACGAGAACCAGCGACACAGCAAGGATGAGCTTCGCGCCGGCCTTATCGAAGACCGGCCCAATGACGATGGTCGCGATCAACACGCCCGCCAGCGGCAGCGAACCGAGGCTTCCCGCATGGGCCGCACTCACGCGCAGCGCAGGCAGCAGCGAACCCATCAGCAGCAGCACGATTCCGAACACGAACATGCAGGCGTTCACGAGCAGAATCTGAGCCCCGAGCGCGGCGGGGTCGGAAGCCGCGGCGGTCAGAGCATCCGCGGAATTTCCCGTTTTCATTGCCTGACCTGGTCGAAACAGATTTTGGCCAGACCAAGCAGCGGGGCGCGGCTGCCCAGGCTGCTGCGCACCACGCGCACCTGGCCGCCCGCCAGCGGCTGCGCCCACTTTCGCAGAGTTCGGCGGGCCGGCGCGAGGAGGAGATTGCCTGCAGCCGCCATACCCCCTCCAACGACGATGACCTGCGGATTGAGGATGTCGACCACCGCAGCGAGCGCGATGCCAAGCGCATCGCCTGCGTCGGCCAGAATGCGGCGGGCCCGGGCATCGCCACCACGAGCCAGTGCAACAATGCGCTCCGGCGTAACGGAAGCGCCGAAGACTCGGTTGCCGGCGCGACCGATGCCGGGACCGGTGGCGTGGTATTCGAGGCAGCCCATCGCTTTGTAGACCGCGAGGAACTTTTCGCGTACGGGCAGCCATCCGAGGCATCCGGCCAGTTCGCCGGAGCCCCGCAACAGACGTCTGCCGCTGATGATCCCCGCGCCTATCCCGGTCCCGACAGCGACAAAGACGACATCGCTGCAATCCTGCGCGCGACCCTGCCAGGTTTCGCCGAGCACGCAGGCGTTCCGGTCGCTCTCGAGCAGGACCGGCAGGCCGAGCCGCTTGTGCAGCATCCGCGCCAGCGGCATACGCGTCCACTTGCGAAGATTGGGAGCCCACACGGTGCCATCGGGACGAGCCAGGCCGGGTACCGCGACACCCACAGCGCAGGCTCCTTCGCGCGGAAGCTGCGAGAGGAGCTGTGCAATCGCATCGACAATTTGCGCGCCTCCTGCGGCGGGTGTGGGGACCTGCGATCGATGCGAGATCTCACCTGAGGGAGTGACGCGGGCAACGGCGATCTTCGTACCGCCAAGATCGGCGACAAGGACAAAGCGACTGCCTGATCTGCGCCTCACCTGCGATCCAGACTTACCACCCAGATGCCGTGCGGGGGAAGGGTCCTGCGGAGAATCGTGGCTCCATTCTGCTGATCGAATGCGACCTCCGAGCCGACGATCACATCGTGAGCTGCGCTGGGCGTCCAGGGCAGGCTGATCGAAATAGAAGCGTCCGCGGGCCGATCGGAGTGGCTGAACACGAAAACGAGCTGACCATCTGCCGCAATCAATCGCCGCACTTCGACGTCGTCCGTGCCGGATCCTGAGACTCGAACCCGCGGCGCGACACCGGCGGACGCGGCCAGTGCCAGAAGCAGCGCACGCGTGCCGGCGTCGTGTGTTCTCTGATACGAGAGCCCGAGAAACGAACCAACGAGGATGGCGGTCCCGCTGCCGAAGCGATGGCAGACGATGGCGGCCGCGCCTGAAGGAAACGTCGCCAGCGTGCGCGCGTCCGGCGCCGGCTCCAGATCCTCTTCGAACGCCGCACCGGGCAAGACCTGGCCCGCGGAGAGACCGGAAAAGGCGGCAGAAGCCTCGATCGCGATTTCCGGCTTCTCTTCGGGACGAATCAGCGATTCACGCGCGCCAAACACCTGGTCCAAACCGAATCCCGGAATGACGGGACTCGCGTGCCCGCGTTCGTCGTTCCATGCCAACCTCGCTTCGGCCACGACGGTACCTCCGCCCTGAATGTACTGGCGGATCAGGCCACCAGCGCTCTGCGAAAGCATAACCGGATACGGAAGGAAAACGATGCGGTATTGGCTGAGACGCAGCAAATCCGACGACGACAGGCTGACGAAATCGACCGGAATCAGCTTTTCAAGAAAGGCACGGTACAGGCCCAGCAGCGAGTCGCGTTCGGCATTGCCCAGCGTCGAGGGCGACGGTTGACGGCCGCCCACCATGTAGGAAAGCCGGTCGTAAACGATGGCGACGCGCGCCGCGGCCGGTTCAGACGCGTCGATTCTGGCGGCGTTGGCAGCGATAAGAGCCGCAGTTTTGCCCGCCGCGCGAGCGCGGTCCGTGAGTGTTCCGTCCAGATGGATCAGTCCATAGCCGTTCGACTCGAACCCCGAACTCATCGGATACCAGGCGTAGGTCGCCGTTTCGCGAGCGCCATGCGAGATCGCCTGCCACATCCAGAATTCTTCGTCCTGCGGCGTAACCGGATCGGCGATGCGCATACCGGTCGCGCCCTGGCCAGCCTGCAGCTCACCAATCCAGAATCCCTTACCGAAGGCGTGCCCTGCGGAACGCGTGAAATCGAGCCCGGCAGTCAGCATCCACCACGGCCACGGCCGCGAAGACTCGGAGTGTTTGGGATAAATCGAGGTGCCGTAGAAATCGGCTGTTGCGGACATCTTCCAGTCGTCCGGCTCTCCATAGCCGTCGGTCGGCTGCGTGAAAAGCCCCGGGGCATCGGCGTGACTGGTGATCGGATGACCGCGGTCAGCGCTGCGAATGGCGTCGACGCGGGTCTTCAGGTCGCCGGCCAGCTTATCGTCGATGAAGGCGCGCCAGTCAATGTAATCGGTGTAGGAGAGGATCGTCGAGAAGCGAGGCGCCTGCACCTGATCCCAGCTTGTGAACTGCCGATACCAGGCAGCGTTCAGCGCGTCGAGGGTTCCGTATTTCGCCTGCAGCCACTCACGAAAGCGCGCCTGGGTGGCCTGGCAAAAGCAAAACTCCGGATCCCTGATCCAGGAAAAATCGGCCCAGTTGATCACATGCGGCTCGCTCCACACATCCCAGCCGTAAAGAGCGGGAAAGCGATTGGCGTCGCGCGAGAGAGCCCCGAGGAAGCTGGTGATTTCGCGTCGAACTGCGGCGTAATCGATGCAATATCCGGGAGCCGATTGCGAGTCGATCACGATGCCGCTGCGGTCGACGAAGCGGCTGTCAGGAAACTGCCGTCCGATCCAGTCGGGAGCCGAATCGAGATAGACCTGAATGATGACTTTGAGCCCACGGTCGCCGGCGAGCTTCAGCAGCAGGTCCAGGTTACTGAAGTTGTAGACACCACGCCGGGGCTCAGCGGTCGACCAATCGACCCAGGTCTTGACGGTGTTGAATCCCACTCCTTTGATCGAGTCGAGATCGGCTCCCCAGGCTGCGGAGCTGCCGGCGTCGATGCGGCTCATCATCGGAGCGCGTGCCGTTCCACCTCCATACCAGACGGCGAGGGGGAAAAATGCGGCCGGTGCAGTTCCCGCGTTAGCCGAACCAGCCGGCGTTGCCTGGCCGAGCACGGCCGCTATTGCGAACGCAGCGGCGATGCGCCCGGCACGCAGGCGAACGTCGCAACCAGCCCCGCGACCCATCATTGTCTGCCCTGAATGAACTTCTCGTAAGCCTCAAAGACGCGCTGATTGTGGTCGGGAGGCAGGCCGACGTTGGGCGAGACAAAGGTCGGCGGTGGAACGCCGGCTTTCGCGAGGAGCGCTCCCGTTTCCGCGATGAGAGACATCGCGATCGATACGGCAGCGATGGTGGAACCCGCGGCAAACTTCTCCGCCAGCCCGTCGATCGATATCAATGCATCTTCGGGCGGCACGCAGTTATCGATGGCAATGTTGGAAGCATCCGCGAGCGTCTTGCCGCTGGAATGCTTTGCCTCACGCTGCTTCCGGTTCTGGTGCGAGGAAACCGAGACTACGGTCAGGCCGCGCTTCCCCGCCTCGATGGCCATTTCCACCGGAGCGGCGTTGAGTCCGCCATGTGAAAAAACCAGCATGCAATCGCCGGCGCGGAGATTGTAGCTCTGCAGAACGATTTCTACGTAGCCCTCGCGCTGCTCCAGCCACAGCAGTTCGCGCGCGCCGCCGGGGCCAACCACGTTGAACCACATCAGACGGGGATCGTAAATAGGCTGGAAACCAACAAAGCTGCCGTAACGCGGAAAGATATCGAGGACAGGAATGACGGAATGACCGCTGCCGAATAAAAAGACGCGTCCCTGCGACTGGATCGAATGCGCGAAGGCCTGCGCAGCCTGCGCGATCTTTTCGCCCTGCGTTTCGCGAATCTCGCGCAGGATCGCTCCCACGCGTTCCAGATATTGCTCATAAACCATTTGCCCTGATCTCCTGTAAGTCGGTAAATTTTGTTCTGGCAACGGCCTCGTTCTGCACGTGGGCTGGAGCATTTTCACTTTCGGCCCAGGGAAGAAACCAGCATCTGCGTGGCCATTCCGTCAAAGAAGGGCCACACAGAACGGAGCTGACCATCCCATAGTAAAGGTGAAAATTCTCTAAAAGACCCAGGCGATGGGCTGCGACCAGGAGAACCACATGGAACATACGCGAAGAGACTTTCTGGTTCTGGCCGGGGCGAGCGCAACGGCCATGGGCGCGCAGGTGGTGGGGCAGCCAGGCATCGCACGCGAACAGGGCGACGCGCCCGCGCGAGTGATGGCGGTTGCTGCGCATCCCGGCGATGGATTTTTCAGCATGGGAGCGCCGGTGGCGCTGGCGGCCGCGCAGCAGGGCGCAGGGTGTTTCCTGAGCCTCTCCCTCGGCAGCCGCGGATCGGCGACCATTCCCGCGCCGCGCTACGGCGACATGCAGCGCGACGCTTCGCAGCAGGCCGCGCAGAAGCTGCGTTCGCAGGCGATCTTTCTGGACTACGAAGACGGCGAGATTCCGGTGAACGACGAAATTAAGTTCGCGGTTTGCGACAAAATTCGCGAGTTTCAGCCCTCGATCGTCCTCACGCACTGGAAGGGGAGCTGGCATAAGGACCATCAGGCCTGCCATGCGATCGTGGAGGACGCGATTTTCTACGCGGGCTTGCCGGCGATCGCACGCTCGCGGCCGGCCCATTCCGTGGGCAAGACCTGGTACGCCTGGAACTGGGAGGACGCCGACGCATTTCGCGCCGACACGTATCTCGACATTACGCCGGTCTACGAGCCGTGGATGGAGGCGTGCGCGCTGTTTCCTATGTGGCGCGGAGAAAACGGCTTCCGTTACAACGACTATTATCAGAGCCATGCCGTCGCAACCGGATGTCTTTGCGGAGCGAAGTACGCGGTGGCGCTGATGTCTCCGCCGGAACAACTGGTGCGGCATCTCCAGGCGCTGTAAGAACGCGCCGGATCGCAGAGCGAAGGCGAACACGCGATCCGGCGCTGCCAGGCAGGCGAGAAGATTGCGCCGAAGACGGGGTAACCGGTTCCGGATGAAGATCCCGCCTGAGCAATTGCAGGGCATTCTGGTCGTCCGTAACAACCTGCACGCGGAGCGACTGCGCCGCGGCACACAACGAAGCACACCGTGGCGCGAAGTCGTGCCGAGACTAGAAGCGATAGTGCATCGACACCTGGAGGATGCGCTGGGTGGAGTTTGTGCCGATTATTTTGCCCAGGAAGCCGACATCATAGTCGGGCAGCCAGCTATCGGGCGGCGCATAGCTGGCGATGTTCCCCACGTTGAAGGCTTCGCCGCGCAGCTCCAGCGTCTGTTCCCTGGCAACCGTGAACACCTTGAATGCACCAACATCCACCTTGCGGTACCCCGGCGCGCGCTCGGAGCCGTTTTGGGCGTTGCCGAAGTAGTTGTACGATTCGTTGCCGTAGGCACAGGCCCCGGAGTAAGCCGGGCTCCCGTTGGGGAAGTAGCTTTGCTGGCTGGGGTTGCCGTTCGCATCAAATGCCAGGCACGGTACGGCGGAAGGATCGGTACCGAACCAGTTCTGGATTGTGCGATGGACGATGTGTAGCGGCCGGAAGTAGGTCACGTGGTTCTCGTAGTCCCCGACGTTGTAGTCCTGAGGGCCATACATGGTGATCGGGAACCCGGAATAGAGGACGGCATCGCCGGAGAGCTGCCATCCGCCAAAGGCTTCGTCCATCGCGCGGTTCCAGTTGCTGCCGAACCGCCTGCCGCGCCCGAAGGGCATGTGGAAGATGCCATAGGCGGTCAGAGAGTTGCGCGTGTCGTATCCTGCCGGCCCGTAATCCCCCCTGGGATCGTAGATGTTCTGGAAGAAAGAGCTGAACTCGGCGACGCTGGCAACGCCATAGAAACCTGCATTGTCGGTCATCGCGCGGGCCCATGTGTAGTTCACGTTGTAGTCCATGCCGCTGGAGGCCTTATGGCGCAGCGTGGCCTGCATGGCGTTGTAATTGGAGAAGCCCTCCGACTGGGTTTCAGCGAGATACCCGAAGTTGCCCACGAGCCCACAGAAAGGAGCGGGTGGCGCAATGGTGCCGCTACAGTCGTTGGAGGCAAGCAGACCGGTAGCGGGGGTGGGCCACTGGTTGGCTTGTTCCGGCACAACCAGATGCTGGCCAAGCTGTCCCACGTAGGTCACCTGCGCCGAAGTAGCGCCGTTCACCGCATACTGCCACGCGAGATTGAACTGCTGAACCAGCGCCGGGCGCAGGTTTCCGGACCAGGCGTTGAACTGACCGTAGTTGAAGGACTGAGAGCCGGATGAGCTGTTGAACCCGTTTTCAGCTTTAACCGGCGCCGCTCCCGCCGTGGTAAGGGTTGGGGCGACCGGAGCGTAGGCGAAATTCGACAGGAACGGCGGATTCTGGGTCAGGCGCAGGTTGGCGCCCGTGCCTTCCAGCCAGTCCGTAATGCCGTAGCCGCCGCGGAAGACAAGCCGGGAGCTGACCTGCAGTGCAAAGCCGACGCGAGGCATGAAGTTGGTCCAGACCGGGTTGTAGAGCGCGCGGCTGGCGCCGTTTTTGCCGGCGTACTCCAGAATCTGAGCAGCCGTCGCCGTTGGATTGGGGTGAACAAGATCGCTGTTGATGATGTTCGCTTCCTTGTTATTTACCTCGTAGAGCGGCTGGTCGTAGCCCCAGCGCAGGCCCAGGTTCAGGGTCAGGTTGTGGCGGACTCTCCAGTCGTCCTGCGCGAAGACGGCATTGCGGTACTGCCGATAGCCCACATCCCCGGCGACGCCGCCGACCGCGTCGCCGGCGGATTCGTCCAGCACAAAGTCCGCAAATCCATAGCCGTACTGGGGCACGGAGGCAGATGGGTTCGCCGTGTACGTGCCGTTGTAACTGAAACTCCCCAATGCTCCGGCATTGCCGGGATAAAAGCTGTTCTGCTGATAGCGCACGATTTGCCCGCCGAAGCGGAGGTTGTGCGTACCCTTCAACCAGGTGAACAGATCGGAATAGAAGAAGTTATTTTCGTGAAACTTGGTCGAAATCGCCGTGGTTCCCACGTTGCTCTCGGAGCTGGAGAAACTCATCAGCGAGAAGCCCTGGAACGCCTGGTTGGAAAAGGGAATTCCAATCTTGCTGTCGCCGCTGGTGCCGAAGAACCCAGTGGAGTCGAAAGGCTCGCCCTGCAGCCAGATGGCGCGGGAGATGCCGGCTCGGAACTCGTTCTGCATGGATGGCGAGAAGGTGTGTATCTCATTCAGCGCCAGGTTCAGGAAGGGATAATCGTTGGCCGTGGGGAAGGTAATCGCCAGGGTGGACTTGACGGGCAGGTCGTAGGCGTCGCCGTCGCTGAAGCGCCCCATCAGCGTGTCGTGCGGGCTGATCGTGTAGTCGACGCGCACGTCGCCCTGGTTGTTGTGCGTCTGGCCCTTGAACGGTCCCCAGTAGTTGCCCACGTCGACATAGCCGCCAACGGGAGCGTGATTCGGCAGCGGATAGTACTCGGGATGCGCAAAAAGGAATTTGGCAACCGGATTGTTGACCGGGATCTGGTTGCACGTCATGGGGCTGGTGGAGCAGTTCCCGTAAGCAGTGGCGCTGTCATATGCGCCTCCGTTGTTTGTGTTGTAAAGCTGAATTGGGGACTGGTTGTAGTAGCTGCTCAATGCGATCTCGTGAAAATCTCCGTTGCGCATGTCCGGAGTTGCCACTGTGAGCTGCCCAAGCCCCCCGCTGTGATAGCGGAAACCTTCGTAATCTGCGAAAAGGAACAGCTTGTCCCGCTTGATGGGACCGCCGACCGTCCCGCCGAACTGCTCCTGCGTGAATGGCGTGATCGGCAGTCCGTAGTAGTTGTTGTACCAGGAGTTGGCACTGGCCAGATTATTGTCCTGGTAGTACATGTATACGCTTCCGTGATAGTGGTTGGTGCCTGATTTGGTTACAACGAGTATCTCGCCGCCGTTCACGTTGCCATATTCGGCGTCGGCGTTGCCGGTGATCACCTTCTCCTGGGCGATGCTGTCAGGAGCAGGGTTATACGCGGCCAGGTTGTTGATGGTTTCGTTCATCTCGATGCCGTCCAGCACATAGTTGTTCCCCTGCTGGCGGTTACCGTTGAAGGAGGGGATCCCAGCGGAGCCGGTGTCACGCTCGTTGCCGAAGCCGGCCGCCATGGAATCGAGCGAGGGGTTGACCGCGCCGGGCACGAACAATGTATCGGTCTGGAAGTTCAAGCCATTGTTGGGGACGTTTTCCAGAGCCTCGGTGTCGAAAGTCGCGCCGGTTGTGATGTTCTGCGTTTGCAGCAGAGGCGAAGTTTCCGAAGTGACAGTAATCGTCGTGCTGGCGCTGCCGACGTGCAGGATTGCGTCAACCTTGGCGATCTGATCGATCTGAAGCGGAAACGCGTTGATCTGGACGGTTCTGAAGCCGGAAGCCCGGACCGTGACAGTGTATGTGCCGATGGGCAGAAACTGGATGTTGTACTCGCCGTCCTTATCGGTGAGTGTCCTCGTGTTCACGCCGGTCGAGACATTGGTTGCGGTGACACTGGCGCCGGCAATGACCGCACCGCTGGGATCGGTGACGGTGCCGCGGATGCTCCCGGTGATGGTCTGGGCCAGCGTGCCGGTGACGGCGAAGGCGAGAACTGCAAACGCCATGGCCGCAGCCCTGATCAGGTGCGTCGAAATCCTGTGCATTTTTCCTGCCTCCAAAAGCGTCGTTCGCACTGCAGCCCGGAACGCTGCTCATTCCCCTGATGCAGACGTTCCGTGATCCACGGAATGCAGGAGAGACACCGGAGAAAACCTGCTAAGGCAGCGGGTCGCTTCGCATCCCGGCCATTCCGAAAGTTCCGGATGGAGTTGAATTGAAGCACGAGACGATTTTCTTTGTCAATCCGATAATCCAGTCTTATAGAAGACATAAAGACCGAATGTCGCAAGTCTGGCACTTGACGCGGCGCTGGTTTTGGATTTATGTCATGGATTCAATGAACGCACAAGCCTTGCCGCAGGTGACGCCGCTGGACCGAGGGAACGGCATCCCTCTTTACCACCAGATCCAGCGCCAGCTCATGGAACAGATACGTTCCGGCGCCCTCCGGCAGAGCGACCCGGTGCCGCCGGTGCAGGAGATCGCCGCACGCTACGGCGTGAGCCTGATGACCGCCCGCCAGGCGGTCCGCTCGCTTTGCGATCTGGGCCTGACGTACAGCAGGCAGGGCAAGGGCACCTTCGTCTCAAACACCAAGCTCGAGAAGAATTTTCGCCAGGTGATGTCGTTCACCGAAGAGATGAAAACCCGCGGTACGACACCCAAATCCAAAGTGCTGTCGTTTCGCATTCAGGTCGCGCCGGCCGAGGTGCGAAAAGCCCTGAACCTGAGCGCCGGCGAGAAGGTATTCCGGCTGCATCGGGTACGCTACGGCGACAACGTGCCGCTGGGGATCGAGTGCAGTTGCCTCCCGGTCTGGCTCTGCCCCGCCTTGCTGAAGGATTACGACACAGCTTCGTCGCTGTACCGCACGCTGGAGCTGCACGGAGTTTTTCTGATGACGGCCAGCGAGGTGGTGGAAGTGGGCCGCGCGAACGCGGATGACGCGAAGCTCCTGCGCATCGCGCCCAGGAGCCCGGTGTTCCTCTTCACGCGCATCTCCTTTCTCGAGGACGGCAAACCGGTGGAGTTCGTTAAATCGACCTATCGGGGGGACCGCTACAAGATCGTCAACCGGCTCACACGCGTGCGGTCTGATGGGGCAACTACCCCATGAGGAGCTGGATTCCGCTCGGGAAAATCGTGTGAAGAGGGCCGACTCGCGACTGCGAAGCTATTCATCCGGATCTGGCAGGCGAGCCGGTTGCTCTTCAGAAAAATTGCGGTCTCTGAACGGTCCGTAAGGCTCTGCGGCCAAAAAGGGGTCGTGTGGCCGCCAATACGGAGGCTGCTCCCACCGGCGCATGCGGGTGCCGACGGCTTCCTGCTGGACGTACTGCAGGACATGCCGCTCAACGGCCGGGACTTTACGCAGATGCTGGCGGTGTTGCCGGGCTATGCGGGGTACTCCGGCGGGGGCGGCGGTTCCGTGAACGGCACGCGGCGCGACATGGTGAACTGGCAGATCGAGGGGGCCGACAACAACGATCTGTGGTGGAACGCGCCGGCCGTGAATCAGGGAGGCGTCTCCGGGACGCGGGGATCACACTTCCGATTGACGCGATCGAGCAGTTCTCGGCGGTAACGGAGGCGAGCCCGGAAACCGGGCGCAACCAGGGCGCCACGGTCGATCCGGTGATCAAGTCGAGCACCAACGCCTTCGGCAGCGCCTACTACTACAACCGCAACGAGGCGCTGGCCGCGCAATCGCAGCTGCTGGCGACGAAGCCGGAGCTGCACAACCAGCAGTTTGGCTTCTCGACGGGCGGACCGATCTGGCGGGATCACGCCTTCTTCTTTGTGAGTTAATTGGCCGAGGCTCTTCTCGAAGGCCGCCAGGTCGCGGTCCATGCCGCCACTCCCTGTCTCTCCGCCATCACTTCTCGATATCTTCGCGTCGCCCATGCAAGACAGACAAGAAATTTACAGATATGCCAGGTCTGGATTTTCAGGATTTCCGAAAAATGCGCCCAACAGGCCTTCGTTGGCCCTTTTCATTTGACAGCGGAGGAGTCTCCGATCAAATCGCTGGTGGCTGCAAGAGTGCGCAAGGGGACTGATATAACCCCCGGTTCGACCATTCGGCTCGCTGGCCCTCCGCCGAGCCCGAATCGTACGGATTTTTCGGTGACGCCGGCGCGTCGCGTTGTGCAGAGTGAAGTCGCCACTGTCTGCGCTTTCATTTCCAGTTAACGTAAACCGGATTGCTCAACAGGAGCAGCCGCCCTTCGCTGTCGCGAACCTCGGCAAGGATCCAGTGGCGCCCTCCGTCGGCGCGCCACTGAAAGTGCAGAGACTGTTCGGCTGCGGTGATTGCCTGCGGCTGCGCGTCCGGCAGTTCCCTGCCATCCGCGAAGAAGTGCACAGAGTCTCCCTGGCATTCGACTGTGTGCACGTCGATAGCAACAACTTCGTCGCGGCTCGTCTGGAGCATTCCTCCCATGGCTGCGGTTGCGGCGCCGGCCTGTGCGTCGATGTTGACGAGGCGGTCGCGCGAGCCCGTCAAATCGATGAACACACGGCCCGAGCGGATGCCGTCGAGGATGGCGGGCGTGGACAGTTCGGTGGCGTACACGACGGTGGTCGGCCATCCGATCGATCCCGGCTGATCGAGCGGGATCATGGGGCGATGGTTGTCGCTGCCACCGATGGCGGTGAGGCGGTAACCCAGATCGAGCTGGTGTTCCCAGAAGGGAATCCCGGAGAATGCGGGGTTCTGGCTCCCGCCGTTCACGGCTTCCACAGCAGTCAGCAGATGCATGTCAACCGGATGGGCCGGCGTCCAGCCGCAGCCCATACAGATTTCACCGCTGGGCGCAGCAGGGTGATTGATCGACACCAGCGCTCCGAGCTTCTGTGCGTTGCGCAGCAACACATTCATGTTGGGCACGGCGGAGCTGCCGAGGCGAAAATCCAGATAATCCGTGGTTCCCAGAAAGTTGAGATGACCGTGAAACGTCGTGATTTCGCGGCCAGGAATCAAAAGAACCTTGTCGAAATACGGTTGCAGCTCGCGGATCGCATCGTACTGCGACGTGGCATTGTGGTCAGTGATGGCGATGAAATCGAGACCCCGGCGGGCAGCCGCATCGACGGTGAAGAAAACCGGGCAGGGAACCAGGTTGCCGGTCTGGCTGGGGCACTGCCCGTCGCTGTTCGCCGTGTGCATATGGAGATCGCCGCGGTACCAACCGGGCCCGCTGCGGAGCGGCGCACGCAAGCCGGGGGGCTGGTCGGCGACCACGCCGCTTCGGGTGAAGAAAACCTGAGCCGTGTAATGCGATGTGACCGCCGGCCGAATGTTGGGGACACCGATGAGGACTTTCCATTCTCCGGACGGAATCAGCCCGGGGAGGCAGGACGGGGTGGCATCGGAAATACCGATGGTCAACAGCGACTTGTTGCCGCCGCTCCAGCAGCGCAGCTCGATGGGATCGAGCACGCCGAGATCGAGCGCGGTGTGCTGGTCTCTCCCGGTGTACGCAAAGGTGAGCGTAACTCTGCGAACGCCGGCAGGAACGTGGAACGGAACCTCAATGTAGGTATGATTCTGCGAGCCGCGGACCTCGCCTTGAAGCACGAGGTCCGGGCTGGATGCGTGCGGCGCAGACGACGGGCTGCGAGCCTGACGCCCTGCGGCAGCCGACAACTCCAAGCCAAAGAAGAGGAGGAAAACTGGGGCTGCGAGCCAGCAGGTTCTGAGCCTAACCACAATTTCCTCCTCCGGAGGCCAATGTTACAAGGGTTTCGCCCGAAGAGTCTTAGTAGAACAATTTCAGAGCGAGCTGGAGCGTCCGCGCCCCAAAGTTTTCGTTACTGTTTTTCGTGCTGGTGATGGAGCTGAACTTCGTTGTCGTGAAATTCAGCTGGCTGGTGGGCTGGGCAAACGGCGGCGTGTTCGTTGTGTTGAAGGCCTCGGCCCGGAACTGGAGGCGCACCGACTCTGTGAATTTGAAGTTCTTCAGGACCGACGAATCCAGGTTGCTGAAGTTCGGCCCACGCGCCTGCTCCTGCTCTCCGCCCAGCGGTGAATAATCCGTCTGCCCGATTGAGGCAGCCGCGGCCGGCTCGGCGAAGGCGCTGGGGTTCAGCCACTGCGTGTAGTTGTGAGGTCCGGCATAGAGGCCCTGCCCCGGAACCACATCGGCAAAGCAGCCGAAATCCGCCGTCGTCGCCACCGGGCAGTTGACCGTGAAGGGCTGTCCGCTCTCGTGCGTGTAGAAGAAGTTGACGATCCATCCGCCGAAAGCCGCATCCTCGCCTTTGTTCATGTTTGCCAGAAACGCCCGGCCGCGGCCGAAGGGCAGGTTGTAACTGCCGGCGACGTGCACCAGATGAGTGGCATCGGCGTCGCACAGCGCGTAGTCGCGCCGAATGCCGAATCCAGGGAGCCACTCGGCCCGGTACTGCTGGTTGGTGTCGGCCTGAGTATGTTGGTTGCTCATGCATTTGCTGAAGGTGTAATTGGCAAGCAGATAGAGGCCGCCGCTCATCTGGTGCTCAAACGTGGTCTGCAGCGAGTTGTAGTTGCTGGCCCCGTTCGTCGTCTCGTAGGTCGAGTTGCGCGCGAAGCTCGGATACGGGATATAGTTTTGCGAGTTCGTGCCCGGAGGCAGAATCTGCGTGTTGCCGTTGTTGTAGCCGAGATTGTCGAGGTGACGTCCCTGGGTGCCCACGTAGCCTGCCTGGATCGAATCGTGTTTTGTGATCAGGTACTGGATTGTCAGGTTATCCGTTTGCACATAGGGAGTCTGGAAGTTATATTGCCGCCCGTACAGATTCAGGCCCTGACCGCTGCTGATGGTCGGATTCTGGAAGTTGTACTGCGTAAAGGTCTGCTCCAACGTTGCTGGAGCGCCGCTGGGAAGCAAAATGGGGTGCTGCGAATCGGGACTGGGGAAACTCTGCGTGTACACGAACGGGTAATTGGTTCCGAGAGTGCCGCCATAGCCGAGATTGCCCAGCGCTCCGTAGGCCGTGCCGTAGCCGCCACGGACCACCAACGTGGGCAATACGCTGTAGGCGAATCCGACGCGTGGCGCGAAGTTCGTCGCCTGCGCATTCCCCAGCGTCATGCTGGAAACGCAGTCCAGAGTAATGTTGCTGGCGGTCAGCAGAGCATTGAAGGCGGCCGAGCGCGGCACACTGCAGCCCTGTTTGGACATGTAGTAGGTTCCCGAGGGCCCATTGCCGCCGACCGGGACAAAGTTTGCCTGGCGGCCGTTGATTTCTGCATATGGGGTGAAGTAGTCCCAGCGCAGGCCCAGGTTTAGCGTCAGGTTGCGGACCACTTTCCAGTCATCCTGGCCGTAGGCGCCCCAGTACCAGCGATGGTCGTCGGTAGCGGCGATATTGGAGCCGGAGAAGCTGCTCATTCCGCCCACATAATCGACGCCCCCGTCGCCGGCAGGAAGAGAGGACGGTATCGGCGTGAGGAGCAGATCACCGATTCCATTCAGGCTGCTGTTCTTGTTGGGAACGTCGGTATATTGCCCGTTGAAGTTGAAGTCTCCGCGCCCCTGCGGTGGCTGCGAAATGTTGCCCTCGAGATCGTCGATCTGGAGACCGGCCTTAAAGGTGTGATTGCGGTAGACCTTCGTCACGTCGTCGGCGCCTTCGATGCTGTAGACGTACTGCAGGGTCGGCGTGTAGTTACCGACGCCGATGTGGGTGAGTCCACTGATCGTGATAGGAGGCAGGCCTCCGTTATTGGCAACCTGCTGCACTCCCTGGATGCCGTACTGTGCGGGAATGCCAAAGGTGTTGCCATAGAACGACTGCTGGAGCTTATCGCTGTGCACCATGCCGACGTGCATGTCTGTGGCCAGCGTCGGCGTAAAGACGTGAGTGTAGCCAACCGCCCACGCATAAGCGGGGAGGCTGTCGTTACGGCCGCCGGTTTCTCCCACGGCTACGCCAGGAAAGTTCGACGGAACGTAGACAGAGAAGAGGCTGCGGTCATACACGCCGAACAGGCTGTTGCTGGCGTTGATGTTCTCGTCGATGCGGACGTCCCAGGTATTAGTGTTCTTGTCCTCGATGGGGACGTAATTGGAGAAGTTACTGGTCAGTCCCGACGAGGTCTGCGTCGGGTACACGCCGAGCAGCTTGACCGCGTTGGGGTCGAGCCGCCCGGTCGGAATGATGTTCAGGAGCGCTTCCTGGGCCGGGCTGGTGAAATTCGTCGTATTGTTGCCGGCGAAGCTCGGGCAGCCGGACGTGGTGCAGTTGTAGAACGGATCGCGGACGTAGCTTCCCGGCGTGCCGGTCAGGCCGGTGACCGGGTCAAGGCCGCTGGCCGGCAGCTGACGCGTGGTGGCGGGATCGAGAATCGTGCCGTGCGGAAAGGTGCGGCTGAGGGCGTCCGTGGCCGATCCGCTGTTGTAGGTGATGTTGTCCTGCAGATCGGAAAAGCCGCTGCTGACCATGCCGGTGGTGGGAACGGTCTCACCGCCCGCGGGCTCGGGCAGCACGAACCTTCCGCCCTGGTAGTCGAAGAACCAGAAGGTCTTGTTCCGCCCGTCCAGAATGTGCGGGATCAGCACCGGGCCACCCGCCGTTACGCCAAACAGATTCTGGTGATACGCAGGAACCGGTTTAGCTACGCCATTCTTAGTGTTAAAGAAGTAGTTGGCGTTCAGGTCGTTGTTGCGCACGAACTCCCACAGGTCGCCGTGCAGCCGATTGGTGCCCGACTTGATTTCCGCATTGACGACGCCGCCGGTGGAATGGCCGAATTCTGCGTTGAAATCCCCGGATTGCAGTTTGAACTCCTGCACGGCATCCGGTGGCGGAACGATGGCGGCGTTCGTCAGCGTGTAGTTCCCGCCATAGAATTCGATATTGTCGTTAATGCCGTCGAGGCGAAAATCGTTTTGCCATACGCTGGTTCCGTTTACCGAGAAATACGCGCTCTCGGAGCTGCCGGCGTCTGCGGTGACGCCTCCCGGCGGAGCGGCGGCGACGCCTGCAGAAAGCTGGGCCAGGGAACCCCAGTCGCGGGTGGCCAGGGGCAGGTCGTTCACCGTTTCGTTCGTGATGGTTTGGCCGACGGCAGCATTTTGCGCCTGAAGCAGCGGAACCGCGGCGGTTACTGTCACCTGCTGCTGCACGCTCCCCGGTGACATCGGCAGGTCGACGGTCACAACCTGCTGCACATGAACGACAATTCCGTGGACAACGTAGTGTTCGAATCCGCTCGACTCTGTCTCAACCGTATAAGTGCTCGGCACGAGGCCGCTGAACACGTAGTTCCCGGTTGGCGTGGAGGTGGTTGCGACGCGGATGCCGGTGGCGTCGTTGGTGAGCGTAATTTTTGTGCCGGGAATCACCGCCCCGGAGGGATCCCGGACGATTCCGGTCAGGCTGCCGGTATCAATCTGTGCGCGCACGCCGAAGGGCATGAGGAGAACAAGGAACGCCGCCAGAATTCCGGCGCTCAGGGTGGCTCGATACGATCGGGATTGGTGTCTCACGGGTGCCTCCGAATGGACAAACGGTTGTTATCGCACACGAGTGGTTTCAGTCTGGAGTGCGACGGATTGGCGACCATCATCCCGCTCAGTTCCCATCGGATGGAAGTGTTTACCCAGGTCTCTCCTGTGTGCATACACATGTGAGAAATGCTTGTAACTATCTGAAAAACCGACGGATATAAAGCGCGTAAATTTCTGTTAAACTCGCAGAGCGCTTTTCCAGGAATCGTGCGCATTCACCTGGTATTTACCGTGGAAACGTAGTCTGATGGAGGGTCGATTCTGCCCTCGGTCGCTCACCTGGAGAGAAACACTATGGGACCTTCTGCCGCTGCTGCACGCCGGGAGAAATCCTTGATTCCAGGCAAGGCGAAGCCCAGCCTGCCGGACACGGATGCGCGCTGCCAGATCGCTCACCGTGTGGTTGCCAGCCGCCACTTTGCGCGTTCGCCCCTGCTTTCGAAGTTCCTTCTGTATATTGTTGCCGAAACCGTCGAAGGGCGGGCGAGCGAGATCACAGAACACCAGATCGGGGTTCATGTCTTCGACCGGCCGCTCAGCTATCGCACGATTGAGGACAACATCGTTCGCAACTACGCGCGCCAGCTGCGCCGCCGGCTGAGCGAGTACTTCGCAGAAGAGGGAGCCGCGGAGGAACTGCAGATCGATATTCCATTGGGCGGATACATTCCCGTCTTCATCCCTGCCGGCAACTCCCGCCCCGGCGGAGGAGCCGAGCGGCCTGCTCCCATCAGCATTCGCACCGACGCCGCCGCGACCCCGGACCAGGTTGCCGTGGCCGTTGCACCTCCGCGTTGGCTGCCGAACCGGCGGGGAATCAAAGAGCTGTTGTTCGGGCTGTATACGGCGGGCATCTTCGCGGTGGCCTGGTTTGCAGGGGTGCACGTTCGCCCCGCGGCTTCCCCGGTCGCTGGAGCGACAGGAGCCTCGGTGCTCTGGTCATCGCTTTTCAAGGGCCCCCTTCGCACCTACATTGTTCCCGCGGATGCGGGACTCAACCTGATTGAGGACATCTCCCGGCACCCCTTGCCGCTGGCGGGCTACATCGATGGCGACTACACGGGAATCTCGATTCCCCAGGTGGACGCCCACAGCGCCGACGATCTGCGCACGCAGGACTTCACCAGCTTCGTCGATCTGCAGATCATTTCGTCGCTGGCGCGGCTGCCGGAATACGACCCGCAGCACGCCATTTTGCGGTTTCCGCGGGACCTTCGGCTCGATGACCTGAAGAACGCCAACGCGATCATCATCGGCTCGGTGGGAAGTAACCCCTGGGCGGCGATCGCCGAGAACAATGCGGACTTCCGCATCGTGTACCGCGAAGGCATGCAAGGCGCCACCATCGTGAATGCCCGGCCGCAACCCGGCGAGGCCGCGGAGTATGTGAGTCACTGGAACGAGCCGGCGCACGAGACGTTCGCGCTGATCTCATGCCTACCCAATCTCGAAGGCAATGGACGGCTGCTGGTGCTGCAGGGGCTGGACGTGGCCGGGACCCAGGCGGCCGGCGAAGCGCTCTTCCACCCGGCTGCGATTGCACCGATCCTGAGGCGTGCGACGCGCCGGGATGGCTCGCTGGGCTACTTTGAGATTCTGCTGCGTGCCACCAGCATCGAGTCCAACGCCACCGGCACCCGGGTGATCGGCAGCCGGATCTATTAATAATCGTTACCAAACAATTGAATCCTGCAAGCCGGTTTGCCGCACCATTCTCAGCTGCCGGCGCGTCGTTTTGGCCGGGCGGCGATTTCCTCGTCAGCCCGTCAACTCAGCTGTTTCCGAGAGGTCAACGTGCGTTTCGAGTAGAATCCCGGGCGCTTTTCTACTGCCGGGCGGCCCTACCGGCTCGGCCATACGCTGCCGATCAGTGCAGCGACAAAGACAATTTGCAGAAGGAGACGGGGTACAAGCGGCATGGCCGCCTTATGAAAAATCGTGAGATGTTCTCGGGCGGCTTTCACATTGGCTGGAAACAAACAGCCGAGCATGACGACACCGATTCCTGCGATCCACGGCGCGATGCCGGGAATCTGAAGCCCTGCGGCAATTGCGATTTCGGCGAAGCCGGTGATCGAAACCCAGGCGCCTGCGTTTCCCATGGACTCGGGAACCATACGAAGCAGATCCGTTCTTCGTTTGCCCCAGTGCGCGGAGGCGGTTAGCAGAAACATAGCTCCGAGCGCGGTGCGCAGAGCCATGTGCCAATCTGCGAAGTAATGCCATTCCAACCCGAGGATCCGAAATAGAAGGAAAGCAGCGATAAGGCAAATGAGAGGCGCCATAAGTTGCTTCTCCGGTAAGAAAGACGGCGTAATTCCGACAATGACTTTATACCAGCCCGCCTCAGCCGTAACTGTCCGCCGGCTTACCATTACCAATCCGGTCTCGATGAGTGCGTTGGCGACCTGGCATCCCTTGAAGCCGCGGTGCCGACGCCCTTTGCCAATCTTCAGCGCACAGCCATTCGAACTCGAATGAAATCGCCGGATCGTCCGGCAGCGCCCCTATGAGCGCCGGGGTCCGGCAGCAACCTCGATTCGGCGCGCATCTCGATCAATTGACCTGTGTCCACCATCTGAAGGCATCTGTAAAAATACTGCAGCAGAGCCGGGATGCTGTCGGCTCCGGTGACGGCCGCGCTACTCCGTTCTGCTTTCCCGCGGCCTGATCTCGATTGCCAGGTGGCTCCCCATGATCCGGGGGCGGGGCGGATTCCCGGCGATAATCCGATGCCCTGCAAACGCCTGTTCGCCTAATTGGACGTGCCGCTCGGATATAATCCGCCTAACGTCCGTGGAACTCCTTTCCAATCTGATCTGGGTTGCAGTAACCCTTGTTCTTTGGGGCTGGTGGTTCGCGCACAAGGGCCGCGAGCGCGGAAGGTCGCTGCTTCCCGGCATTGCCGCGCAGTTCATCGCGCTTCTCATGCTGACCGCGATTCTGTTGCCTGTCATTTCCGTCAGCGACGATCTGCAGGCCGGTCACAACCCAGCCGAAGTGGAGCGCGGTGCGGGAAAGAGCGATCACTATCTTTCGTTCCACCAGGCGCCCCATCGCGTGCCGGTGACATTGGCGGCCGTGCTGTGCTGTTTCAGGCCCTGTTACCCGCACGCCCTGGCGTGGCATACGCTGCAGGAAGCGCAGCCAAGGCAGCCGAGCGCGCCGATGCGAACCCTCTGGTCCAGACCCCCGCCCGCCGTCTGACCGTCGCGATCTCTGCGCTCTGTTCTCCGTTCAACAACCACAATCGCACGTGTGCGACGACTGGATAGGTACCATGAAATTCAGCCCTATCGGGCCCGGGTTGTTTCTTGCCCTGCTTGCCGCTTCCGCTGCCGCCTGCGCGCAGGGCCCCGCGCCGCTGACGCTCCAGCAGGTGCTGGACATCGCGCGCGGGAAGAATCCTTCACTGCTGGCTGCCGAACGGCACGTGGCAGCCACCAGGGCAGCCGAGATTACAGCGGGGTTGCGGCAGAACCCGACCTTTGCACTTTCCGGGGCCGACATAACGCTCCCCGCGAACAATCCCAGCAGCCCATACACCTACGTTGGGAACATCTCCCGCCTCTTCGAGCGCGGACAAAAACGGCGCTGGCGTCTCGATATGGCCCACGCCACCACCGATGTAACACAGAGCCAGTATGACAATCAGGAACGGCAGACGGTTCTGCAGGTGAAGGATGCCTTTACCAATATGCTGGCTGCCAAAGCAGCTCTTCAGGTGGCTCAGGACAATCGGGACAGCTACCGCAAGACCGTGGATCTGAGCAAGGACCGGCTGGATGCGGGCGACATCAGCAGGACCGATTTTGAGCGTATCGATCTGCAACTCGCGGAATTCGAATCCGATTTCGACAGCGCGAAGCTCGATCTGGTACAGGCCAGCGACTCACTGCAGTTGTTGATGGGCATTGAAACGCCGTCGGGGGACTTCGATATTGTCGGGTCGCTGGCGCCACCTGGGCTCACGGCAACGCTTCCGCAGATCGAGCAGGAGGCGCTGGCCGCCCGTCCTGACTATCGTGCGGCGCGCCAGGCCGTCACCCTGGCCGACGCCGGTGTGAAGATGGCGGATGCCGATGCCACGGCAGATCCCACGATCGGCGCGGAATACGAACGCACCGGCGTGTACAACAGCGCCGGTTTTCAGATTGCGATTCCACTGCGAATCTTCGATCGGAACCAGGGGGAAAAGGAACGCACCCGCTTCGAGGCGCAGTCCGCTCTCTTCACGCAGAATGCCGCACGCAATCAGGTGCTCAACGACGTGGATCAGGCATGGGCCGGCTATCTCGCCGCCATCGATCTGGCGAAGCGCTACAACGATCACTACGTCGACGAGTCGGCGAGTGTGCGGGCAAACCTCGAGTTCAGCTATCGGCACGGCGGAGCGACGCTGCTGGACTATCTGGACGCGCTGCGCGATTACCGCCAGATTCACCTCGATGCCCTGGCTGCCAACCAGCAGGTGTGGCTCAGCATTCACCAACTCAGCTTCGCCGCTGCCACGGAGATCGTCCCATGAAACAGATGCGTCTGCTGTTCCTTGTTGCTCTGGCACTGTTGCCGCTGGCTGCATGCAGGCGGAGCGAGTCTTTGCCGCAGACATCGACACCCAGGGAAACCGTGGTCGAGACTGCTGTTGTTCATCGTCAGCAGGTGGCCAGTCAGCTTGTGCTGCCGGCGCATATGATGGCCAATCCCACGGAAATGGTGCACATCTATCCGCTCATCAGCGGCCGCGTCTTGTCGCTGCGCATTTTGCCGGGGCAGGAAGTTCGCAAAGGGGAGAAGATCGGGACCTTGCAGAGCAGCGACGCGGCGCAGGCGCGCTCGGATTTTGAGAAGGCAAAGATCGAGGCCGACCGCGCCGATCTGCAACTGGCGCGGGCGAAAGAGCTGCTGGCGCATGAGGTGATGGCGCAGCGCGATTACGACGATCTGCAGGCGCTCGACGCTGCGGATCACTCCGAACTGGAGCGTGCACGTCAGACTTTGCACCTGCTGGGGTTCAATGAGAATGACACCTCCGATGTTGTTCCCATCGTGGCGCCCATCTCGGGAGTGGTGCTGGATGTAGGCACCGGCCCCGGCGAACTACAGCGTTCCCTCGACAATGCGACCGCCATTGCGACCATCGCCAACATCGACACGATCTGGGTCGTTGGCGATCTTTACCCGCGCGATCAGGCTTCTGTGCACGTCGGCCAGGCGGCTGCCATCACCGTCAACGGCTATCCGGGATTGACGCTGCATGGAGCGATTGAGAATATCTCCGATGCTGTCGATCCCGTTTCGCTGACACTCAAGGTTCGCGTGGTACTTCCGAATCCAGGCCATCGCCTCAAGCCGGATATGTACGCGAATATGACGGTAACCGGCAAGCAGCGCGAAGTCATCGTGGTGCCTGCAACTGCTGTCATCCAGAACGGGCACGACGTGTACGTCTTTCGCGAAACCGCGCCGGGAAAATACGAGCGCCGCGGCGTCACGCTGGGCAGTACGAGTGCGGACACCGATGAGATCACGCAGGGCCTGAGCGACGGAGACAGAGTGGTCACCGCGGGCGCCGAACTTCTGCGCGGCAGCGAGGACGAGTAGCCATGCAGCCGCTGATGCGCATCCTGCTGCGATACCGCAATGTCGTGCTGATTGTCTTTGTCGCAGCACTGGCTGTGGGCGCGTACGCCTTTGTGCAGCTGGACATTGAAGCCTACCCCGATCCGTCGCCGCCCATGGTGGAGTTCATCACGCAGAACCCGTCGTGGTCGGCCGAGGAGATGGAGCAGCAGGTCACGATTCCTCTGGAAACCGGATTGAACGGCACACCGGAGCTCGATCAGATTCGCTCGATCAGCATCTTCGGGCTGAGCGACGTGAAGATGTACTTCGACTTCGACAGTAATTACTTTGTCGACCGCCAGGAGGCGCTGAATCGGCTGCAGCAAGTCACCCTCCCGGCGAATCTGCAGCCGCAGCTCTCGCCGGAGTCGCCGGTAGGGGAGATTTATCGCTACCAGCTCACCGGGCCGGGGTACTCGCTCAACCAGATCAAGGCGACCCAGGATTGGCTGGTGGTGCGGGAGATCAAGCAGGTTCCGGGCATCATCGATGTGGCGACGTTCGGCGGCACGACGCGGCAATACCAGGCGGAGGTCGATCCCAATAAGCTGCTGACCTACGGCGTTACGATGACGCAGGTGGTTAACGCGGTTCAGAACAGCAACGCAAACGCGGGCGGCAACTACCTCACCGTCGGCAGCCAGAGCGTAAACGTGCGCGGCATCGGTCTGCTGCACTCGCTGGGCGATATGCGGAACATCGTCGTCGCCGAGCACAACGGCGTGCCCGTGCTGCTGAGCGATGTGGCCGATGTCCGCGAGGGATACCAGCCGCGGCTGGGCAAGGTGGGCCGCAACGGCGATCCCGACGTCGTGGAGGCGATCGTCCTCCTGCAGAAGGGCGCCAAATCGTTGCCGGCCCTCGCCGCCCTGCGCGCCAGGATCCACGCGCTGAACCACGGTAACCTGCTGCCGCCTGGCATGCACATCAGCACGATCTACGATCGAACGAACCTTATCGACATTACGACTGCAACGGTCCGCCGCGTTGTGATCCTGGGTCTCACGCTCGTCACGCTGGTCCTGCTCAGCATGCTCGGCGACTGGCGCATCACGCTGATCGCGGCCATCACGATTCCCTTCGCTGTACTTTTCTCCTTCAGCCTGATGGTGCTCACGAACCAGTCGGCGAATCTGATTTCGATCGGCGCGATCGACTTCGGGATCCTGGTCGACGCCTCCATCGTCGTACTGGAGAGCGTGCACCGCAAAGTGTCGCGCAGAGTGGAAGGCGAAGAGGTAACCGAGCTGATTCTCGCGGGCGTGGCGGACGCGGCCAAGCCGGTTCTTTTCGCGACGCTCATTATTCTGGTCGCATTCATCCCGCTGTTCACCATGCAGGGCGTACCGGGAAAGATTTTTGCACCGATGTCGGTCACGTACGGCTTCGCGCTGACCGGCGCGCTGATCTTTGCGCTCATCTTCGCGCCGGTGCTGGGCTCTCTGGCTGTTCCCAAAACGATTCGCCACGAGCCCAGGGATACCTGGCTTAGCTCCTTTTTCCGTCGCCGCTACGCCGAGGGGCTGCCGCGTACCCTGCGCTTCAGCGGCATCACCTGGATGGTTGCGCTTGCGGCACTGATTGGCGCCGGGTTGCTTTTCCAGTTCGTTGGCGGCGAGTTCATGCCAGCGCTCGAAGAGGGAAATCTGTGGATTCGCGCCGACATGCAGCAGGACATCTCCTTTCAGTCTTCCGCGAAGATGGCCGACGACATTCGGGCGACGCTGCGCGCCTATCCCGAGATCACGCAGGTGGTGTCGCAGATGGGGCGTCCGGACGATGGAACCGACGTGAGCACCTTCAACAACATCGAATTTCTGGCTGACCTCAAGCCTGTTTCCCAGTGGCGCCCGCAGTTCCATGGCAAAAAGGATGAGCTGATTGCGGCCATCGAGCAGAGCTTCCGCCAGTACCCGGGCGTCGATTTCAATTTCTCGCAGAATATTCAGGACAACGTCGAGGAAGCGATGTCCGGCGTAAAGGGCGAGAACTCGCTCAAGCTCTTCGGCAACGATTTCGATGAACTGACGCACCTGGCCGATCAGATCGAAGGGATCATGAAGCAGGTTTCCGGCATAACGGATGTCGGCGTTTTCGATGTCACCGGCCAGCCGAGCCTTCTGGTGTCGATTGACCGCGAAAAAGCGGCCCGCTACGGCCTCCAGGCGCAGGACATTAATAACGTGGTGCAGGCAGCGGTGGGCGGCGCGCCCGTAACTCAGATCATCGACGGCGACCGCCGCTTCGATTTCGCTGTGCGATATGGGCCGCAGTTTCGCAGCACACCGGAGGAGATTTCCCGCATCCTGCTGCCGACTCCCGACGGCAACGAGGTCCAGCTCGGCATGGTGGCGGATGTGTCGATCCGGAACGGCGCCTTCATGATCTATCACGAAGGAGGCCGGCGGTACATCCCCATCAAGTTCAGCGTGCGGGGGCGCGATCTGGCCGGCGCGATTCAGGATCTGCAGGACCGGCTTGCGGATCAGGTCAAACTTCCCAGCGGTTATGAGTACACGTGGGCCGGAGAGTTCGACAGCCTCAAAAAAGAGCAGCATCGCCTTGCGCTGATCATCCCGGTCAGCATTGCGATCATTCTTGTGCTGCTATACATACAGTTCCGCACCTGGCGGGACGCATTCATCGTGATCGGCACCCTGCCCTTCTCCGCCATTGGCGGCATCCTCTCCCTCTATCTCACCGGCACTCCCTTCAGCATCTCGGCGGCCGTAGGGTTTACGTCGCTTACCGGCGTCGCCACGCTGGGCGCCGTAGTCTTCCTGTCGGGAATCCGCAGAGCACAGCGCGAAGAGGGCTTCGATGCGGGCCTGAGAAAAGGCTGCCTCGACGAGATGCGCCCTGTTGTCATGGCCTGCATGGCGGCCGGCATCGGATTGCTCCCCGCAGCCGTTGCCTCCAGCATTGGCGCGCAGGCGCAGCAGCCGCTGGCGCGCGTCGTGGTGGGCGGAATGGTGACGACGGTCTTTGCGATTCTGTTCATCATGCCGCTGCTGGTGAGGCAGTTCACGCCGCGTCAGGATCTCGCTCGGGACGACGGGAGCTAGAGCAGTTTCGGAATAAACGCAGACTTTTTGAGGCTGGCACAGGGCGGCTTTTTCTTGATTTAAAAGCCACTTGAGCGTGTGCCTTCGGTCTACACCAATTCCGAAACTGCTATAGCCGTTTCGCCATTGGGCGTGGTCCACCGCCGGCCGCGTCACGACTTTCCTTACCATGACGCCAGGCGGCAAGTGGGACGACGGTCTCAGGCTCAGCGGATGGTCGCCGAGATTTTGCGATCGGCGCTCCCCGCGCCCATGAGCATCAGCGAACGCTGAGCGAACGGCGACCACGCGAGCAGCGCAGTGCACGAGAGCGCTACGCCGAAATCGATGTGATGCAGGAGCAGAAAGGGCGAAAGGGCCCACAGCTCATCGAGCGGGAGCAAAACCAGCCAAAGCCTGAGGAACTTTTCGCGCACGCCGGGCGCATGGAAGAGCACGGCGGCGAGCACGAAGGCGCGTACGGCGATCAGGATGCCGGCCGTCACGATGAGAACGGTGAGCGCGAGAATCGGTTTGGGCAGAGCCGTGAAAAGGTCCTGAATTTCGGGCAGGTTGGCGAGGGCTCCGACATAGAAGCCTACATACATGAGCTGGAGCAGAACGAAGAGCGTCTGCGCGACAGAGTGCGAGATTCTGGGGAGTTCCTGCGCTGTGGCAAGAATCCGACGGCGCCGTGCGGGCAGCGCTGCGGCGGGAACCACAGCCGATTGAGGCTGGCCAGGCTCGGTCGGATTTGAAGATTCGGGTGGCGAGGAGGTTTCGCCAGGGGCGATTCGTTCGACGGGCGCAACGAAGCGATAGCCACGGCGGGCCAGGGTTTCGACGAAACGCGGGCTGCCTGCCGTATCGCCGAGAGCTTCGCGGATGCGATTGACCGCTGAGTTGACGCCGTGTTCGTAGTCGACGAAGGTGCCATCTGGCCAGAGTAATTTGCAGATCTCGTCGCGCGTCAGCAGATCACCGGGACGTTCGAGCAGCAGACAGAGGACCTGGAAGGGCTGGGCGTTCAGCTTGACGCGCACTCCCTGGCGGCGAAGTTCTCCCGTGGAGGCGTCCGCCTCGAATACTCCGAAGCGATAGCGCCGCGCTGGCGGTAGGGCGGTCATGATGCATGTCGAGTTTAGCTGATGGCGTGCGCATTTCGGTCGTGTCGCGCAATGTACAACTCGGCGGAAGTCTCCATGCTGCAGGCACTTGCGTCGTGAGAAACAATCGTCAGGCGGTGAGCTTCCATGCATTGCGTTGCCGTGGCCGGTGGGAGCATCGTGCGGAGCATGAAACACGGCCGAGGCAAATATATTCGGACACTCCTCCTGCTCAGCGGGATGTGGATCCTGGCGGCGGCTCCGGGCTGCAGCGCGGAGGAGCCCACGCCGGCGGCCGTGGCCGGTTTCGACCGTTACGTGAGCGAGATTGAAGCTCGGCTGGCGGAGCAGCATCAAGCGCAAGGCGATTTTCTGACCAGGATGGATGCCGATCCACAAATCGAAACGCGGCTGCACCGGGGCGAGTTCGTCTTCGAGGATCTGACACCTTCGCCGGGTGTGGCGCTGCCGGGTGCGTTGCTCCATGACTGGCGGGGCACCGCGTTTGTCCGGAGCGCGACGACTGCGGAGTTTGAGGGGCTGATGCGGAATTTCAGTGTCTGGCCGCAGCGATTCGCTCCCCAGGTGCTTGCGACCCAGGTACTGGCGCACGAGCGCGACCGATATCAGGTGCGGATGCGGGTCCGGCAGCGGCACGTTATCACCGTGGTGCTGGACACGACCTATGACGTCACGTTTTCGCGGCTGGATGCGCGACACGGATACAGTACGTCGCGCAGTACGCAGATTGACGAGATCGGCTCCGGCGGGCGCGCGCTCAATCCTGACAAGGAGCACGGCTTTCTGTGGCGCATGGAGACCTGGTGGAGCTACGAGGAGCGGGACGGCGGACTGTACATGCAGATCGAGTCGGTTTCGCTGACGCGTTCGATCCCCACCGGGCTGGGCTGGGCGGTGGGGCCGTATGTGGAGAGTGTGCCGCGCGATTCGCTGCAGTTCACACTGCGCTCTGTTCGCAACGCGTTGCTGAAACAGGGCAGCGACCCGAGATGAACAGGTTTGGGAAAGGACACCATCATGAGTGTTCAGGCAGCAACGACAGAGGTGCAGACGGAATTCGCCACGGCGCAGCGGGTGAATCGGGCGCTGACGGCATCGGTCGAAAAACACGTTCTGCGGTGGATGGCCAAGCGCGCGCCCGGGTGGGTCACGTCGGATCAACTGACGGCCCTGGGCCTGAGCGCGCAGGTGGGCGCGGGCGCCCTTTATGTGCTGACCCGCTACGACCGGCGTGCGCTGCTGTTGGTGATTGTGTGCATTGTGCTCAACTGGCTGGGCGACAGTCTGGACGGGACGCTGGCTCGCATACGGCAGCAGCAACGGCCGCGTTATGGGTTCTACGTCGATCACATGGTAGACATCTTCGGAGCAGTCGCGCTGATGGGCGGCCTTGCGTGCTCCGGACTCCTGCACTGGTGGACGGCGGTCGCGATGCTCGTCGCCTTTCTGCTGCTGTCGAGTGAGAGCTATCTGGCGACCTATACGTTATCGCGGTTTGAGCTGTCGCAGGGATTCTTTGGCCCGACGGAGATCCGGATTCTGCTCATCCTCGGCAACCTTGCGCTGCTGCGCAGTCCGTATGCGACGATATTCGGTCGCCGGATGCTGCTGTTCGATCTGGGAGGGACGATTGCGGCGGCGGGCATGTTCGCCATGGCGGTGATCGTAACCGTGCGGCATACGGCGCAACTCTACCGGCAGGAGCCGCTGCCGTGAACACCTTCGTCCGCTGGTGCAGGTTCAATGTAGTGGGAGCGATGGGCATGGGCGTGCAGCTGGGCGCACTGGCTGCGCTGAACCGGTGGGCGGGCGGCCACTATCTTTGGGCGACGGCGGCGGCGATCGAGATCACGCTGTTACACAACTTCACATGGCACCTGCACTACACGTGGCGCGACCGCCGCGATGAGTCAACCCTGCCTGCGCAATTTGTGCGCTTTCATCTGTCGAACGGGCTGGTCTCGATGCTTGGCAATCTGGCGCTGATGCGCGTGCTCATCGATGAGGCGCGGCTGCCCCTGCTCGCCGCAAACTGTGTTGCAATTCTGTGCTGTTCGATCGCGAATTTCTGCCTTGGCGATCAATGGGCGTTCGCGGTTCGAGCACAAACAAGCGCGTGAAGAGTGCAGAGGAGCCTATGACAGGGACGGGCGTGGGGAAGTCACGACCACGGAGTCCGAGGCCCGAGACTTGATTTCTTCAGGCGTCTGAGCGATTCAATTGGTATGAGCAATCAACCTGAGCCCTGGCTGCGGGGCACGCATGGCGAGGTTCCCGCGACGATTCGGGCGGTGATTCACGCCCTGGAGCTTGCGAAGGAAGACATCGAGAGGTGGTGCGCACCTCTCAGCGACGAAGCTCTGAATGCCCGGCCCGCCGGGATGGCGCCGGTGGCATTTCACGTGCGGCATATTGTCCGCAGCCTCGACCGGCTGCTGACGTATGCCGAGGGGCGACAGCTGAGCGAGGAGCAGATGGCGGAGCTGCGAACCGAACTGGACATGCAAACCACACACGTCGAGCTGTTTGCGGAATTCAGGAGGGGGATGGATGACGCAATTGGGCGCGTCCGTGCTTTCGCGGGAAGCGACCTCGATCAGCACCGCGGCGTGGGACGAAAGGGTCTGCCGACGAGCGTCGGCGGGCTACTGGTTCACTGTGCCGACCACACCCAACGCCATACGGGCCAGGCGGTGACAACGGCGAAAATTGCCGGCTCAGGGATGACTTGATCCATGGGGCTTGCGGAGCAACTAAGAAATTAGTTACTTTTGATGGGGAGCTCTGTCTAAACGAGTGGAAGGGGATTCCAGGTGCCACGGAAGACGTCGGAAACGCTGACCGAAGCCGAACTGCGCATTATGCAGGTGCTGTGGCAGAAGGAGTACGGCACGGTGCAGCAGATTCTGGATGCGCTGCCGGAAAAGCCTGCCCTTGCGTACAACACGGTGCTGACGACGATCCGGATCCTGGAGCGGAAGGGATATGTGGGCCATGACAAAGACGGGCGGGCACACGTCTATCGGCCGGTGGTCGAACGGGACGAGGCGAGCCGGTCGGAAATTCGTCACCTGGTGAGCCGGTTCTTCCGCAACTCCCATGAGGATCTGGTGCTGAACATCCTGGAGGATCGCGGAATCGCTCCGCAGGAGCTGGAGCGGCTGCGCAAGATGCTGGAGACGGTCGAGCGCGGCGCGAAGATTGACGGGCGGAGCGAGAGGCGATGACGGCTTTGGCATTGGGAGCTCCGGGGATGGAAAGGCTGGCGGAGGGGGTTGTCGCGCATGCACTCAACTCCCTGCCTGAAGGGTTACTGATTGCACTCTGCGCGTGGATGCTGCTGCGGCTGATGAGCCGTGCGAATGCGGGAACGCGGTTCGCGGTGTGGCTGGTAGCGCTGGCGGGCGTGGTGGGCTTGCCGATGCTGGGCGGACTGGGGACGGCGGGGCGTGTGCTGAGCGCGGTACCCCATGCCGAAGTGACCGTGACGGGGATCTGGGCGGTCGTGTTTGTCGCTCTGTGGATACCGGTGGCGTGCGTGGCCCTGGCGCGAGTGATTGCGGGCGTGTGGCAGATCCATACGATTCGGGAAAGCTGCAACGAAGTTGAAGTGGTGAGTTTGGATCCGGCGCTGCAGGAAGCCATGCGGCAGCCTGGCATGGAACGGCGAGTTCGGCTTCTCGTCTCCGATAAGGCGAAAGTGCCCGCGGCCATCGGATTCAAAAATGCGGCCATCGTGCTGCCGGCGTGGTGCCTGCGCGAGATGAGCGCGGAGGAACTGCTACCGATCCTGATCCACGAAATGGCTCACCTGCGGCGGCGGGACGACTGGACGAATCTGCTGCAGAAGTTGGTCCGCGCGGTGCTGTTCTTTCACCCGGCAGTGTGGTGGATCGATGCGCGGCTTTCGCTGGAAAGGGAGATGGCGTGCGACGACGCGGTGCTGGCGGCGACCGGCAATGCGCGAGCCTATGCGGGATCGCTGATCGGGCTGCTCGAAAGGGGCTGTGCGCGGCGCGGATGGAAGATGGCGCAGGCGGCAGTGGCGCGTGCGCGGGAAGCGTCGCTGCGGATTGCGCGGATTCTGGAAGGGCGACCCGCATCCACGCGCGTGAAACGCAGAGCAGTCGGGGTGGCGGCGGCGCTAAGCCTGACGTGCTGCCTTATGTTGCAGGATGCTCCGCGCCTGGTGAGGTTCTCGCCGAATGGAACTTCCACCGGGATGCAGGCGGCTGCGCGGATGCACCCATGGGAGCCGGCGATTACCCATGCGGAGTCGCATGGGGCCAGGGTGGTGCCGGCGATGTTCCATCCGCGGGTGGAGGGTCGGCCTTCGCTCGTGCACAGAGCTGTGGCCAGGAGTGTCGCGAGGGACCGGTTGATGGCGTCTTCGGCTGTGCCCACAGAGCGAGTGAATGCGTTGAAGAGCGATCCCCACAGTGCGCCTCCGGTGGAGATGGCCAGGCTGGATGAGCCGACGCCGCATGACCGCGCGCAGCGGCCAGACGCGGCACCCACCGCGCAAATGCTGCTGGTGGTGGAGACGGCAGAGACGGACTATGCGCCGGCAGATGGGACGCAGGCGCAGGGTCCCATACCGGAGAAGGCTGGCGCGCAGGCAGGCGCGCACCCAGTGCGGGTGCAGGCTGTAGAGATGCAGGCAGTGCAGGTGCAGACGGTGGAGGTGGTGGAGGAAGATGCGATGGGATGGCAGGTCCGGACGTATCGGCTGGTGCTGATGGTTCCGGTTGCGCAGGAGGGATCGATGCAGAAGGCGATCTGACAAAAAATTTTGTAATGAGCAACTAAATCTTTAGTTGCACAGGTTAAGCAAGACAGTACTCACGACTACAAGGAGAAATGAAGATGAAACTCGGGAAACTGCAATCGTTGTTCGCGCGGCGGATGGTCGTTCCGATGATTGCCGCCGGAGCGCTGGTGGGCGCCGGACTATGGGAGTTTGCGAGGCCGGCTTCGGCGGCCGTGGCTCCGGCGACAGCGCCCGCACCGCCGGAAGAGAGCAACGCGCTGTTGTCGCTGGATCAGGCGATGGAAGCACTGGCAGCGCGCGTGACGCCCGCGGTTGTCAACGTGACGGTGACGTCCAGGCTGACGCAACAGCAGCTGGCCGAAGACGGTGGCGGGCAAAACGAGCAGCAGGAACAGCAGCAGATGCAGCAGTTCTTCGGTCCGGGATTTCCGTTTGGGCAGTTCTTCCAGGGTCCAGGCCAGCGCGGGCCGCAAATTGAGAAGGGGCTGGGCAGCGGCGTGATCATCTCGCCCGACGGCTACATTGTTACGAACAACCATGTGGTGCAGGGTGCGATCGACATTCACGTGACGATGAGCAATCGCGACGTGTATACGGCGAAGCTGATCGGGACCGATCCGCTGACGGATTTGGCGGTGATCAAAATCAACGCGACCAACCTGCCGAGTGTGCAGTGGGGGCCTACGCCGGAGCTGCGGCCGGGCGAGCTGGTGCTGGCGTTCGGCAATCCTTACGGGTTCCGTTTCACGGTGACACGCGGGATCATCAGCGCGCTGAACCGGCCGAATCCTGAGGCGGATCCGCGTAAGCCGGGCGAATTCATCCAGACGGATGCGGCGATCAATCCAGGCAACTCCGGCGGAGCGCTGGTGGATGCGCGCGGGCAGCTGATTGGGATCAATACCTTCCTGATTTCGCCGACGGGGTCTTTCTCCGGAATGGGCTTTGCGATTCCGACGGAAGTGGCGGAACCGATCGTGAACGAACTGATTAAGAATGGGCACGTGCGGCACGGCCTGATGGGCGTGACCATCACCGACGTGACGCCGGAGAATGCGAAATTCTTCGACATGCAGAAGGCGGAGGGCGCCGTGGTGACGCAGGTGAATCCCGATTCTGCCGGTGAAAAGGCCGGGCTGAAGACGGGCGACGTAATCACCGGACTGAATGGCCAGCCGGTTACCGACGCGGGCGAGCTGCAGATGAAGGTCGGGCAGCAGCAGCCAGGCACCACCATCCATCTCCAGGTTTCGCGCAACGGAAACACGACGAATATCCCGGTGACGCTGGAATCGATGAACGGCAGCTCCGGCGACGAAGTGGCTCAGGACGGCAATGGTAAAGGACGTTGGGGACTTGGCCTGGCGGACCTGACTCCTGAAGTGCGGCAGCAGATCCAGGCTCCGCAGAGCGTGCAGGGTGCGGTGGTGGAGAACGTGCGTTCGGGCACCCCGGCCGACTATGCGGGACTGCAGCAGGGCGATGTGATTGTTTCCGTCAATCGCAAGCCGACCCGCAACGCCTCTGAGGTCGCGCAGGCACTGGCGAACGTGCCGCAGGGACAGGATGCGCTGGTGCTGGTGTGGACGAGGGGTGGAGACACATTCCTTGTACTGCACGCAGCGTCTTCGCAGGAATAACGTGTATGAAGTGATGTCCAGGGCAGCCGGTGCACGATGCCGGCTGCCTTTCTGTCAGAGAAGAGGAAGCATCACTTCGTGTTCCAGTGGTAGTTGGCGAGAAGTGTGCCATCGTTACCGATGAGCAACAATGCAGCGCGGCCGGGATCGAGTGCGCCCGTGAAGGTCTTGACGCTGCGCCGATCGCGAAAAGAAACGGCCGTTTGATTCGTCTCGGAGGTCAGCACGTATAAGGTTGCCTGCGGAAAGAGCGTGGGGCAAATAAGGATGCCGGGGTCGGTGCTGGTGGTTGTGTACGCCGATTCGATGCCGGCAGCTTCGATTGCGTACGAGTAAACGGCAGCGACAGAATCGAGGCGGTCGTTCAGTTCGAGGGGCAGCGCGGAGAACAGGATTCTGCCGCGGCCCAGGGGCTGCTCCATCCAGTCTTCGCCGCCGGGGAGCTGGGCGCGGCTGAGGATGGTGGTCTTGCTGCCGCCGTAGATGAGAGGCAGAGGTTTGCCTGCCCAGGTGAAGGTCTGATCGCGAAGTTCAAGGGGGACGGATTTGTAACCGAAGCCGATCTTATCGGCGCGATCCGTGGGGTGGAAATGCGCGTCGCCGGCAAAAGGACCGGAAATGAGCAGAACGGCGCCGTCGCGGACGTGGGTTTCGAGGGCTTCCCAGGCAGCGTCGGTGAGTCCGTAAGCGGAAGGCAGGATGATGAGCTTCGGCGACCCAAGGGTGCCGATCTGGTATTCACCGACCGCATAGGCCGGGGTGTGGTCGTAGTTGTAGAGGACGCGGACTGCGGTTTGCTGGGCTTCGAGAGCTTCTGCGTTGTAAACGGAGAGCTGCAGCGACTGCGGCAGGACGATGGCCACCTGAGGCAGAGTGAGTCCGGTGGCGTACGGCGCGGCCAGCTCGGCGAAATGACCGAGGTCGCGCATCATGTTTTCCCAGACTTTGGCTGAACCGTCGCTGCGCTCGATGCCGAAATCGACTTCGCGATCCCAATCCCACTGCATGGCTCCACTGGATCCGGCGGCGAAACCCAGGGCCCACTTGCGCTCTTCGAGGCCCGTGCCGGTGAGCTCGTCGTAACGCCAGGTTCCGTCGGCAGCCCACACGGGCTGATAGCCGGTTTCTCCCGTGATGTTAGGGATGCCGGGATGCTTTGCGGCGACGGAGTCCCAGAGCAGCGCGCCGTCCTGCCAGTAGGTGTGGTTGGTGGTGAAGGAAACGCCGCTGGTTGCGTAGAACTGGTTGAGGACGCGGTCGATGACGCCGCCTTCGTCCTGGCCGACATTGATGAGTTGCCGGCTGCCTGCGTTGCGGATGGCTTCGACCATGCCGTGAACCCAATGCGAGAACATGTCCTGCGCGAAGAGGTTGTAATCCAACGCGCGAACCTCATTCGGATTGCCGGAGCGGCTGTAGCGGAGGTCGGATTCTTCGGGAAGCGGGACGTTGTCAAAGCTGCCGAGTTGGTTGGGTGGAACGGACCACGCGGCAGCAAGAGCGTCGGTGCCGGAGTATTTATCGCGGAGCCATTTGTGCCACGCGGAGACTTCCGAGGGGTCGCCATTGGGGACGTTGCCGTGGAAGACGACGCGCGGGTTGGAGAAGCTGGGCTCGTTGATGAGGTCGTAGGAAAGGAACGGAACGTGCGCGAAACGGCGGACCACGGAGAGGACGTATCCCTGCTCGGAGCGGATCATTTCCTGGTTGAGGTAAGGATTCGGCGGTGGGGGCTCCGGTCCGGAGGCATTGGGGCAGCGGAATTGCTCACCCATGCGCGGGGCGAAGGCAAAGAAGGTGAAGTTGACCGCTATGTGGTGAGCGTGCGCGGCTGCCAGAAAGGCCTCAACGTTGCGCAGGAATCGCTCGTTGACTTCGCCGGTGCTCGGCTCGACAAATCTGGAGTTGGACATCCAGACACCGGTACGGACGAAGGAGACGCCATGGCGCTCCATGTCAGCGAAATCGTCTTCCCACACCTGGGCGTTGCGTGGGCCGGAAAAATCCCAGCCATCCGATTCGGTGCTGAAGTAGTTCGTGCCGACCGGGAAGAAGGGCTTGCCGCCGCGAGTGAGGAAGTTGCCGTTGACGCCAAGGGCGAGGCCGGACTCGATCGCGGACAAGTCTTCAACAACAAAGCCGTTCGCGTAGAACTCGCGAGGCTGGCCGCCAACCAACCAGGTCGCACGGACAGTGTAGAAGCCCGGAGGCAAAGCCTTGCGGAAAGGAATGGCAGCATCGGCCTGTGCGCCATCGAGGGGGACGGTGGCTGCATCGATGGTGCGGCCGCCAGAGTCGAGTTCGACGTGCGCTTCGCTTTGCAGGGCGTCCGACGGTGCTGCCGGCGATCCGGTTTCGACACGCGGGCGGCGCAGGTGCAGCGTGAGCAGCGGCAACTCACCGGGACGCAACGCGCAGTACTGTTCCTCGATCCAGAACTGCGTCGCGCCTGCTTCGGCGTACTGAGCGGCGGCGCGGATGAGAGCGATGCCGTCGGCAGATTCCCAGTAGCCCGGCGCGGGGTCGAAGTCGAGGGCGACGATGCGGGAGCCGCCGCGGTCGGCGACGATGAGAGGCGCGGCAACCTTGTCGCCGCTCGCGTCGATCATGTAGCCGAGGCCGTTCAGGCTGCCCTCCACAGCATAGAAATGCTGCGCGCGGATCGAGATCCTGGGAAGGAAACTGTAGCCATCGCGCCAGGCAAAGGTCACGGCGCTGCCCATGGCGGGAAGCTCGTAGGTATGACGGAAATCGAACACGCGGGCGAACGTGTCCTGCGAGTATTGCGCATGGAAGCCGCCGGCGCGGCCATTGACGGGGACATGGAATGGCTGGCCGCCGATGACGAGCACGTTGCCACCGGAATGCAGATACGCTTCGATGGCAGGCCATACTTCTGCGGGGAAGGCTGAGCCATAGGGCAGGACGAGCAAGTCGGCTCCGTGCAGGGTGTCGGGGTTGGCGAGCGCATCGATACCGGCGAAGACAGCGTCGTGGCCAAGGGCGGCCGAAAGTGTGGCGGAGCTGACCGGCTGGCTGTTGACGGTGGGGAAGTCAGGCTCAGAGAAAACTACGACTTTGGCTTGCAGGGAGGCCGCCGGGAACAGAGTCAGCAGGAGGACAACGCAATACGAGCGCATCGGAACTTCCTTGTTATGGGGAGAGGGCTTCGGAAACCCCGGAAGGATAGCACGGCTGGGGACGACGGTTAGACGTCGGAGTTGGCACGGCCGGCGAAACAGCGTTTTGGGCGATCGGTAAATCTCGCGGAATCAGCGTTCCGGGTCGCCCCCACGGCATTTCTCAAACTTCTTTGCGACCAGCCAGAACCATTCCCGGGCAACCGGGTTTGCACAGGAGAAGACCCTCCGCGGGTGCGCGCTCTCTTTCGAATGCGGCAGGGCTGGAACGACCGCACGTTAGACATTGAATCCGGGCTGCGCGGCGGCCCGATTCTCGACGGCGCCGCCTGGGCCATGGAAGGGAATTATGAATAATCGCGCGTACCTGTCGTTGTCGCGCACTGCCGGGGTTTCTCTCCTGCCCGGGTGTTCCGTTCTGGAGACAACCAAAAAGCAAAGATGCGGGCGGTTGCTGCGTACCGGTTTTGTTGTGGTGCTGGCCATATTGCTGACGCCGGCCATAGAGGGCGGCTTGTTTGCGCAGCAGACTGCGTACCCGAGCGACGTGCCGCAGGCTCCGCCCAATCAGCAGGATTATGCTCCCGCCCCTCCGCAGCAGCCAGCCTACGGGCAACAGCCGGGCTATCCGCAGCAGCCGGTTTACGCGCAACAGCCGGGCGACGACCAGGCTCCGCCTCCACCCGACGCGGGGCAGGCATATCCGGAGGCGGGAGCGCAGCAGGCGCTGGCGCCGGAGCAACTCGAGCAGCTCGTCGCACCGATCGCGCTTTATCCTGATTCGCTGGTGGCGGAAGTGGTGGCGGCGGCGACCTATCCGGCACAAATCGTCGACGCAGATCGCTGGCGTCAGGCACAGGGCGATGCGCCGCCCGAACAGATAGCGGCGGGAGCGGACGCGCAGCCGTGGGATCCGAGCGTGAAGGCGCTGACGGCGTTCCCGCAGGTGCTGGAGCAGCTGAGCCAGAATTTGTCGTGGACCACGGAACTGGGCAACGCGTATTACAACCAGCCACAGGACGTGCTGAATGCGGTGCAGTCTCTGCGCGAGCGGGCACAGGCCTCGGGCACGCTCGAAAGCACACCGCAGGAGACGGTTAACGACGATCAGGGATACATCGGTCTGGCGCCCGCGAATCCCCAGGTGGTTTATGTACCGGAATACGATCCGTGGACGGTCTACGGACAGCCCGTTGCGCCATACCCGGGGTATTCGATGTGGGGCGATGTGGGATCGTTCCTGGGATCGAATGTGTTGCAGTACGGATTGGGTATCGCCTTGTCGGCATTTACGCACATGAGTTGGGGATGGCCGATGTGGGGTCTGGACTGGCTGGGGCAGTCGCTGCTGTTCCACGGAGGAGGCTGGTACTCGCACAGCAGGACGGTGGCGGACTGGGGCCTGCCGCACGGAGGGCCACGAGCCTACGGATGGCGCGGAGGGTATGGAGATCGCGGATACGCGGGCGAAAGGGCATACTACGGCCGGCAGGGCAGTGGGTATTACGGTAATCGCGGCGGCTACTTCGGAGATCGTGGATTCCATGAGTACGGCGCGGGGCCGGCGCGGCTGGCGGCAGAGCGTGGCGATTACCGCAGCGGCTATGGAACGCGGGGTGAGTACGGCCGGCCGGCACAAGAGGCATATAACCGTGCGCCTGGGATGAATGGACGCAGCGATGATCGCCCCGGTGGCGCTTACGGCCAGGGTTTCTATGGACGGAGTGGAAATTACGATCGCGGCTCGGATGCTTACGGGCGCGGTGCTCGTTCTTACAGCGAGAATTACGCGCGACCGGAGACATTCGGCCGCAACGATGGCGCGGGCTGGCGCCAGCCGGAGGCGATGAATAGCAATCGAGGATTTGCCGGAAACTTCGGAAGGCAGGGCTCGAGTTATCGCGGCTATGGAGAGAGTTATCGATCTCCGGCACAAAGTTACCGCGGTTCCGCGCACCAGACGTTTCAGGCTTCGCAACCCGGACGGAGCAGCGGGTGGGGAAGACCATCGCGCGGATTCGGTGGGTACTCAGAGAAGATGCCCCGTTCGGGCGGCTCGCACTTCTTTGGTGGCAACCGCGCGCCGAAGGGGTTCAGCGGTGGTGGCCACTTTAGCGGAGGAGGACACTCCGGCGGCGGACACGGCGGCGGGCATTTCGGTGGCGGGCATTCGGGCGGCGGTGGCCACGGACACCGGCGCTGAGCTGCTGCAGCTCAAACCGCAGGTTGTGGGGGCAGAATGCCGATGCGTCGCAGGGCGGCGATGGACGCCTGGGCTGAGGTGTGGTGAATGAAGACACCACCGGCCTCTTCCCAGCGAGATTTGTATTTCAGATAGTCGTCGATCAGAACATCGCCTGGACGCATGTGTTTCCATTTGTCGCGGGACATACAGGTGATGATGCGCGTGCCCGGGAAGTGCTCGGCAGCCCACGCGATCTTTTGCGGTTCGGACCAGCCGCCGACCGGGCAGCCGGTGAGGATGGCTGGGTTGAGGTGCGCGAGGGCACCGAAGAGTTCGCGCGCATCCGGCATGAGCCGGAGATGGCGGTAGAAAATCCGATGATTGCGGATTGTTGCCCAGAACTTTTCTGTGCCGATTTTGGCTTCCGCGTCACGGGGTGGCATTCCGAAGATTTCTGTGGCGGCGTCATCGAAATCCGCTAACACGCCATCGCAGTCGAGAAAAAGCTGAGGTTTCATTTTCGGTCGTCCTGAAAAAGGAATGCCCGGGAAATCTTCACGCGCAATGCGGAATTTCTCCCGGGCTTCATCCTTTAGTTTACCCGGTCACGCCGGCCTGGTTCACCGTTCAAGTGACGGCGGTGGCGACTGTCCCCTGACCGATGGTGGCGTCTTTCCCGTGATGTCAGCGGTGTTTTCGGGGTTTACGGAGGGAACATCGCAGCCGAATTGCAATAATGTGCCTATGCAGGAACCGATCGGTGTGGGGGTAGTGGGGTTCGGATTGGCGGGGCGGATTTTTCACACCGCCGTGGTGGAGGCGACTCCGGGGCTGGAACTGAAGTGCGTGGTGCAGCGCAGTGGGGACGATGCGGCGAAGGAATACCCGCACGTCCGGCAGGCTCGATCTGTGGAGGAGATGCTGGCCGACGTCAGCATCCAGCTGGTGGTGATCGCGACGCCGAACTACTCGCACTATGAGCTGGCGAAGCAGTGCCTGCACGAACAGCGGCATGTCGTGGTCGACAAGCCGTTCACCCTGACATCGGAAGAGGCTGCGCAGCTGATCCATATGGCGCGGGACCGGAACCTGCTGCTGACGGCATATCAGAACCGGCGATGGGATGGGGATTTCCAGACCCTGCGGCAGGTGATAGCGCGCGGGGAACTGGGACGGCTGGTTGCGTTCGAATCGCATATCGACCGCTTTCGGCCGGAGCCGCGACTGGGAGTCTGGCGCGAGAGCGGCGGACCGGGCGGAGGGATTCTGTTCGATCTGGGCCCGCACCTGGTCGATCAGGCGTTAACGCTTTTTGGGACGCCCCGGACCATCGCCGCGAACGTGCGGATCGAGCGCGACGATGCTGTGGTGGACGATGCCTGGGATATTTTCCTCGAGTACGAGAGGCCGCAACCCCTGGCCGTGTTGTTGCGCTCCACGCTGACGGCGTGCACTCCCGGTCCGCGGTACGTGCTGCACGGAACGCGAGGGAGCTTTGTGAAGTGGGGCATCGATCCGCAGGAGGATCAACTCAAAGCGGGGATGAGGTTCGACTCGCCGGGATTCGGGGAAGAGCCGGAGAGCGCGTGGGGTGAGCTGAAGATCTGCGGCGGCGAGACCCGTCGGGTGAAGACGGCGCGCGGCGACTATCGCGGCTTCTACGAGAACGTGCGCGATGCTCTTCTGGGGAAGGTGGAACTTGCCGTGAAGCCGGAGCAGGCGTGGCAGACCACGCGCCTGATCGAACTGGCGCGCGAGAGCGCAGGCCAGGGACGGCGTCTGCGGGTGGATTTCTCAGCGGAACCGTAGGAGCCGCACTATTCGTTGCGCAGAACCTGCATCGGGTCGGTCTGGGCGGCGCGGCGCGCTGGGAGTAACGAAGCGAGCAGAGCCACAGCCAGCAGCAGAGCGATGCTGGCGACGATGGAGATGGGGTCAGCGGCACTTGTCTCATAAAGCAAGCTGTGAACCCACCGGGTGGCAGCAAAGGCCAGTCCCAGGCCGGCGACGATGCCGCCGGCCACGGGTAGTACGGCTTGGCGGGCGACAAAGGTCATGAGGGCGGATTTGTCGCAGCCCAGAGCGATGCGAATGCCGAATTCCCGCGCCCGCAGCGAAACGGAATATGCCAGCACGCCATAAATTCCAAGCAGGGCCAGCAGCAGTCCGGCGGCGCCGAAGCTCGAAAGCAGCAGCGTCTGGAAACGCTCCGTGGCGACCGAGTCGGAAACCTGCTCGTTCATCGACTTCAGCGTCGGAATGGCCACCTGCGGATCGATCTTCCAGATCGTGCGCTGGATCTCGCCAGCCAGCGCGCTGGTTGGTTGCGGGCTGCGGACGAGGAAGTTCACGCGCCACCAGGCGTTCTGCCAGTAGGGAAAATAGATCATGTTGGGCGTGCTCTTCAGGTCGTTGATGCGCGCGTCGGCCAGCACGCCCACCACCGTGTACAGCCCCTTGTCGCCGAGCGTGAAGGTGCGTCCGATGGGGTTCTCACCCGGCCAGATGCTCCGCGCCGCCTGCTCGGAAATGAGCGCATTGTCGGCATGCTGCTTGTCCTCCGCCTTGAGGTTGCGGCCCGCCAGCAGCGGAATCCGCAGCGTGTCGGCATAGCTGGGGCTGATCCAGCGAATGTTGGCCAGCGGCGTCTGCGTGTCGGGCAGGGGATGGTCGGGCCGGGTCACGTTGTCGATCCACGTGTCTCCGGCCATCGGCGTCTCGCTGGTGGAAGCGACAGATTGCACCCCCGGAATCGCGGCCAGATCCGCGAGCGCCCGCTCGGTAAACGCCGCGCGGACGGCTTCGGACTTCGGGCTGAGGTCGCCATACTGCGGCGCGTAGAGAAACACCCGCACCAGCGTCACGTACGACGCGTCAAAGTCGCGGTTCTGGTCCAGCAGGTGCGAGAAGCTGCGCACCAGCAGGCCGGTGACGATGAGCAGGGCCAGCGTGCAGGCTACTTCCGCGGCCACCAGCAGCTGCCGCGTCCGCTGGCTTTCCCGCGAAGCGGAGAGGCGCGTGGTGCTGGTCTGGAGAGCCGACTGCGGATCGACGCCCATGGAGCGCAGAGCGGGCAGCAGACCGAAGAACAGCGCCGTAAGAATGGAGAGGCCGGCGGCCGTGAGCAGCACCGGCCACGAAACGTGAATCCCGCCCAGGCGAGGCAGATTCAGCGGCGCCGCGGCTACGAAGAAGCGCACGCCGGCGAAGGAGAGCAGGATTCCCAGCGAACCGCCGATCACCGCCAGCACCAGGCTTTCTGCCAGGGCCGACCAGACCAGACGATCGCGCCCAGCGCCGAGCGCTGCACGCACGGCCAGCTCGCGCTCCCGAGAGACGGCACGTGCCAGCTGCAGATTCGCCAGATTCGCGCACCCAATGAGCAGCACCGATCCCACCGCCGCCAGCAGCAGCCAGAGCGCGGTGCTCACGCTCCCGGCCACTTCCACAATCAGCGGCTCCGTCATGGGCTCTGGATTATCGTCAAGATGGTTGGCACGGTTAAAGGCCTGCTGGATGGTGCTCAGCTCCACCTGCGCCTGCCGTACTGAGACGCCGGCGTGCAGCCGCGCCACAGCCATATAGTTGAAGTTCCCATCCGCACTCTGCCGGTCGTCCGCACGCAGCACCAGCGGGCTGAAAATCTCATACGGCTCAGCGGCGTTTTGCGACATTGTTCCCGGAATCTCGCTCACGCGCGGAAAGCTGAAACCTCGCGGCAGCACGCCGACCACGGTATAGGGGATGCCACCGCTGCGGAGGGTCTGGCCAATCGCCGCAGGATCGCCGCCGAAGTAGTGCTGCCAGGCCTCCCAGGTCAGAATTAACACGTTGTTGTGACCGTCGATGGCTTCGTTGGGCAGAAAGGTCCGGCCCAGCCAGGGCCGGACGTCCAGCACGGAGAAGAAATTCGGCTGCACATCGAGGCCGTTCACAATCTCCGGATGGTCGGTTCCCGCCGCAATGCTGTACCCGTGATTCTGGAAGAGAGCCATGCCGGCGATGCTCTTCGCAGCGGCCTGCCAGGCGAGGAAATGGCGGGGATTGTCCGGCAGGGGTGGCGTGCTCATTTCGGTTTCGCGCAGCATCAGCAACTGCTCGGACTGTGGCAGCGAGAAGGGCGTCAGCAGCACCGAGTCAACCACACTGAAGATGGCCGTGACCGCGCCAATGCCGAGGGCGAGCGTGAGGATGGCGGTGATCGTGAATCCGGGCGATTTGCGGAGGGTGCGGACGCTGAAGCGCAGGTCGTTCACAAAATTCGGCATAGCGATCCTTAGGACACGTGACAAACGCTGCAGCAAATGATGAGCCACGGCGGCGGGCAGGGCAAGGGGCTTATTTCGTGGCAGATCGGCCGAATTGACAGGGACGGCGCTGCCCGCGCTGTCCGGGAGTGGACGCTGGTGTTCAGGGATGGACGGTGGGAATCCGGTATGCTGTTCGCGATGTCAAAGCAATATTTCTATTTCCGGCTGATCCCGCCCCGCGCGACATTCCCGCAGGACATCACAGCCGGGGAAGCGGCGCTGATGCAGCGGCACGCGGATTATTTCGAGGCGGAGTTTCGCGCCGGGCGGGTGATCGCGTACGGACCGGTGCTGTCGCCGCAGGGGGCGTTCGGGCTGGCGATTCTGGAAATGGACGACGAAGCGCAGGCGAGGGCTTTCGGGGCCGGCGATCCTTCGGTGATCGCCGGGCTGAATCGATTCGAGTTTTTTCCCATGCGGCTGGCGGCGTCCCGGGCTAAGCAGCAGAACAGTCAGGGCTGAAAGACGATCCGCGCGGCGTCGCCGGGGGTGTTCCACAGCGATTCGACCTCGCGCAGAGGAGCGGCTGTGGTTTTGATCCGGAACGGCGAGGCTGCGGCGGCCTTGAGGAGATTGGCCAGCGCGGCGAACAGCCGCTCCATGTTGACGCTGCCGAAACCGCTGCCCATTATCTCCAGGCCAGAGCTCCGCAGCGTGGCGGCGGGCAGCGGAATCGTCGGACCGGCGATACTGCCGATCTGGATGTAGCGGATGCGCGCGGCAGCGTGGTCGAGGCCCTTCTGGGCAATGGCGGCGAGTGCCGCTTCAGCGGGCGGGCCCCACACGTAGTCGAGCACGACGTCGATGCGGCTGCCGGCGATTTCCTCGCGCAGCGCGGCGACCAGAGCGTCACGGTCGAAGGTGAGGGAGATGGCGGCGTCGGCGCCGAGGGACTTCGCCTCGTCGAGGGCCGCGGCATTGCGCCCCACAGCGACAACCCTCCGCGCACCGAGCCGTTTCGCGATCTGCACGGCCAGCAGGCCGGCGCTGCCGGTCGCGCCGAGGATGAGCACGGCTTCCCCGGCCCTGAACTGCGCGCGCTCGGCCAGCGCCGCCCATGAGGACATGCCGGGATTCATCATTCCCGCCACCGTCACATCGTCCAGGGCGTCCGGGATGGCGATGCACCGGTCGCGGGCGGCCACAGCGCGCTCGGCCATGGTCCCCCACGGGCTGCGCGTTCCGAAATAGACGCGCGTTCCGTCCTCCAGCCGTCCCACGCCGTCCACCCCGGCAACGAACGGCAGTTTCCCGGTGCTGCCGTAGTGGCTGCCGTTAGCGAGAGCTTTGACGATGGGATGCAGCCCGGCCGCGGTCACGCGAACGGGCACTTCGCCCTCGAGGGGCGTCGGATCGGCGAAATCGGCATACTTTGGCGGCGCGGAGAAGCTGGAAACAACGGCGGCTTTCATGGTGAAGTCTCCATCGTACGAAATTGTTGGGCGAGGTCGCTGAAGCACTCCTTTCGATTCGCGGCCGGCGGCAACGATGCAGAGGCGCGTGGCATGGTATGGTGCTGCGATACGGGCGAAGGAGCGATCGATGAGCGCAAAACAGGGAGCACGGGAACGCTTCAACGGGGCGCAGGACGATCTTATCGCGCTCAGCCATCGCATTCATGCCCATCCGGAGCTGGGATTTGAGGAAGAGAAAGCATCCGCGTGGCTGTGCGATGCGCTCGATGAGGCTGGGTTCGCGGTGGAGAAAGGGATTTGCGGACTGCCGACGGCGTTTTGGGCGCGGGTGGGATCGGGGGCGCTGCACATCGGCATCTGCGCGGAGTACGACTGCCTTCCGGAGATCGGGCACGCGTGCGGGCACAACATCATTGCCGCGTCGGCAATTGGGGCGGCGATGGCCGCAGGGAAGGTCGCCGACGAGGTGGGGCTGACGATCAGCGTGATGGGCACGCCGGCCGAGGAGGTGGGCAATGCGAGCGGGAAGATTCTGATGCTGGAGCGTGGCGGGTTCGATGGGTTGCACGCGGCGATGATGGTTCACCCGGCGCCGATGGACATGCTGCAGGCGAAGATCATCGCCGCATCGATGTTCGACGTCCACTGCACGGGCAAGGAGTCGCATGCGTCGGCGTTCCCGGAACTGGGCGTGAATGCGGCGGACGCGCTGACCATCGCACAGATGGCGATCGGGCTGCTGCGTCAGCATATCCGCGCGACGGATCGCATTCACGGGATCGTGACTCATGGCGGGGCAGCACCGAATGTGGTTCCGGCGCATACATCGGCACGGTATATCGTGCGGTCGGAGACGCTCGACCAGCTGAACGAGTTGCGGCCGAGAGTCTATCGATGCTTTGAGGCTGGCGGGCTTGCGACCGGCGCGAAGGTGGAGATAACCGGGGGCGACAAGCCGTATGCGGAGATGCATCACGACGCCGACATGGCGGCGCTGTATCGGGCGAATTCAGAGGCGCTGGGGCGGCCGTTCCCGGATCTGGGCGAAGCGGGAAAGCGTCCGACAGGTTCCACGGATATGGGGAACGTGTCGCGGGCGATACCGTCGATTCATCCCATGATCGGGATCAACTCGCTGCCGGCGGTGAATCATCAGCCGGAGTTTACGGCTCACTGTGTGACGGCGGATGCGGACAAGGCATTGATCGATGGCGCCCTCGCCATGGCTTGGACGTGCATCGACATGGCCGCCAACGCGGAAGTGCGCGAGCGGCTGATGGCGTCACGCTGAATCGGGCCTGGTTGGGAGCATGCCCGGCTCAGGCAATTGCAACGGAGGTGATTTTGATGGAAATCCGCGGCGTCTGCCCCTACTTCGAGGTCTACGACATGCCCACCTCGCTGCGCTTCTACATCGACCAGCTCGGCTTCACCATCGTCGAGCATTCGCCGCCCCTGGGCGGCGATCCCTACCGCTACCACTGGGTCTGGCTGCGGCTGGGCGGCACCGCGGATCTCATGCTGAACTCTGCCTATGAATTCGACGATGAGCGCCCCACTCGCGAAGCGCACCTCCGCCTGCGTCAGCACCGCGAAGCCTGCCTTTTTTTCGGTTGCCCCGACGTGGACGGTGCCTATACGGAGCTAACCGCAAAGGGCGTGAAGATCGACCGCGAGCCGAAGGTCGCTCCTTACGGCATGAAGCAGATGTACTTCAAGGATCCCGACGGCTTCGGCCTGTGCTTCCAGTGGAAGGCGAGTTAATCGAGGAACCGCTTCCCGCGGCGCGATTTGATGCAGGGAACCGCCCGTTTGGCCGCCGATTCCGACACTTCTCCGCATAGGGAGTTGCAGCCGTTTCCCGTCTGTGGTATCTATTGATCATTCAAGTTTGCTCTCAGGAGCGAGCCTGAATTTCATGCAGAGTGGCTGAGGGACGGGCCCTGTGACGCCACGACAACCGGCCTGAGCAATTCGGGACATCGGTGTCAACTCTCGCTCGCCGTGAGGCGGGGAACATGAGATTCGGGGTGCAGGCTGTATCGCATCTCGCTAAATCCATAGCAGTACCGCAGTTGTTGTACAGACGTCACGCGTGCCCGTATTTGTCCACGGCGATCGTGGATGCCGATGCCGCTCTCGAATCGAGGGCTGGATGGCTGCTGCATACGAACTGCGATGTCGGGAATGCGGGAAGCGTTACGAGAACGCCCCGCTGTCGATCTGTGACGAATGCTTTTCTCCGCTGGAAGTGGTTTGCGACCTGGAAGCGGCGAAGCGGACGTTGACTCGTGAGGCAATTGCCGCGGGTCCGTCGAGCATGTGGCGCTACCAGGCGCTGCTGCCGGTTCCTGAGGACTACAAGCCCGTGACCCCGGCCGGATGGACGCCCCTGCTGCATGCGCCGCGGCTGGCCGAGCGGATTGGGGCGCGGAATCTGTTCATCAAGAACGACGCTGTCTGCCTGCCAACGCTGAGCTTCAAGGATCGCGTGGTGGCGGTGGCGCTGGCGAACGCGCAGATCTTCGGCTTCGACACGGTCGGCTGCTCGTCGACAGGGAACCTGGCAAACGCAGTCGCGGCCGGGGCGGCGCGGCTGGGACTGAAGACGTACATCCTGGTGCCGGGCGATCTGGAGCCGGCGAAGATTCTGAACACGCAGGTGTACGGCGCAACGCTGGTGCGGATTGACGGCAACTACGACCACGTGAACCGGCTGTGCTCGCAGATTGCGGACCGGTACAACTGGGGCTTCGTGAATGTGAACCTGCGGCCGTACTACGCAGAGGGATCGAAGACGGTGGGCTTCGAGATCGCGGAGCAACTGGGCTGGCGCCTGCCGGATAACGTGGTGGTGCCCATGGCCGGCGGTTCTCTGATCACCAAGATCCGCAAGGCGTTCAAAGAGCTGATCGCCCTTGGACTGGTCGAGGAGAAGGAGGTCCGGTTCTTTGGCGCACAGGCCACAGGGTGCTCGCCGATTGCAACAGCGGTGAAGACAGGCGCGGATCACATTGAGCCGCAGCGACCCGCGACAATTGCGCGGTCTCTGGCGATTGGGAACCCGGCGGACGGCGTCTACGCAGCGCGCGCCATTCGCGAGAGCGGCGGCTGGGCCGAGGATGTGTCCGACGTGGAGATTGTTTCGGCAATCCAGGAACTGGCAGAAACGGAAGGCATCTTTACGGAAACAGCCGGCGGCGTCACCACGGCGGTGACGGCGCGGCTGTACGCGCACGGGCGAATTCATCCGGACGAGCTGACAGTGGCCTGCATTACCGGCAACGGATTGAAAACGACGGACGTGTTGCAGGGCGCATACGAGCAGCATGCGGCCATCCGCCCGCGACTGACCGACTTTGAAAATTATCTCGAAGAATGCAGCGAAGAGAACGAGCTGGAACTGGGAGGAGCGTATGTCCGTTAGAGTCCTTTTGCCGAATGCATTTCAGAAGCACACCAACGGAACGCGCGAGATTCAGTCGAGCGCGGGGAATTTGCCGCAGCTGATCAGCGAGATCGAGACGACGTTCCCGGCGCTGCGCTCGCATCTGCGCGATGAGTCGGGGCAGGTGCGGCGATTCATCAACTTCTACGTGAACGAAGAAGACATTCGTTTTCTCGGGAACGACAAATACTCGTTCAAGGATGGGGATGAGGTCTTAGTCATTCCCTCCATCGCAGGCGGGTGCTGCGCGGCAGGCGAGTGCGCGTCGCGTGGGATTCGATTGGCAGCGGTTTGCTCCTGTTGCTCTTATTGCGGGCAGGAAGAGTGCTGTTGCGGCGACTGAGCTAGCTGGGGTTCGGTGGCGGCTGGTAGTCGAGGTTGAAGGGGAAAACCAGGTCCTCGACGGAAGCGACCGCCGTGCCTTTGAGCGTTGCCGGGTGGAATCGCCAGACTTTCACCGTGTCGAGCACGATCTGATCGAGTCCGTTGCCCAGGCCATGGACGAGCCTCTCGTCGGTGACCTCACCCAGCGCGCTGATGTCAACCTCAACCACGACGTTCTGCTGGGCGGCGGGCAGCAGCGATCGATCCGGCACCCCAGGCTGCGGGTAGTAGAGCGGCAGAGCGGGCTCGGCATCCTCGGAGCCGGCGCCCGCCCCCAGCGTGGCCTGCTGCTGCGGGGAAATCGCCCCGGTTTGAGTCGCGGTTTGCACCATCACCGCGGGAGCTGAGGCAAGGACCGGTTGCGACGCCGGCGCAGGCAATGGCGTGGGGCGCTTGATGCGCACGGCATGCTTTGGCTTCGCGCTGGCCGCGCTGGTATTCGGAGCCCAGTAGAGCGCGTCGGAGCAGCATCGGCTTTCCGTGTACACGGGGCGAGTATGCGCAGGGCCCAGGGCGAGGAAGAGCAGCGCGAGAACGGCTGCATGGGCCGCCATCGAGACAAAAACGCTCGCCGGCCTTCTCGAATTCTTCACATTCTCTGCAAAAAGCATCCGGTGTTCCCGACTGGTGGAATCGAGACCCTGCAAGCCCTGCAGGTATGTTACCTTCCTGAGCACGGCTTGCCGCAAGCCGAGCAAAGAAAACCTGGCCTGGCACAAGGCCGGTGACGGGAGCGCTCGTTATGGCGTGGACAGAATCGTTCCACTGCGATGTATGCAACAAAGCGAAGGACGAGGCGACGGAGGATTGGTGGCTGGCGTGGACGGAAACCGTCTCCGGCGCCCCAGGCGACGCGGAGCAGCGGGCAGTGAAGCTGACTCCGTGGAATAACTTTCTGGCGCATTCCGCGGAAATGCGGCACCTGTGCGGAGCGCGCTGCGTGCACACCATGCTGGACCGCTGGATGATGGCGAAGAGCTGACGTGCAATAGAAACGGAGCAGTTGCCGGGGCAACTCCTTTTTTTCTGAGGGGTGGATTCAGTTCGTATAGATGCGAACGTACTGGACCTGCATGGTCGATGGGAAGACGGTGCTGGAATTGACATCTCCGGGCCAGGATCCGCCGACAGCAAGGTTCAGGATGATGAACATCGGCCCCTGATCGAACGGCCAGGTGCCGGTTCCGGGGTTGCTGGTGCTGAAGGTCTCGTAAATGTTGGTCGGATCGTCGATGTAGTACTGGATCTGCCCTTTCGTCCAGATCATGCCGTACCTATGCCACGCGGTCGCGGAATATCCATTGCTGGCGGAAGTTGGATACGGTGTGCCGCCGTCAAGGCCGGTACCATGGATGGAAGCCTGATACCAGTCGTATCCTGGGAGAGCCCCCGTGCCTGGGCCGCCAAACGGGGTATTGTCGGCGTCGATGTGTTCCATGATGTCGGCTTCGCCGCAGGCGGGCCACGGTTCGGTATTGGCAATGTTATTGCCGAGCATCCAGAAGGCTGGCCACATGCCCTGCGATTCCGGTAAGAGAATCTTTGCCTCGATGCGGCCATACATAAAGCTGAAGAGGCCTTCGGATTTGAGGCGGGCCGAGGTGTAATTGGTGCCGGACGGGTTCTCCGCAACGATATTCAGGCCGCCGCCTGGGGCGATGTAGGCGTTGGGATTCGAGGGGTTGCATGGACCGGTGGTGGAACCCCAGGCACAGTAGGTTTCCTGCTCGTTGTTGCCGCAGCACTGGAATCCGGTGTCGTAGGTCCAGGTAGTGGGATTCGGCTGGGCATTGCTGGTTCCGGAGTTGGTGAACTCATCGCTCCAGACGAGTGTGCCCGAGGCGATGTTCGGTGAGAAGGCTTGCGTAGCGACGTTGCTGTTGAGGTAGCTGGGGGGCTCGGCGGCGATCGCGTTCACCGTGATACTCGAAGCGACGAGAAACGGCCCGGTATAGATTTGCGAAGTATTGGTGGGCGTGCTGCCGTCGAGCGTGTAGTAGATGTTCGCGCCGCTGGTCGTGTCGGCCAGCGTCACAATCACCGCGCCGGTGGCCCCGTTGGGCGACTGTGCTGTGGTGATGGAGGGTGTGGCCGCCTGCGGCTGCGTGGCGATGTGACAACTGCCGCAGGAACTGGTTCCGCCGCCGCAGCCGGAGAAGCTGCACAGCGCCAACCCAGGACCGGCGATGCAGAGGAAGAAGCGGCTCATCGAGCGCCAACGCTTCATCAGGGAGAGCGTGCCGCCGTTCTGGTCGGAAGGATATTCAATGCGCCTGGTCATGGCCATCCTGCTTTGGCGGCCCGGAGCGGCCGGAGTTGCGCGCGCCCCGAGACCGAACATGGAATCCGCACAAAAATGTACTGCTTTTGTGAGGCGGCCGGGAAGAGCATCCTAGCCTGCGCAATGCCTTTGGTAAGCTGCTCCCAATGCCGAATCCCTTTCGCAGCCTGAATTCGCGGCAGAAACACACCTTCGCCGCCTGCTTCCTGGGCTGGACGATGGATGCCTTCGACTTCTTCATCCTGGTTTTTTGCGTTTCGGCGATCGCAGGGGATTTCCACGTGGCGCGGTCGGAGGTGGCGGAGGCTCTCTTTCTCACCCTGGCGTTTCGGCCGCTGGGGGCGTTTCTGTTCGGGGCGCTCGCGGACCGCTTCGGACGGCGGCCGGTGCTGATGTTCAACATCGCCTGCTATTCGCTGCTGGAGATGAGCTGTGCCTTTGCGGGTTCGATGGATCAGTTGCTGGTGCTGCGAGCGCTGTTTGGCATTGCAATGGGCGGCGAATGGGGTGTAGGCGCGGCGCTGGCCTTTGAGACGCTGCCGAAGGAGAACCGCGGATTCTTCTCCGGGTTGCTGCAGATGGGCTACGCGGCTGGTTATCTGGTGGCGGCGGCGGCGTATGCGCTGCTGTTTCCGTGGTTCTCGCATTTCTCGTGGCATGGGCAGGCGTTTGGCTGGCGAGGGATGTTCCTGGTGGGCGCGGCGCCGGCACTGCTGGTGGTGTACATCGGCGGCAAGGTGGACGAGTCGCCGACGTGGCGGGCGGGCCGGGCGGCCGCAGCGCAGGGAAAAGGAGCCGGGACGAGGACGGTCCAGGGGGTTCTGCGCTACGTGGGGACGTTTGTGTTCCTTGTGCTGCTGATGACGGGTTTCAACTCGTTTTCGCACGGGACGCAGGATTTGTATCCGACGTTTTTGCAGCAGGACCACGGGTTTTCGCCGCAGATGACGGGGCTGATCGCGATTCTGTACAACGTGGCCGCCATTGCCGGGGGCATCAGCTTTGGCGCGCTGTCGGAGCGCATCGGTCGCCGCCGGGCGATTATTCTGGCGGCGCTGCTGGCGCTGCCGGTGATCCCGCTGTTTGCGTTTTCGCGTACGGCGGCGACCCTGGCCGTGGGCGCGATGCTGATGCAGTTTATGGTGCAGGGCGCGTGGGGGGTGATTCCGGCGTGGCTGAGCGAACTGTCGCCAGGGCCCGTGCGGGCTACTTTTCCGGGGCTGACCTACCAACTGGGAAATCTGATTGCATCGAAAAACGATGTGATTCAGGCGCGCTTTGGCGAGAAGCTGGGTGGGTATGGCGGAGTTTTGGCAGTTACGGTCGCCATTGTCGCCATCTACATTGTCGTTGTCGCAGCGTTCGGGCGCGAGTCGAAGGGCACGGAATTGACAGCCTGACCGGTGGGCTAACGCGCTTCCGGGCTGCGGGCGAGGAGAATCGCCTCCGCGGCCTGCAAATCCTCTTCGGTGTCCACGCCGATGGTGTCGCCGGGGGCGGCAGCGACGTAGACGTCGATGCCGTTGTCGAGAAGGCGGAGTTGCTCCAGGCGTTCGACGCGTTCCAGCCAGGAGGGCGGCAGCGCGGCGAACTTCTCCAGCGCGGCGCGACGATAGGCGTAGATGCCAAGGTGCTTGCGATAGCCAGCGAAGCCGCTGGAGTCGCGGTCGTACGGGATGGTCGCGCGGGAAAAGTACAGAGCGCGGTCGTCGCCGGCGGTGACGACTTTGACCGCGTTCGGATTGGCAATGTCGTTCGGCGCGCAGCGAACGGCGAGCGTTGCAACCTGAACTTCGGGACGGTGGAACAGCTCGAGAAGCGGAGTGAAATGCTCCGGCGTGAGGAGCGGTTCGTCGCCCTGGATGTTGACGTAGATGTCGGCGGGGATGGACTGCGCGACGGCGTGGACGCGGTCGGTGCCGCTGGCGCAATCCTCGGGCGTGAAGACGGCAGGAAGGCCGTGGGACTGGGCGAAGTCGAGGACCTCCTGCGAGTCCGTCGCGATCAGCACGTGATCGAGCAGGGGGCAGGCACGCGCAGCGCGATAGACCCAGGTGAGCATGGGCTCGCCGGCGATCTGTCGCAGGACTTTGCGAGGCAGGCGCGTGGAGCCGAGGCGCGCGGGGATGACAGCGAGAACGTGGCCGAGGTCAGAAGCCAAAGGCGATTCCTCTGACCAAAGTGTATCCAGGGAAGCCGCTTGCCACGGTCCTGGTTGCGCGGGCGGCGCTGCAGCCTTTACTGTGTTGGCTGACGGAGAATGCATGGCAGCCGAGACGACAATCAGTCCTAATTTAGAGTCCATTTTGCACGAGAAGCGCGTGTTTCCGCCCCCTGCGGAATTTGCGAAGCGTGCGCAGATCAGGGGCGTGGCCGAGTACGAGGAGATGTATCGGCGGTCGGTTATGGATCCAGAGGGCTTCTGGGCGGAGGCTGCCAGCGAGCTGCATTGGTTTGCGCCGTGGGAAAAGGTGCTGGAGTGGAATCTGCCGTGGGCGAAGTGGTTTGTGGGCGGCAAGACGAACCTCTGCTACAACTGCGTGGACCGGCACGTGGAGAACGGTCGCGCGGAGAAGACCGCGATCCTGTGGGAGGGTGAGCCGGGCGACGTGCGCAAGCTGACCTTCCGCGAGCTGCATGCCGAGGTGCAGCGGTTTGCCAATGCGCTGAAGGGCCTCGGGATCAAAAAAGGCGACCGCGTCGCGGTGTACATGGGCATGACGCCGGAGCTGGCGATCGCGGTGCTGGCGTGCGCGCGGATCGGCGCCGTGCATTCGGTGATCTTCGGCGGATTTGCGGCGAACGCCATTGTGGATCGCGTGAACGATTCGCAGTGCGTGGCGATTCTGACCCAGGACACGTCGTACCGGCGCGGGAACGAAGTGAATCTGAAGGCGACCGTGGACGAGGCGGTGGGACAGTGTCCTTCGGTGAAAAGCGTAGTGGTGTACCGGCGGACGGGATCGCCGATCGACATGGTGGCGGGGCGCGACCACTGGTGGCACGATCTGACAGCGGCGGCGGCGAAGGAGTGTCCGGCAGAGCCGCTCGATTCCGAGGATCCGCTGTACATCCTGTACACATCGGGAACGACCGGGAAGCCCAAGGGTCTGGTGCACACGACGGGCGGCTATGCGGTACAGACCTACCTGACCAGCAAGTACATCTTCGACCTGAAAGAGGACGATGTGTACTGGTGCACGGCCGACATCGGGTGGGTGACGGGACACTCGTACGTGGTGTACGGCATCCTGCAGAACGGCGTGACGACGGTGATGTACGAGGGGGCGCCGAACCATCCGCAGCCGGACCGGTTCTGGAGGATCATCGACCGGCACAAGGTGACGGTGTTCTACACGGCGCCGACGGCGATCCGGGCGTTCATCAAGTGGGGTGACGAATATCCGGCGAAGCACGACCTGAGCAGCCTGCGGCTGCTGGGGACGGTGGGCGAGCCGATCAATCCCGAGGCGTGGATGTGGTATCGCGAAATGATCGGCAAGGGCCGCTGTCCGATCGTCGATACGTGGTGGCAGACGGAAACGGGCGCGACCATGATCTCGCCGATACCGGGAGCGGTGGCGGCGAAGCCGGGCTCCGCGACACGTCCCTTCTTCGGAATTGTGCCGGAAGTGGTTACAAGAGAGGGCAAGCCGGTTCCGGTGGGGCAGGGCGGGCTGCTGGTGATCCGGCAGCCGTGGCCTTCGATGGCGCGGACGATCTGGGGCGATCCGGAGCGCTACGTGAAGCAGTACTGGTCCGACGTGCCCGGCGCCTACTTTACCGGCGACGGCGCGCACCAGGACGCGGACGGGTACTTCTGGCTGATGGGGCGCGTGGACGACGTGATCAACGTGAGCGGGCACCGGCTGGGGACGATGGAAGTGGAGTCGGCGCTGGTGGCGCATCCCAAGGTAGCCGAGGCCGCGGTGGTGGGTCGTCCGGACGAGCTGAAGGGGCAGGCGATCTCCGCGTTTGTGACGCTCGACGGCGGGTACACGCCGACGAAGGAGCTGAAGGACGAGCTGCGGGCGTGGGTGGCGAAGGAGATTGGGGCGCTGGCGCGGCCCGACGATATTCGCTTCACAGATGCGCTGCCCAAGACGCGGTCGGGGAAGATCATGCGGCGGCTGCTGCGGGAGATGGCGACGCATGGGGAGATCAAGGGCGACGTGACGACGCTGGAGGACTTCAGCGTGATCGCGAAGCTGCGGGAGCAGGAGGAGGGGTAGCTGGGAGCCGGGAGCCGGGAGCTCTTCCGTGCGCGGCTTACCTGGAATTTTTTTGCTCTTTAACTTTTTCCTAAGTGCTTTGTTGGCGGGTAAGTGCGGTTTTTGTTTGAGGGCCTGCCAGGGTGATTGACTGGAGACAGGGTACTTTTCGGAGCCTCCAAAACGCACGTTTTTCGGTCGCCTGCCGGAAACAGGGCAGTTGGCCGAGGGCTCCTGGCCATGCCCCTTCAAAGCAGGAGATCTCAACGATAGCCGAAGGCGACGTTGTCGAAGTTGACAACATGGTGAGCTTCCTGCGCGGGAGTTTTCGGCCCGCTCGTTTGTCTCAAAGAGCTGCGCTGCAGTTTGCGGCATCTGGATGCCGGGAACAGAAAAGGGATCGTCGGCAGACGATCCCCCTCCATTTTTGAGCGTAGCAGGGGCGGTGGAATCGGGTCCAGTGAATTCGGGGGGTGGGACGGTACGTTGGTACCGCGCTTCGCGGCCCGAGATTCGCCGGCGGCGAAAGCGCCTTGCGGCGTTAGTGGGATGGGAGGGCCGCGGCGGGGCGGGGGTGAGAGGCGGTGCTGCCGTCGGTCATCCAGAGCGCCCACTTGATGGCTTCGAAGTACATCCTGCGGATGTCGGGGTCCTGCCAGGATTCCTCGGTATGGCCGAGGGTGGAGTAGAAGACGCGGCCCTTGCCGTACATCTTGCACCAGGCGACAGCGAAGTCATGGTCGGTGCGGTGAATGCGGGGGTTGTTGGCGTAGTCGAGGCGGGCGGGGTCGAGGCTGAGCAGGACGTTCACTTTGTCGCGCGACCAAGCCTTCACCTGGTAGATCTCGTCGTACTTGACGAACTCGTGGGGGAAGTGGCGGACGGCGGGAAAATCGGGAGCTTCATTGACGATGGGCGCCTCGAAGGTCAGCCACGGGTGCTGGTCGAACCAGCCGCCGATCATTTCGCCATACTCGGGCCAGGTGTAATTCGTATCGAGCGCGGCGTGGATGCCGACGAAGCCTTTGCCATCGTCGTGGATGAAGGACATCATGTCTTTCTTCTGGCTGTCGTCCATGTCGAGCTCGCCGGTGGTGCTGGCGAAGACGATGACATCGAAGTAGTTCAGATTTTTTGCGTTGCGGCCGAGGTCCTTTTTGGTGAGGAGCTCGGTGTCGGTGCGCATGGTGGTGTCCCACAGGCCGCTCTGCCGGCCCATTTCGTAGACGGCGGCCATGGCGTCGGAGACGGAGTCGTGCTCCCAGCCTTTGGTTTCGCCGATGACCAGCACATGCTTGAGGTGGATTTGCTCCGCATGCGGCGCGGGCGGCAAAGCTGATTGTGCGATTGCGGAACAGGTGGAGAAAATGAACGGCGCGCCGGCGGCCGCGCAGAAGGCAAGACAGGTTCGGAGAGGGCGCAAGAGAGCTCCTTTGCTGCTGCGACGTGATGGGTGAGCGACGCGGTGGGAAGGCCGCACCGGGGCAACAGGCGTATTCTCTCACCCGGCGCAGAAGAGTGTTCAGTCGTGGCGCAGCGCGACCACGGGCTCGATGCGGGTGACGCGGTGGGCGGGCCAATAGCAGGCAGCCAGGGCCACAGCGAAGAGCAGGAGAGCCACGCAGGCGAAGGTAAGCGGGTCGCGCGGGGTGACGCCGAAGAGCTGGCTGGCCATGAGGCGGGTGAGGGCGAGGGCGAGGACGACGCCGAGCGCGATGCCGAGAAGGGCCATCCTGGCTCCATGCCCAAGGATGAGGCGCAGCACGTCGCTGTGGCGCGCGCCGAGCGCCATGCGCAGGCCGATTTCGCGGGTGCGCTCGCCGATCAGGCAGGAAATGACGCCATAGATGCCGACGCAGGACAACGCGAGCGCGAGTGCGGCGAAGGCAGAGATCAGGATCATGGAGAGGCGGCGTGCGGCGAAGGAATTCTCGATGACGTCGTTCATGGTTTCGACGGCATAGACGACCGCGCCGGGATCGAATTCTGCGACGGCGCGGCGCACGGGCGGCATCACCACGGCAGGGTTGTCGCGGGTGCGCAGGACCACGGCTACGCCGTCGGCTACCAGGGGCATCAGCTTCGCGGGAAGCTGCATGAACGGGTAGTAGAACTGCGCTTCAATGGCGGCTTTGGGATCGTTGCCCGGTCCCCATTGCCGAACGTGACCGACGACGCCGACAATCTCGGCCTGGTTGTCGAACTCGGCGAGATGGATGTGCTGGCCGATGGGATTCTGACGGGAAAAATAAGTGCGGGCGAAGACGTCGTCGATGTCGACCACGGTGGGGGCGTTCTCGTTGTCCTGCGGCGCGATGAAGCGGCCGCGCTCGAGGGCGATGCCCATGGCCTGCTGGAAGCCGGACTCGACGAGGTAGAACATGGCCTGCGGCATGTCGTTATCATTGGCGGGTTTGGGGCGGCCTTCGATCCAGAAAGGCAATTCGGAGTCGTGGATCATAGGGCGCGATCCGAGGGTGACGGAAACCGCTTCAACGCCGGGGATGGAACGCATGGTGGCGTCGAACCGGCGCAGACGGGCGCGGGTTTCCGCGGCGGTGGTTTTGGAATTGGCGGGAAGCGAGAGGGAGAAGGTAACGGCGTTTGCGGGGTTATAGCCCGGATTGACGCGCCAGAGGGCGGCGAGGGAGCGCAGCATAAGTCCGGCGCCGACGAGGAGCACCAGAGACAAGGCGAGCTGGGCAGCGACGAAGATTCCATGCAAACGATGGCGTGCGCCGCCGGCACCGCGGCTGCTTTGGCGCAGGACCTGCTGCAGGCTGGTGCGCGAGGATTGGAGCGCGGGCGCGAGGCCGAAAAGGATGCCGCTGAGCAGGGAAGCGGCGAGGGTAAAGAGCAGAACGCGACCGTCGAGCGAGACGCCGGCAGCGCGGGGCAGAGCGGCTGGCAGCAGACCGGCAGCGGCCCTCGTCCCAAGCCAGGCGAGCAGGAGCCCGAGCCCGCCTCCGAGGCTGCTGAGCAGCAGGCTTTCGGTGAGAAGCTGGCGGATAACGCGGGATGGGCCGGCGCCGAGAGCGCTGCGGATGGCGAATTCCGCTGACCTGTGCGTGGAGCGCGCGAGCAGGAGACTGGCGACGTTGGCGCAGGCAATGAGCAGCAGAAACGCGACGGCCGCGAGCAGCACGAGCAGGAATGGCTGCACGTTGCCGACGATGTCCTGCTTCATGGAGAGGAGCTGGATGCCGACGTCCTTGTCGGCTTCGGGGTACTCGACAGCGAGGTGGTGGGCGACAGAATCCATGTCGGCGCGCGCCCGAGCGAGGGTGACGCCGGGCTTGAGGCGGCCGACGGCGTGGGCGCTCATGTCGACGCGCCGGTCGAGGAAGGAGGGATCGTTCCACAGGCCGATGGGGGTATAGACGTCGCGATCGACGCCGTAGAAGGAGAAGTCAGCGGGCAGGATGCCGATGACCGTGTAGTCAGTGCCGCTGAGAGCGATGGGCTTGCCGAGGATGGACGGAGAGCCGCCGAAGCGGCGATGCCAGAAGGCGTTGCTGAGCACGGCGACGGGCGCTGCGCCGATGCGATCGTCGCCGGGCTGCAGATCGCGGCCGAGGATGGGATGGATGCCGAGCGTGGCAAAGAAGCCGGCGGAGACCATGAAGCCGTCGACGCGCTCGGCCTGGCCTGCACCGGTGAGGTTGTAGTCGTTATGACGGTAGATGGCGAGCGAAGAGAGGGTCTGGGTAGCGCGCTGCCAGTCGAGGAAATTGAGATAGCTGATGGGAGCGCAGTCCATGCCGGCATTCTTTTCGCAGATGGCGACGAGCTGGGCGGAGTGCGGGTAGGGCAGCGGGTTGAGCAGGACGCCGTTGACGACGGAAAAGAGAGAGGTGTTGGCGCCGATGCCGAGAGCCGTCGTGAGGATGGCGATGGCCGCAAAGCCCGGCGACTTAAGGAGCATGCGGCATGCGTAGCGAATGTCCTGCAGCAGGGTGGTCATGAAGGACCTCAACGGGCGAACGACATGAAATCCGCAAGCGCTCGGCGCGGATCGACTGAAGAAGAGATGTTACCCCGGGGTGTGCGCTGAAAACCATATCCGCCTGCGAGGCGAATCCCTCTGAAAATCCCTCCGGCAAGGTGATGCGGAGCGCGGATCTACTGCGGCTCGGGGAGTTCGAGGTGGGAAGCGGCGTAGATGTGCTGCACGGCGGAGTGGTAGTCCGAGGGCTGCGCGGTCATGATGTTGGGGACGAAGGTTTGGGGGTTGCGGTCGTAGAGGGGGAACCAGGTGCTCTGGACCTGGACCATGATGCGGTGCCCTTTGAAGAAGACGTGGTCGGCGGCGTGGAGAGAGAACTTGTATTCCTCGGGGGTGTTGGCGGGGATCGGCGCGGGGTGCTCGAAGCTGAGGCGGTAGCGGCCGCGGAAGATTTCGTCGGCGATCATGAGCTCGTAGCCGGAGGGGTTGGCGTTGAAGTACGGGATAGACGGATCGATGCGGAGACAGGTGGGGCAGGGCGCGGAGCCGGCGCCGGGGAAGACGTCGATGAGCTTGACGATCCAGTCGCTGTCGGTGCCGGAGGTGGAGGCGATGAGATCAGCGATGACGTTGCCGGTGACGGTGACGTCGCGGTCGAGGGGCGGGGTGACGAAGGTCGCGACGTCACGGCGGCCGTCGGGCTGGTCTGAGTCGTCAGGGCGCTGATCCTGCACGAGCCAGGTGTACCAGTGCGAGTCAGGCCCGTAGGTGGCTTCGATGGGACGGCGGCGGTAGGGGACGGGGTTGGCGGGGTCTGACGTGTAGGCTTTGAAGGCGCTGGGGTCGGCGGGCCTGGTGAAGGTAGCGGAGCCGTCGGCGTCGAGATAAAGATCATGCTCGGTTACATTTTTCGGGGGCCACTGGGTGTAGAACATCCAGCGGTCGGTGCCGGTTTGGTAGGTCGCGGTGTTGGCGAGGGTGAAGCCGGGCTGGTCCTTTAAGTAATAGGCGAAGAAGGGGGCTTCGATGCGCTGGCGGAACTCGTCGCCAACGGGCTCGCGGAAATCGAGAGGGCCGAGATGGTCGGAGGTGGACGCCCAGCTGCCGTGGTACCACGGGCCGAGGACCATGAAGACGCGGTGGGCCGGGTCGGCGGGCTGATTGTGCGCTGCGTCGTCCGATTCAAGGGCGGCGTACTCGGCCTGGGGTCCCCAGAGATCTTCCTGATCCCACCAGCCGCCGACTTCGAGAGTGGGAACGGCGACGGTGGTGAGCCGATCCTGAACGGCGCGGGAGCGCCAGAAATCATCATAGGCGGGGTGGTCGAGGAAGTCCTGCCAGGTGGCGAGGAGTTCGAGTTGGTTGGATTTGTTCTCAGCGGATTTATCGGTTGGATCAAGGGAGCTGCCGGACATCGCATCGGGCGCATGAATGGCGGCGGCGAACGATCCGTATTTGAGGAGGGTGGTGTACTCGTCGGGATTGCCGAGGGTGGAATTTTTGCCGGTGTCGACGCCGAGGACGTAGTCGTAGCCATAGGTTTGGCGGAAGGCGCCATTGTGGAAGAAGTCGTCGCCGAGCCAGACGTCGGTCATGGGGGCCTGGGGGGAGATGGCGCGGATGGCGGGATGGGGGTCGATGCCGGCTTCGGCGGCGAGGAAGCCGGGATAGGAGGTGCCGAGGACGCCGACGCGGCCGTTGTTGCGGGGGACGTGGGTGAGGAGCCAGGCGACGGTATCGTATGTGTCGGTGGATTCGTCGATGGCGTGGGGGTCATGATGGCCGGCGAGGGGACGCATCATGACGAAGGCGCCCTGGGATTTGTAACGGCCACGGATATCTTCCATGACGAAGATGTAGCCGCTTTGGGCGAGCTCGGTGTAGTGCGCGTTGATGGTGTCGGAGGTGGCGAGGTCGACGCCGTAGGGAGTGCGCTGCATGAGGAAAGGCAGCGGCTCGCGCGTGTCTTTGGGGCGCAGGATGACGGCGTGAAGCTGGATGCCGTCGCGCATGGGGATCATGACTTCCTGGCGCGCATAGGGGCGGAAATGGTTGGGGACGGGCTGGGTGGAGATGCGAACGAGATCCCAGGTGGTTTCGCCACTGATGCGGACGGCGGCAGGCGCGGTGGAGGTGGCGTGAGTAAAGGTGTAATGGACCTGGCTTTTATCGGCGGTGAAGACGGTGTCGGACTCGGCGGTGAGGATGGTGCGCGGCGTGCGTGGGCCTTCGCAGTAGAGCCGGTCGCGGTCGCGAAAGAAGGAGAGATGCCAGTCGGGGTCGGCGGTGAGGCTGTATTCGCCGACGTAGCTGTCGAGAGTGGCGGCGGGGACGTGGACAGGAGTGGGATTCTGGCCAGAGAGAACTGGAGCGGGAGTGAGGCAGAGAAGGGTAAGGACGATCGCGAGGCGGCGGAGTGGCATCGGAGTTTATGGTAACGCCAGAGTCTCCCTGATGAGGCGGAGAAGCCGGAGACGCTCGGAGCGGGTGTTCACGGGCAGTCGCATCCAATTGCGGCCGGTGCGCACATCGGCAAAAATGCCTGCCGGATCATCGTGAAAATGCAGAAAGGCCGACGACTTTCTGTAGAAGACTCCACGCTTTGGTTCACGGAGACCGTCGCAGCGACGAAGCTCGACAAGCAGCGACTCAACTCGATCCAGCGCAGCCTCACCGGCGTGTTTCATGCGGACGTCCGATCACCGCAGGCAGACAATTCAGGTTCAGGATTTCATAACGCGCCTGAACGGGCTGCGGGAAAAAGCCGGTGAAGGGATAAAGAGCCATCGCTTAGCGGCTGAAGCCGGATTCATAACGCGGCTGTTGCGGCACCCTTCGGCTTCGCTCATGGCAGGTTCTGAAGGCGCGCCCCTGCAAAGAGGCTAATTTTTCGTAAGCAGTGGAGACGACAGCTTTTCCAGATTCCAATCGGTATGTATGGGGATACGCGCGGGGTGTGCTGCTTTTCATGATGCGCTTCGAGCGGCGAGAATGGATGCACATGAATACTCCGGTGGGACGGGCAAGGTTGCGCGCAGGGGTGGGGTTGGTTGTCGCGTGGGGAACGGTTGTTGCGGGGATACTGGCGATTTGCGGATTCGCGGGCCTGGGACGGGTGGGAGCGCAGGAGGCGCAGCAGGCGGGCGGGATGGCGACCGGCGGGGCGCATCAGGCGGTCTACGACGAACAGCATCGGCCGATTACGGAGGGGGGCTTCGTCAAGAGCGGGCCGATTGTGTTTGAGGACATTGCGAAGGCGGCGGGGCTGACGAGCTGGCATCACACGGCGGGAACGAAGGACAAGCCGTACATCGTGGAGGCGAAGGGGCCGGGCGTTTGCCTGCTGGACTACGACAACGATGGGTGGATGGACATCTATCTGGTGAACGGGTCGACGATCGATGCGATGAATGGGAAGGCGGAGCCGCCGCATGCGGCGCTGTTCCACAACAACCACGACGGGACGTTTACGGATGTGACGGAGAAGGCGGGGGTGGCCAACGACCGGTGGGGGTACGGCTGCGCGGTGGCAGATTACGACAACGATGGCTGGCCCGATCTGTACGTGACGAACTACGGGCAGAACCGGCTGTACCACAACAATCACGACGGGACGTTTACGGATGTGGCGGAGAAGGCGGGGGTGCAGCTGGGGACGTGGTCGACGGGGGCGACGTTTGGGGATTACGACGGCGACGGGCGGCTGGACTTGTTTGTGGCGGGGTACATTCATTTCGATTTTGTGCACCCGCCGGTTTCCGGATCGAAGGCGGTGAATTACGCGAACTGCCAGTTCCGCGGCGTGCCGGTGATGTGCGGGCCGCGGGGGCTGCCGGGGGAGCGGGACCATCTGTTCCACAACAACGGGGATGGGACGTTCACGGACGTGAGCGAGAAGCTGGGTGTGGACAACAAGGCGGGCTACTACGGGCTGGGCGCGCTGTTTGTGGACGTGAACGGGGACGGGAAGCCGGATTTGATTGTGGCGAACGATTCGACGCCGAATTATCTGTACATCAACAAGGGGGACGGGACGTTCGAGGACGATAGTTATCTGAGCGGGCTGGCGCTGAACGCGGATGGACGCGAGGCGGCGAATATGGGGCTGGCAGCGGGAGATTACGAGAACAACGGGCACGAAGACATCGTGAGCACGACGTTCTCAGACGATTACGACATTCTTTTTGAGAACGACGGGAAGGGCAACTTTACCGATGTGAGCTATGAGGCGGGGATTGCGGCGCCGACGATTCCGTTTGTGGGGTTCGGCGACGGATTTCTGGATTACGACAACGACGGATGGAAGGATTTGTTTATCGCGAACGGGCATGTGTATCCGGTGGTGGACGAGCATCCGGAGTGGGGAACGAGCTATGCGGAGCGGCCGCTGCTGTTCCACAACCTGAAGAACGGGAAGTTTGCGCTGGTGCCGGCGGTGGAGGGGACGGGGCTGGCGCTGGTGGTGGTGGGACGCGGCGCGGCGTTTGGGGATTTGTTCAACAACGGGAAGATCGACGTGGTGATGAACAATATGGATGGGGTTCCGGTACTTTTGAAGAACGTGAATCCGGATCATCATCACTGGGTGGATCTGAAGCTGGTGGGGGGGCCGAAGAGCCCGCGCGATGCGGTGGGAGCGACGGTGTATCTGACGGCGGGCGGGATGCGGCAAAGGGGGGATGTGCTGAGCGGGGGAAGCTACTTGTCGTCGAACGATCCGCGGGTGCATTTTGGGCTGGGGGACGCGACGAAGGTCGACGAGGTGGAGATTCACTGGCCGGATGGAGCGGTGGAAAAGATGCAGCTGCCGGGGATCGACAGCATCTTCACCATCGAAGAGGGCAAAGGAATCAGCGAGGCGGCGGGGGCGGCTGGCGGGGCAATGCGTTGAACGGCGCGCAGCGATGGAATATAACGGGTTGACCTGATGAACATCAGAGAAGTCGCACGGCTGGCAAGGGTATCGACGGCGACGGTGTCGCGGACGATCAACGGATCGGACAAGGTGACGCCGAAGACGAAGGAGCGCGTGCAGCGCGCCATCGAGGAGCTGAAGTTTTATCCGAACACGTGGGCGCGGGCGCTGGGATCGGGGCGGAGCAGCCTGTACGGGCTGATTATTTCGGACATCACGAATCCGTTTTTTCCGGAGCTGGTGAAAAGCTTCGAGGATATTGCGGTGCAGCACGGACAGGAAGTGCTGATAGCGAATACGAATTACGATCCGGCGCGGATGGAAGTGTGCGTGAGCCGGATGCTGCAACGCAAGGTGGACGGGGTGGCCATCATGACGTCGGAGATGGACGAGCGTCTGGTGATGGAATTCGAGAGCCGGAGGATTCCGGTGGTGTTTCTGGACACGGGCACGGTGCGGGATCTGGCGAGCAACATCGTGGTGGATTATGGCGCAGGGGTGATGGCAGCCGTGGAGCATGTGACGGGGCTGGGGCATACGGAGATTGCGTTCATCGCGGGGCCGGGGACGCTGCGCTCGGCGCGCATCCGGCGAGAGGCTTTTGTGGAAGGGATGACGCGGAAGGGCCTGGATGCGGGGCAGATCGAGCAGGGGAACCACCAGGTGAGCGGGGGCCATGAGGCGATGGCGCGGCTGCTGCGCGCGAAGCGGCGGCCGACGGCGGTGCTGACGTCGAACGATATGACGGCGATTGGGGCACTGGGGGCGATCCACGAGACGGGATTGCGGGTGCCGGAGGATATATCCTTAGCGGGATTCGACGACATAGCGCTGAGCGCGTTCACGCAGCCGGCCCTGACGACGGTGAGGCTGTCGCGGGAGGAGATTGCGCGGATGGCGTTCCGGGCGATGTACAACACGAGCCGGGAGGGCGCAGCGGGGAGGGAGTTCACGGTCCGGCCGGTGCTGGTGGTGCGGCAGTCGACGGGGCCGGTGCCGGCGAAGGGCACGAGACGGCTGCGCGAGGCAGCGGGAGCGCCGGCGCACTGAGGAGCGCGGCGGCTTACTGCACCTTGCCCTGGGGGCGGAGGCGGTTCAGCTCGAGGGCGCAGGCAACCGCGTTGAGGGCGGCGAAACGCAGATTATCGAGGCCGGCCCAAATCCAAAAGCGAGTGGTGGGGGTTTCGCCGTTGTGGCCGCCCTGGGGGCGCACGCGGGCGAGAATGTTGGGCTGACCGGCGACGCTGAGGTTGGTGGGCGGATCGGAGTCGGCAGTGACGATCTCGACGTGCTCGCCGGCCAGCGCGGCTTCCATCTGGTCGAGGACGATGGGCTGGTCCAACTCGACGGCAAGCGAGATGCCGTAACCGTGAAAAACAGGGGCGTGGAGGAGCTGGATGCCGACCTCGGGCAGGCGGCCGGCGGCGAGCACCGCGAAGTGGCGGCGGATGCGGGATTCGCTGGCGGCAAGGCTGTAGCGGGAGGATTCGCCAAAGGCGGGAGTGGTGTTGAAAGCCACCTGGGTGTCGTACACCTGCCTGGGGAGATCCTGGAAGCTGAGGAGCTTGACGGTTTGCTGGTGGAGCTCGTCCATGGCGGCGCGGCCGTATTCCGACGCGGGCTCGATGACGGTGGCGGAGGCAGCGCGGATGGAAGCGGTCTGGCCGGCGCGGCCGAGGAGGAGCGCGAGCGTGACGGCGACGGAATGGGCGGGGACGACGGCGCGGGTTTCGAGGCCGGGGGAACCCTGACGGGCGGCGGGTTGCGCCTCCTCGTTCACCCAGGGGGCACGGACGAGGACGCCGCGTTCGCTTTCCAGCGCGCCGGAGAGGTCGACGATGCTGGCGCCGGAGCGGCTGGCGCTCTGCCAATGCTTGCGGGTGAGCTGCTCGTCGCCGGCAAAGAAGGCAATATCGACGCGGTTAAAGGAATTGGCGTCGATGCGCTGGATGAAGGTGACCTCGTCGCCGACGGCCTCGAGGGTGCCGAGCTCGGATTCGTCATCCATGAGGAGGAAGTCGGCTTCGGCAAAGGGGGAGTCGGCGAGGGCGTCGTTCAGTTCGCGGCCGCGCAGCGAGCCGGCTCCGACGATGGCGATTTTCGATTGATCCGTCATGAGTATGGGCCTTGCAGCGAAGAGGGGAGCGGTTGCGCGCGGGGTTTATGATGCCGGCGCCAGGAATAAGCGAGGCGGGCGATCACGCCGGAAAACATGTAGACAAAGGCCAGAATGAGCAGGACCTGACGGGAGAAGAAGACGAGGAGATAGATGCTGAGGCCGAGGAAAACGATCCAGCGAAAGGGCTGACGGGCAGTGAGGTTGATTTCTTTGCCGCTCCAGAAGCGCCAGGTGCTGACCATGAGGAAGCCGACGAAGGCGACCAGCAAAGCCCAGATGAGGGCCACCCACCAGTTGAAGATGGGCCAGCCGATGAAAGCGTGGACGACGGCGGCAACAAAGCCGGCGGCGGCGGGGATGGGCATGCCGACAAAATATTTGCGGCCGGGGCGGCCGGGATTTTTGGGTTCGGGATTGGAGCTGATGTTGAAGCGGGCGAGACGGGCGGCTCCGCAAAGCAGGAAGAGGAAGCAGACGAAGGCGCCGAACTGGATGAGCTTGATCCGGTAATCGGAATTCATGGTCGCCGGGAGGGAGCGGAAGCCCCAGGCGAAGGCGAGGATGCTGGGAGCGACGCCGAAGGTGATGACATCGGCGAGGGAATCGAGCTCGCGGCCGAAGTCGCTCTCGGTGTTGGTGAGGCGGGCGATGCGGCCATCGAGGGCGTCGAAGGGGATGGCGAAGCCGATGGCGAGGGCCGCGTAGTCAAAGTGGTGCGGGGCGCTCGCCGAGCCTTCGAGGCTTTGCGTGATGGCAAAAAAGCCGGCAGCGATGTTGACGGCGGTGAACATGGAGGGCAGCAGGAACAAGCCGCGCGGACGGCGCCGGGGGTAGTGCGGCGGGCCCGCGAAGAGCTGATGCTCGGCGTGGCTCACGCGTGCAGCTCCGCGCCTGCTGCGGTCACCAACTCTCCGGGTTCGGTGGCCTCGATGCGGGCGATGACGCTGGATCCGCCTCGGACGCGGTCGCCGACTTTGACCAGGACTTCGGCGTGGCCGGTGAGCAGAACGTCGGTGCGCGAGCCGAACTTGATGAGGCCGACGCGTTCGCCGCGGGCGACGGGGTCGCCGGGACGCTTGTTGAAGACGATGCGGCGGGCGAGCAGGCCGGCGATCTGCGTGAAGGCAATCAGATAGCCGTCGGAGGCGTCGATAATCGCCTGGTTCTGCTCATTCTGCGCGGCGCTGGCGGGGTTCATGGCGTTGAGAAACAGGCCTTTGCGGTAGCGGACATCGCGCACGACGCCGGCCACGGGGGAACGGTTGACGTGAACGTCGAAGACGCTGAGGAAGATGCTGATGCGGAAGCATTCGCCGTCCGGGGTGGAGATGCGGGCGACCTCGGTGACTTTGCCGTCGGCGGGAGAGACGACGAGGCCCGGTTCCTGAGGGATGGCGCGCTCGGGATCGCGGAAAAACCAGAGGAAGAAGGCGGCGAGCAGCAGGGGCGGCACAGACCAGCCCCAGCCGCCGGTGACCAGCCAGAGAACGACGGCCACGACAACCAGGGCCAGCCCGTAAAAGTATCCGTCACGCACCATAAGAAAGAGACCAGCGCGAGGCATCCGCAAGTCTTTTTCATTCTAGAGCGAGGGGGCTGAAACAGAAAGCGACTGGAAATGGGGGCGCATGCAGGGATGCGCAGTGCGGTACGGCGGGTGTGCGTTGGCCGAGAGGAGAGAAGGGATGCGGGTCCCCGTTTGGCGCGGAAGGGCGGCAAACATGGAACCTGGATTCCCGAGGCGGTTCGCAGCGCTAACCCGACTCGGATAGCCAGTGCGTGCTTGCGCACCATGCTTTGCCTCCTTAGAAGCGGTTTCCAGGGTTTGCTTCAGGCTCTCGGTGGTCTCCCCGAGTCGCAAAGGTGCTCGCGTCCCACACCTTGACGGACGCCATCGACTCGATCCGTCCAGCCAACGCCCACAGGGCCAGACCGCAGTCCACGCAAAGCACCCATTCCCAAAACGCCAGGCTGGTGAATAGGCGGTCGTTATTAAAATCAACCGGGCCATAGCAAAGAAAGATCACGAGCAGTAGCGCCGCGAACTGAAAAACAAGCAGAGCCGGTGCTGCCCGGGCCGCCAGCAGATGCAGCCAGGCGCCGGCGGAGATGCCGATGAATGCGGCGGATGCCAACTGCACGTGCAGAGGTGTATAGCCGCGGGTGAACGGAGCAAGGATGCCAACGGCAGTTGCCGACGCCAATCCCGCTGTGAACATGACCACGCCCGTCACCGCGAGCCTGGGGTGGGCGGGCCGCAGCTGCCGGTGGAACACGGTCACCGCGGGAGCCAGGAGAATCGCCGAGATGGCAGTCGCAGCGGCTGACGCCCCATAACCGCGCGGGTTGTCGTCGGGCGATTGAAGGTCAGAGAGTATAGCTGCCTTCGCGTCGAATGGCCTTGTGTGGAAGAAGATCGCACTCGAAACCAGCATTCCCGCGAGGAACGCCAGATAGCTTGCGGGAAGCAGAGCGCGGCGCACGAGCCGCGGCGTGAGACGGAGCATGGTCTGCAATGGTAGCCCTGTTCCATCTCTCTCGCTGCGATACCGTCACTTCGGGCGAGTAGTCCGTGACGCAAGAGGGGGCGTGGTTAGGGCGCTGTGCGAAACGCGAGGTTTTTCACTGCGGCTGCGACTTCGTTCAGACGGTTGGCGGAGCAATCCTGGCGGAGCGAACCTGGTGTGGTGTCCGAGAAATTCGTATCACAGGGCCAGGAACAGCAGCCGCAGATTCCTGTTCAACTTGGGTGCTGCGCACCCTCGCTCAGGGCAGGCTTTCGCTGACCACTCCCAAACTGAAGAACGTTTGGGGGCCCCGTGCGCTTGAGAAGGAAAGCCATTCTTTTGAGGACTTCCTGGACACCACACTCGTGTGGCGAGTCTGAAGTGTCTTTATGGGCCCGGAGTCAAGCGGAGGGAGCGGCAAAAAGCAACCGCGGATCCCTCCGCTGCGCGTTCGGGATGACAACGGTCAGGAGTGTTCGGACACATCACACTGGTGTCCCGAGTCTGAAGTTTCTTTCACGCTTTGACGCATCGAAGTGGGTCGAAGAACACCCCCCAGGGGCTAAAGCCCAACGTATTTTCAGCCGCTTACGGCACGACTGAAGTCGTGCCCTGATACAAAAACAAAGACAATTCCTAAACGAAACTAATGACTCAGGACACTGGCTGATGACGACGCCAGCTAAGGACGACAGTTTTCATTGATTCAGGACGGACCTGATGAATACGGCGCGCTCCGATCCCTGCCAAGGCATACAAATTCACGGCGGGCGATGCGGGAGCGTCGCAGAGCAAGCCGAATTGTGAGGTGCGGGCGCGCGTCAGGCGGCGCTGAACGCTCGCAACTGGCCTTTTCGCATGGCCAGCTGATCTTTTATGTGCAATTTGAGTTTTTTCAGGCGAACTTCCTCGAGTTGCTCATCGTCGGAAAGCCAGGGTTTTTGGAGCAGAGCTTCGAGCTTCTCCGAATAGTGACGATGCTGTTCTTCCAGGCGGTGTATTTCCTCACTATCCGGCTGACCGTTCGCTTCCAGATCCATAGACGACACCTCCGTTTCGGGATCGATCCCGGCGGAGCCGGCGGAACGGCTTGCCGGGCGAATTGTCCCACATGAGTGAGACGTACCACGCTAGCACCGCGATGGACGACCTTCAACCTATTTCTCGGTGGAAAACGAGTGGGGGTGCTGCACTGGGGTAACCATCATGCCCATGAGCAGGGCATCCTCTTCGGGTTGCGAGTAGTAGCGTGGGCGGCGGCCCTCCGGGTGGAGGCCGAGCCGCTGGTAGAGGCGGATGGCGGGGGTGTTGCCGGCGCGGACTTCAAGGGCGAGGCGGTGAGCGCCATGGTGAGCTGCCCAGGCAAGGACGGAGCGGACGAGAGCTGTGCCGAGGCCGTGGCGGCGGGCCTGGGGATGGACGGCCATGGAGTCGAGTTCGCAGCGATTTTGCTGGCCGTCGAGGAGGAGCGTGGCGGCGGCGAAGCCGGAAATTACGGGTTGGGAATCGCCGGGTTTCGAGACGGCGACGAAGGCGGTGCGGAGGAGCGGCGGCTCGGGGGTTGGGCTGAGGTAGGGTTCGAAGGCGGAGGGTGGCCAGCGGGGAGCCTGAGGGGATGCGGCATTGATGGCGAGGACGGCGGGGAGATCGGCGGCGGCCATGGGGCGGATTTGGGTTGGGTCGGGGGTCATGGCTCGACGAGGTCCGATGGGCGAGCAGCTACGGCCTGGGGCCGGAAGAAGATTTCGGCGTCGGAGCGGCGGAGGTAGTTGCCGTCGAGGGTGACGGGATCGTCGAAGCGGCGAGCGCGCAGGCGAGGCAGGGCGAAGCGGAGGGCGTCGGCGGCGGTGGGCGCGGAAACAAGCTGCGCGTGCGGGGCGAGGGCGAGGACGGATTCTTCGCAGACGGCGAGATGGTGGCCGAGAGTGGCGGAAAGTTGCTGGAAGTGGCTGAGGGTGAGGAGGGATTCGCGCGGGGTGGGGCCGGAGTAGTCGCCCAGGTAGAACTCGTGGCGGGAGGCGTCGAGCGCGGCGGCCTGCGTTGGGTGGGTGGGGTTTTGGGCCTTGTGGGCGAGGACGGCGAGGCGCGAGACGACGAGGATGGGCGTGGAGTGGGCCTCAGCGAGTCCCTTGGCCGTGCTGAGGGCGATGCGGATGCCGGTGAAGCTGCCCGGTCCGCTGGTGACGACGATGGCGTCGAGGGCAGGGAGGGTGAAGTCCTGGGCGGCGAGCAGTTCGCGGATGGCGGGGATGAGGCGGGCGGAGTAGGTCTTGCCGGGGAGATCGGTTTGGGCGAGGACTGCGAGGCGGTCGCCGTTGAGGCGGGCGAGGGCGACGGTGCCGTTGTGTCCGCAGGTGTCGATGGAGAGGAGGAGCATGGTTTTAGGGGATAGCGGATAGCGGATAGCTGATAGCGGATAGCTGGCAGCGCGTAGCGCGTCCTTCGCTCAGGGTGCCACGCCTGTCGCCGATGTTACACATCGGCGATGGGGTCCTGGCAGATTTCGAGGAGGACGCCGCCGGCGCTGGAGGGGTGGACGAAGAAGTAGAGGTGGCCGCCGGCGCCGATCTGAATGTCTTCAGAGATGACGCGAGCGCCCTGGGCTTTGAGGGTTTCAAGGGCGGCGGAGATGTTGTCGACGTGGAGGGCGATGTGGTGGAGGCCTTCTCCGCGTTTGGCGAGGAAGCGGCCGATGGGCGAGTTGGGGGTGGTGGGCTCGAGGAGCTCGATGCGGGCGTCGCCGGCGGGGATGAGGGCGGTGCGGACCTGTTCCTGCTCGACGGTTTCCTCGTGCACGACGCGGAGGCCGAGGCTCTCGTAGAGGGCGCGGGCCTGGTCGATGCTGCGGACGGCGATGCCGATGTGGTCGAGGGTGGGCATGGGAACAGGGTATAGGGGTTAGGGGTTAGGGGTTAGGGTATAGGGTTTAGCGGATAGCGGATAGCGGACAGCGTTCAGCGTTCAGGGTACTGCGCGTCGCTGGTCGCTGGATGGACCTTCAGTGTTCGGGGGGCTGCTCCTCAAAGAGTTTCTGTGCGAGTTGGGCTACCAGCTGCCAGGGGTCTTCGCGGCCTTTGGCTATGCGGGCGGCGTGTTCGCTGAGTTGATTTTCGCCGAGGCCGTGACGACGGGCGCGGCGCATGAGCTCAGTGCGCAGCATGGCGTGGAGACGGCGCTGCCAGTGTTGGGCGCGGCGGTGGGTGAGGCGATGCTCCGCGGTTAGCCACTGTTCCATTTGAGCGATGGCCTGGGCGAGGCGATCGACGCCCTCGCCGGTGGTGGCGACGGTGCGGACGATGGGGGGCGTCCAGGCGGCGTGGGTGGATGCGAGGGACTGGAGGGCGCGGATTTCCTGCTCGACGCGGTCGGCGCCGTCGCGGTCGGATTTGTTGATGACGTAGAGGTCGGCGATTTCCATGACGCCGGCTTTGAGGCTCTGCACGTCGTCGCCCATGCCGGGGACGAGGACGAGGAGAACGATGTCGGCGAGGCGGGCGATTTCGATTTCGTCCTGGCCGACGCCGACGGTTTCGATGAGGAGAATGTCTTTGCCGCTGGCTTCGAGGACGAGGGCGACGTCGGCGGTGGCGAGGGCGAGGCCGCCGAGGGAGCCGCGGGTGGCCATAGAGCGGGCGTAGAAGCCGGGGTCGGCGATGCGCTCCTGAAGGCGGATGCGGTCGCCGAGGATGGCGCCGCCGGTGAAGGGGCTGGAGGGGTCGACGGCGACGACGCCGACGGTTTTGCCGGCTTCGCGGTAATGGCGGGAGAGGCGATCGACGAGGGTGCTTTTGCCTGCGCCGGGGGCGCCGGTGATGCCGATGCGCAGGGCATGGCCGGTGTGCGGGAAGCAGGCGGAGAGCAGAGCGTGGGCCTGGGGCGCGTCGTTTTCAACGAGCGAGATGGCGCGGGCGAGGGCGCGGGTATCGCCCTGGCGGAGGCGGGCGACGAGGGGCTCAATATCCAGAGCCGAAAGTTGGGAAGCATTTGATTCCATTCGATCTGACGGGGTCATTTTTCAGCTATGCATATGATTCCAAAGTGAATGGGCCCATGCACTCTGTTTTCAAGTGCTTGCGGCCCGCAAAGAGGGAGCGGCTCTCCATTGTATTTGGAATTGCGGAGGGAGCAATCGACGAGAGCGGCGGAGGATCGTGCCACACTGGATGCATGAAGGCGATGGTGCTCAGCGAGTACAAGCATCTGGAGATGGCGGATGTTCCGCAGCCTGTGCCGGGCGAGGGCGAAGTGCTGGTGCGGGTAGCGGCGTGCGGCATTTGCGGCAGCGACGTGCACGGGTACGACGGGTCGTCGGGGCGGAGGATTCCGCCGATTGTGATGGGGCACGAAGCGGCGGGGACGGTGGCGGCGGTGGGGAAAGGGGTCACGGCGTTTCGCGCGGGCGACCGCGTCACATTCGACTCGACGCTGTACTGCGGGGAGTGCGCTTTTTGCCGGCGCGGCGATGTGAACCTTTGCGACCGGCGGCAGGTGCTGGGAGTTTCCTGCGGCGAGTATCGGCGCGCGGGGGCGTTTGCGGAATTTGTAACCGTGCCGGAGCGGATTGTGTTCAAGCTGCCGGACGCGATGAGTTTTGCGGAAGCGGCGATGCTGGAGCCGGTGGCGGTGGCGCTGCACGCGGTGAAGATGAGCGCAGTGCGCGGGGGCGAGACGGCGCTGGTGATCGGCGCGGGGATGATCGGGCTGCTGACCATGCAGGCGGCGCGGGCCGCGGGCTGCGGTCGGGTGCTGATTGCGGATGTGGATGCCACGCGGCTGCGGGTGGCCGAATCACTGGGAGCCACGGAGGCGCTGCATCTTTCCGGAGCGGAGCTGGCGCGCGAGGTGGTGCAGCGGACGGGCGCGGGGGCGGATGTGGTGTTCGAGGCAGTGGGGCGAAACGAGACGGTGGTGGCGGCAATCGATGCGGTGCGCAAGGGCGGGACGGTGACGCTGATCGGGAACATCGCGCCGCAGGTGGCGCTGCCGCTGCAGATCGTGGTGAGCCGGCAACTGCGTTTGCAGGGCACGGCGGCGTCGGCAGGGGAATATCCGGAGGCGATTGCGATGATGAGCCGCGGCGAGATCGAGGTGAAGCCGCTGATTACGGCGGTTGCGCCGCTGGAAGAAGGGCCGCGGTGGTTTGAGCGGCTGTATGCCCATGAGCCGAACCTGATGAAGATTGTGCTGACGCCGGGGGAGGAGATGGCGGGATGAGCGAATCGCTGTTCGACCTATCCGGCCAGGTGGCTCTGGTGACGGGCACGAGCCGGGGGCTGGGGCAGTATTTTGCGCGGGCGCTGGCGCGGGCGGGAGCGGACCTGATTCTGACCAGCCGGCGGCGGGAGTCGCTCAAGGAGATGGAAGCGGAGATCAGCGCGATGGGACGCCGCGCTGTGGCGGTCGAGCTCGACGTGCGCGATGAGGCGAGTATCCGGCGCATGGCGGTCGAGGCGGAGCGCGCTTTCGGACAGATTCATGTCCTCGTGAACAACGCAGGCTGCAACGTGCGGAAACCGGCGCTGGACGTGACCTGGGATGACTGGAATCTGGTGGTGGAGACGAATCTGCGGGGCAGCTTCTTTGTCGCGCAGGCCATCGCGCGGGGGATGATTGCGCGCGGATATGGACGCATCATCAACATCGGCTCGGTGACCAGCGTGTTCGGGTATGCGGGGCTCGCGCCGTATGGAGCGAGCCGCGGGGGGATTCGCCAGCTGACGATGAGCCTTGCGGACGACTGGGGTCCGCATGGAGTGACGGTGAACTGCCTGGCTCCGGGATGGTTCAAAACGCAGCAAAACCAGGTGCTGTACGAGGACCAGGAGTGGGTGGAGTATCTGAAGGAGCGGATTCCGGTGCGGCGACCGGGCGCGCCGAACGATCTGGATGGAGCCGTGGTGTTTCTTGCGTCGGAGGCGAGCCGGTATGTTACCGGGCAGACGCTGCTGGTGGATGGGGGGATCTCGACGGGGGCGATGCGGGCTACGGTGCGGGGGAAGCAGGGTTAGAGAGTCTCTGATTAACCGGCGCAATCGTGCCTCGGGGGCTGAAGTGTGTGCGTGAGAACCGGGAATCGAGGACCGGGAATCGAGGACCGGGAAGGAGGAGGAGTCGATGTTTCAAATCGGTCTGCGTGAGGTACTTCGGGCGGAATCCAGGCAAGAAGTGGTTTGACCCTCCGGCGCGAAAAGAGTTTGCTTCTTGCTGTGGGGTGAACCTGGCCGCCGCGCCGCGCGGCCCTTCCCTCCGCGCATCGATGGCCGGGGAAGGCGCGGTGTGGGCTGGGCGCGAGGGTGAACCTGGCCGCCGGGCCGGGCTGGGCTGCAGTGCAGGGATACGCAATCATCCGGACTCAGTGCGTGGCTCGGCCAGCTTGCATCGCGAGTTCACGCCAACGTGGCCGCGGTGGCGCTGGCCAACAAGATGGCTCGTGTCGCCTGGGCGGTGCTGGCCAAAAGCAAAGCCTATCGGCCACCGCTTTCGGTGAATCCAACGGAGGCACTGGCCTGCAATTGACGCCTGGCCCAGAACGCCAGACTTGGAAATCGCTCTGGCGATTTCCACAATCGCAGACCAGCGACGACGGATTTTGAACAAGGTTTTCTGCCAGGTCTGCTGGCGAACAACGAGATGACAAAATGGTCGAACCCCGCGCCCTCGAAACCTGTCATACGGAACAGCCCTCTGAGGCTTCCAAACTAATTAGGACGAGGGCGCAGCGCATTCCATCAGGGTCCCGAGCTTCGGCTCACTCAAAGACCGGATACATTTGCGCAGACCCGACCGCTATCTTCACTTTTCGCTTGCAACAAGGCGGCGGACCATACGATCCGGGTTGGCGGTAATACACCCGAAGTGCTGCTCCGTGTAGCTGGCATTGCGCCTACGTTCTTAGAGCCTGTTATTAACCTGCGGCGAGCATTTTGAAGAGAGTGGCGAGCATGAGGCAGGCGCAGGCGAGGAAGTGGAAGCTGCCGAGGGTCTTTGCCAGCCGTTCGTAGTCGCGGGCCAGACGGCGGAAGCGGGCCGCCCACGCGAAGCTTCTCTCCACCACCCAGCGGCGGGGCAGCAGGACGAAGCCTCGTTTCGCCTGGGTGTGTTTCACCACTTCCAGCTCGATGCCGTGCTGGTTGGCGGCCTCCACGGCAGCTTCGCCGGTGTAACCCTGATCGACATAGGCAAGCTGAACGTGGTCGCCGGTCATTTCCTGCACCTGTCGCGCCAGTTCGCCCACCTGGGCGCGGTCCTGCTCGTTGGCCGGAGTTACATGCAGAGCCAGCAGATGGCCCAGGGCATCCACGGCAGCATGCACTTTTGAGCCCTTGCGCCGCTTGGCCCCGTCGTATCCGGCGCGTGCGCCGGATTCCGGTGTCGACTGCAGAGTGCGACTGTCGATAACCATGGCGGTGGGCTGCGCCGTGCGCCCGGCAAACTCGCGCAGCAGCATGCGCAAATCCTCGACCATGGTCTCGAAACAGCGCGCCCGCATCCAGCGCTGCGCCTGCTGATAGACCGCACTCCATGGAGGCAGATCGTTGGGCAGGTAACGCCACTGGCAGCCGGTCCGCACCACATAGCGCAACGCGTTGAACACATCCCGCAGCGGATACTCGCGCTGCTCAGCGTCTTCTCTGCACAGGGCCAGATAGGGCGCTGCCAGCGCCCATTCCTCATCCGTCACATCGCTCGGATAGCCCCGCCGCTCACCCTGTGCCACCGCCCCAGGATGCACGATCCCACACTGGATCGATCATCTCTTTCAAAACGCAGGAACAAAGTTAATAACAGGCTCTAAAAATTCAGGCACAAAGAGGCCTGAAGCTGACGGGCAGGACCGGTGGAGTTCGGTGAGCCAAAGGTGGGATTGGCGGGACTGCCGATGCCGTCGCCAAACTGGTGCGGCACCGGTCCCAGAAAATCGGCTGCGCGATAAACCTGGTCGATGCTCTGCACGTTGCGATGGTTCCACAGGTTGAACGCTTCCATGCTGGCCTCAGTGGAGAGGCGTTCGGACAGATGGAAGCTCCACTGCAGGCGCAGATCGCTGTCATAGGAGGAGCCGTCGCGACGCCGACGATCCCCGATGGTCCCAGGCCCACCACGCAGTTCGGCTTGTCGAAATCGGGCACCAGCGGATTATTCATGGAGGTAAAGGCGGATGCGGCCTGCCACCCGACCATCAGGTCGCTGTAGTCCCAGGGGCCTGTGAAAAGGCCGAAGGCGGCGCGGACCACCTGTTTGCCTCCGCGCAGCGCATAGGCCAGACCGACGCGCGGCTGCAGGTTAGCGTAGTTCGTGGAGTTCATCGGTCCGACAACGTGAAAGTGAATCGAACGTGTTGGCGGGAATGTCTCTGACTCCCGCCTGGACTGAATCGGCAGATCGACGATGTGGCCCTACATCCCCGACGTCTGAATCCCGGCAATCCGGTTCTTCGGCTCATAGCCGCTGAGCGCGAGGCGCTTACCGTGCAGACGGTGCGCTTCATCCGAAACCGAATGAACACCCGATGCGGTGACCCAGCGGTTGTAGAAGTTGAAGAGCGCGACCACCATGATCGTGTAGTAGATGGCCTCGTCGTTCCATCCGCAGATGCGGAGTTCGGCGATGTCCTGCTCGGTCATCTGCGGCAGATCTTTGGTCATACTGCGGGCAAAACGCAGCAGCGCCTTCTCCGCTTCCGGCAGCGGGGACGCTTCGAGATCGACAAGGACACTGTGCACCAGGTCCTCGCTGCCCAGCATCTCTGCGGCCACGGCCGCGTGCGACCGCCAGCAGAAATGGCATTCGTTCGTCCAGGAGGTGTAGGCAGCGATCAGCTCGCGCAGGCCTGCGCTGATGGGAGCCGGGCTGCGCATCACTCCTTCGGTGAAGCTCGCCAGGTGCGCAGTGACTTCCGGGCGGAACGCAAAGAGGTTCCAGATTTGCCAGTGCTCGCGGCCCGACGACTGTGCCATCCGAATCAGGTCCGCGTACGGGCTGGGCTGCGGATTGGCTTCCACTCCGGGGAGCCAGGTGGGAATCTGCTCAGTTGCTTTCAAAGGCTGCTCCTTTTTCGGTGGTGAGGGCGGACTCCGCTATGTCGGCCGGCGACTCATCAGGCCGGTTCGTTTTCGAATCCGCGGATGGAGCGAATCGATAGGCGGGCAGCGCCAGCATGGCGGCAGCGCCAGCGATGGTGACTCCGCAAAAGACGTTGAGAATCCCGGTGTACGATCCGGTCCTGTCGTAGACGCGGCCCAGTGCGAGGGGCGCGATGGCGCCTGCGACAGCATAGGCGCTGTAGACCAGGCCGTAGAGCGTGGAAAACGAGCGCATGCCGAAGTAGCGGCGCAGCATGTAGGGAATGAGATCGAGTTCGCAGCCACCGCCAAGGCCGGCGACGAACGCCGCCGGAGCCGCGGCGGAGAACGACTGCGCATGCGCCAGCAGGAAGATTCCCCCGCCGCTGGCGAGCAGCGAGGCGAGTGCAATGTGGGAACCCTCGAGGAAATCGAGCAGCCAGCCCAGCACAAAGCGGCCGGTGAGACTGGATATGCCGAGCAGCGACGCCGTAAAGGCGATGTCCCGAGGGCTGAGGCGGTGGTCGCTCAACATGGGTGCGAGATGGGCAAGCGTTCCATTTTCGCTCAGCGACAGGGCGCACACGCCCATTGCCAGGAGCCAGAAGCTGCGGGATTGAAGCGCCTCGGACCAGCGCAGGCCGGCTACCTGCGCGGATCGCGCGGGGCCGGTGGCGCGGTGAAACGACGCCGCTCGCGGCGATCGCGCAAACAACAGGGTGAGCGGAGTTCCAGCGAGGAGTGGCAGCGCGGCCAGAGCCAGGTAGGTGGTCCTCCAGCCGTAGGCGGCGAGGAGATGCTCGACCAGCGGAGGAACCACAAACGATCCCACGCCCGAACCGGCCACAACAATCGAGAGCGCCGCGCCCAGGCGCCGGTCAAACCAGGCTGCGACGATGCGCGCATAGCCCAGCTGGTAAGTTCCGGCGCCGGCGACGCCGATGACGACTGCGCTCGAATAGAACTGAACCAGGTTCGGGGTGAGAAAGGCAAGCGAAGCGATACCGAGGCCGAAGACCGCCATAAAGCCGGCGATCAGCCTGCGCGGATCGAAGCGGTCGAACAGCTTGCCGATGCCGGGGGAGCAAATTGCAACCGAGATCGCGGCCAGGCTGAAGGCCTGCGCAATCTGTTCCCGATTCCAGCCGAATTGCTGCTGCAGAGGCTTCACCATGAAGCTGAAGCTGTAGATGAACACGGTGGCGAAGCCGGTGAGCACGCCGATATGGCAAACGACGGCCACACGCCAGCCCGGGTATCCAGGGCTGTTTTCGGCAGAGCGCACAGGGGTACGGCCCGGCATGTTTGTCAGAACCATCAGCGCAGAAGTTTAAGGGCCCCGGGGATCAGGACGCGCGAGCCGGATTATGGAGGACCGGCGGTGCGGTTCACAACCGCAGGAGTGTCGGCATTTTTCTCCATCTTTCGAACGATGCGCGCAATCCGTCGTTTTCTTAGCATTCCCATGCGGACTGCAGCCGCCCTTTGCGGGTCTCCAGGCGGAAACCTCCGCGACCACCGACAGGAGTTGCTTCGCATGGCGTGGATTGAATTGCCGATTGCCCCGGAACTCGGCCGCGAATTTCCCGGCATTGTCGGGCCCATGACGTTTCGCCCGGAAACCGCCGCTCCGCTCAATGAGCTGGTGAACATTCTGCTGCGCGGAGAAAGCACCCTTTCGCCCGGCGAACGCGAGCTGATCGCCACGCATGTTTCGTGGCGCAACGACTGTTTCTTTTGCCAGACCATTCACGGAGCTGTGGCCGCGGCACAGCTCAACCACGACGAAGAACTCGTGCAGCAGGCGAAAAGGGACTGGCTTCACGCGGAGATTTCTCCGAAGCTGAAGGCGCTGCTGAACATTGCCGGCAAAGTGCAGCAGGGAGGTAAATACGTCGGGGAAGAGGACATCGCTGCCGCCCGCCAGCTCGGCGCAACGGATCGGGAGATCCACGACACCGTGCTGATCGCCGCCGTCTTCTGTATGTGCAACCGGTACGTCGACGGCCTGGGCACCTGGGCTCCGCAGGATCCGGACATTTATCGTGCCCGGGCGGCCCAAATCGTAGAGCACGGGTATTCGGCGGTCACAGAGACTGCTGCAGCTCAGGTCGTGCGCTGAAAGCCGGCTTCAGCCACGGCTGCAATCTCGGCGTCAACCAACGAACAGCACCCGCGCCATTTCGGCGCCTCGCCTTATTTCATTTCGGAATCGATCACGCCGGACAACGGGCACTCGCTGCGAGGAGAATTGGGGGCAGGATTCGGAATCGTCACGGTGTTTGCAGCGCAATCGCGAAACAGCATCCACGATCGGATGGTTCAAACGAAAGATCTCCGCCAAAACTCTTCATCAGGGCACGAGAGACATAAAGTCCAAGACCTGTGGCTTTGGCATCGCGCTGAAAGGGGCGGAATAACATTTGCGGCTCGGAAATCCCGGGTCCGGTATCTTCAACCCGGACGATGACGCACCCGGAGTTGCGGCGCACGCTCACTCTGATTCGCTTTTCAGAGGAGGATTCAAGCGCCTGTCGGCTGTTCTTCACCAGATTCAGAAAAACCTGGACCAGCCCGTAACGGTCGGCCCAAACGGAGGGAGGGAGATCGGTCACTTCCCAGTCGAGCTCGATTCCGGAATTGCGGCAAATGGTTTCGATCAGCAGGCGGACTTCGTCCATAAGGGGAGCCAGTTCGACCAGCTGGCGTTCGTGCTCCGTACTACTCGACAGTTCGAGTGCGGACAATTTTTCGAGGCCATGAATGACCGTGCCCAGCGCATCAAAGTCTTCGTTGTCCTTCAGAGCCGGGACGCGGGCCAGGTTCTGGTGCAGGACCAAAGCTGCTCCTGCCATGTTCCTGATCTCGTGCGAGACTGCGCTGATGAGAATTCTGGCGTTCTTGAGCAGGTAATCAAGGCTCAGGTCCTCCCGGCTGCACAGTTCCTCGGAAAGATCGACGACAATGGCCGCCAGCTGATTGCCGGACTCCGAGTTATAGGTCGAAAACCACGTTCCTGCGAGGAAAGCTTCTCCATCGGCTCGGCGCGCCCGGCATTGAAGGGCGGTACGGTAAAGGCGCGACTGGCCATGACGCAGAGCAGAGGAAAGCGCCGGGATGAAGTTCTCGATCTGCTGGCCCTTCAGGTCAGCGCCTTTGGCGCCAAGCAGTTCGCGTGCCGCCTCGTTGGCCAGCAGAATTTCGCCTGAGGAGCCCACAGTGAGAATCGCGGCAGGACTGCTGGCGACCAGCATCCGGAGTTGGTCCTCCGCTTCCCGGCGCTGCTGAATCTGGCGTTCGAGCTCATCGAGATGAACGAGCACCATGCGCCGATTTCGCAGGAGTTCAAACATGAACAATCCGGTGCCGGCAAAACCCAGCCAGGAAAAGATAAGACGCGGAATCGCACTGTCGAAGGGGAGATTGCTAAACACCTCCTGCAGCAGAGTGAAGCCGGAAGCGACGCAGACAATCTGCCATCTGCGGAAGATCCCGCTCACCAGCATCACGGGAAAAAGGTAGAGGAAGCCGATCGAGATGTAGGGTCTCGTATACCAGTCCACCGCGGCGATCAGACCGGTCAAAATGGCCGCGAGGGCGAGCAGAACTCGTCGATTGGAACGGGAGTAGAGTGCAAGTGCATCCATAAAGCGCGCCTATGCCCGGCTGGCGGAGCAAAGTGTCACAGTGAGCTTCGGGCCGGTTGATCCAATGCTAATCGGTGCCAAATCGCCCAACCACCTGGCGGCGCTCTTTGACAGCCGGCTTCGCTTCGCCCAATCAATAGATTTTGTCGTGGCGTAAGATAAGCTGCGGATTGTGCAATGAACGAGAACCCAATCGACGAAGTCCGCCTCCTGGTTGTCGACGACCATGCTCTTTTTCGGGAGGGCCTGGTTCGGCTGCTGGCGGCCGAGCCTGGCTTTCGGGTGGTCGCAAAATGCGCGCACCTCGCGGAGGCGATCGATGTGCTCGACCGGGAATCCGTCGACGTTGTGTTGCTGGACTTCGACCTTGATACCGAGCAGGGTTCGCGGCTGGTAGAGGAGATTCGGCGCAGAGAATTGCCGACTCGCGTGTTGATGGTGACGGCGGGAATGACCCGCCAGGGAATGCTGGACATTCTCAACCGTGGGGCAGTGGGGATCTTCCTCAAATACAGCCAGCCATCTCAGCTGGCCGAGGCCATACGAAGGGTGATGGCGGGGGAAATGTGGCTCGATCCGGGCGCAGTCAAGCCGATAGTGGACAGCGCCATTCGCAACCCGTCTCAGGAGGCAGCTTCGTTCACCCTGACCGGCCGCGAGAAGGACGTCCTCAGAGGCGTTCTCGAGGGTGCGAGCAATAAGATCATCGCGGATACGCTTCATGTTTCCGAAAGCTCGGTCAAGGCGACACTGCAGCAGCTCTTCACGAAAACGGGCGTGCGCACCCGCAGCCAACTGGTGCGAATCGCTCTGGAGGCGCACCCTCAGGACTGGCTGGCCGACGATGCAAAAGCCGTGTGACTCCGGCATGCGAGGCGCATCTGCCTTGCTTTGGCTCCAATTCTTCAGATCGCAGTCCACCTTTCCTTCGCCTTGCAGCTGCGAACGGCCTCAGTTCTCGAACTCCATCTCGGGCGGGGGTAGGACATCCTTTTCGCGCGCGATCCAGACGTAAAGCGTCGGCAAAAGGAAGATGCTCATCGCCAAATCCGCGACCAGACCTCCGACGATGACAATCGCGAAAGGCCGTTGCGAGTCCGAACCGATGCCGTGCGACATAGCTGCGGGCAGCAGACCCAGCGTGGCCACCAGCATCGTCATCATGATGGGACGAAGGCGAAGGACCGCGCCCTCCACGGCTGCATCCTCCACCGTGTCGCCGCGCGCTCGCAGCTGGTTGATGTACTCCAGCATGATGACGCCGGTCTGCACCGACACGCCGAACAGCGCGAGGAATCCCACCTCGGAAGAAACGCTGAAATTTGTGTGGGTAATGAGCAGCACCAGCAGCCCGCCGATGCTGGCCATGGCCACTGTCGCCAAAATGAGAATCGTCCACTTAAACGACCGGTACATCGAGTAGAGAATGATGAAGATCAGCAACACGGTGATGGGCACGATGATGGCCATCCGTTTCTCAGCCCGCACCTCGCTCTGGTATTCACCCTCCCAGCTAATCTGGTAGCCGCGCGGTAGTTTCACCTGAGCGCTGACTCTCTGAATTGCCTCGCGGACCGTATCGCCCAAAGCGCGGCCGCGCACACTGTACTTGATGGCCACGTAGCGCTGGTTGTTCTCCCGGTAGATTTCCGACCCTTCGTCTGCTTCCCGAATGTTGCACAGCTGAGCGAGTGAAACACGCTCGCCGCCAGGCGCGAGCAGCCGGATATTCCCGATCGCTTCCTCGGTATCCCGGTAATTCGGCAGATAGCGCAGCGTCAAGTTGTACACTTGCTCGCCGCGCAGCACCTGCGTGAGTGCCGTTCCGCCGACAGCCGTCTGCACCGCGTCCTGCACGTCGGCGACATTGATGCCCCAGCGCGCGGCCCGAGTGCGATCTACCTGAATGTCGAGGTCCGGTTGTCCGGTAACCTGCAGTACGCCCAGGTCCGCAATCCCCGGCACGCCGCTCATCACCCCGGCAACATGATCGGCGATGTCCTCCAGGGTGTGCAGATCGCTGCCGTACACCTTGGTAGCCAGCTCGCCCTTCACGCCGCTAACCGCCTCTTCCATGTTGTCTTCAATGGGTTGCGAAAAGCCCCAGATCACAGTGGGAAAGCGCTTCTCCAGTTCGTAGTTCATCGCGGCGATCAGGTTGTCCTCATTGCCGCGGAATACAGGCCGCCATTCCTGCTTCGGCTTCAGGCCGACAAAGTATTCCGTGTTGAAGAAACCGGTGTGATCGGTCCCGTCATCCGGGCGTCCGGTCTGGCTCGTGCACTCGGTCGTCTCGGGAAAAGAGCAGAGGATGATGCGCGCCTGGTCAGCCAACTGGATGCTCTCCGTCGGCCCCACGCTCTGGTTAAGCTCCCCGCGCACCCAAAGCGCACCCTCGTCCAGGTGGGGAAGAAACTCCGATCCGATCACGCCGCTGAAGGCAAGATAGGCGGCCACCAGTAAACCGAGCAAGCCACAGCCAATGGTGAAGCGGTGGTGATGGATGGCCCAGCGGACACCGTGTCGATAACGTGTGCGCAGGAATTCCATTACCGGGTTCTTCCACTCTTTCGCTCCCTTGCTGAACATGAAACTGGAAAGAACGGGCGCGAGAATTATGGAGAAAAGCAGTGCGCCGAGCAAAGCGAACGCCACGGTCCATGCCATGGGATGAAAGAGCCGTCCCTCCACAGCCTGCAGCGTGAAAATGGGCAGATAGGCGGTGATGATGATCGCAATGGCATAAAAAACAGGACGCTGCACCTCGTGCGCAGCTTCGGCGATGCGCATCTGGACAGGACGTCCGTTCTCTTCCTGCTTGTGCGCCAGATGCCGAACAATGTTTTCCACCATGACCACGGTGCCGTCGACGACCATGCCGAAGTCGAGGGCGCCCAGCGAAAGCAGGTTGGCGGGAATTTGTTTCAGGTCCAGACAGATGGCGGCGAAAAGCAGGGAAAACGGTATGGTCAGCGCCACGATCAACGCGCCGCGCACATTGCCCAGGAAGAGAAACAGAATGATCACAACCAGAACGATGCCTTCGCCCAGATTGTGCAGCACGGTATGAGTCGTGAAGCGAAGCAGATCGCTGCGATCGATGAAGGGGTGAATCGTAACGCCCTTCGGTAAGATCTGCGTGTTCAGCTCCTTCACCATTCTGTGAACAGCGTCGAGGACCGGCTGGGCGTCGGCACCTTTTTGCAGGCAGAGAATGCCTGAGACCACATCGTTGTTGTCGACCAGCTTGCCGTCCTTGCGGTGGTAGGCGTCGCCGAACTGGCCCAGCCGGATCATCGGCCCCTGCTCCACAACGCCAAGGTCTTTGATCCGGATCGGCGTTCCCGCCTTTTGCGTCACCACTGTGCTGCCGATATCCTGGATATCGCGGACAAGGCCGACTTCGCGCACGTTGATTTGCTGCTCGCCGTCCTGAATGAAGCTGCCGCCGCCGTTCACGTTGTTATTGGTGAGCTGCTGCTCGATCTGCGGCAGGCTAAGACCATAGTCGACCAGCTTGTCAGGATCGAGCCGCACCTGATATTCACGCGTCGGCCCCCCGAAGGGGTTGGTATCCACGACGCCAGGCACCGACTTGAGATATTTCTGCACCACCCAGTCATCGAGTGACTTCAGGTTCATCACGTCGTAGTTGGGGTTGGTGCTGCGCAGGATATAGAAGTAAATCTGACCGACGGGGCTCCAGTCGGTGCCCATCTGCGGCACCACGCCCGGTGGCAACGTGACCTGCGAGAGCCGCTCCAGCACGCGTTCGCGGTTCTCAAAATTCGTGGTTTCATCGCCGAAGACCAGCTCCACCGTGGAAAGACCGAAGATCGACCACGAACGGACGTGTGCCACGCCCGGCACGCCGTTCATCACGGTTTCGAGGGGGATGGTGACCTGCTGCTCGATCTGCTCCGCGGAGATGCCCGGCCATTGCGCGATGATGTCGACGTAGTTGTTGGCCACGTCCGGATAGGCCTCGACTGGCAGCCGCTCGAAGGACACGATGCCCCAGGCAAAGAGCAGAATCCCGAAGGCCAGCACCAGAAACTTATTCTGAAGGGCAAAGTCGACAATTCTTCGGATCATTGCGACTCCAGCACCGACTCCAGCTGCAGGACGCTCCTGACCACTTGTTGTCCAGGCGTAATGCCGGAGAGAATCTCCTGGTTGCCGCCAGGCAACATGTTTCCGGCCTGCACGACCACGCGCCGGAAATGGTTCCCTCCCGCGGGCACATACACCCAGTCCTGATCGTGGAGGTGCAGGATCGCATCGGCGGGCACCGTCGCGTGGATTTCCCTGGTCCGCCCGATCAGGGTTGCCGTCACAAACATGCCCAGCCGCAGCATGCCGGGATTGGCCACGTCGATGCGCACCTTAGCGGTGCGAATCGTAGGATCCAGTACCGGCCCGATGTCGCTGACTCGCCCGGTGAGTACCTTATCCGGATACGCGTTCAGGGCGATCTGTGCCTCCTGTCCCAGTTGCACCTGGGGCAGATCGTTCTCGTAGACGTCGCAGATCACCCACACGTGCGAGAGATCGGCTATAGTGAACGCCGTCGCCGAGCCGGAGTAGGTTACGCCAGCCGCGGCCGCATTGGTCACGTTCTGCGCCACGATCACGCCGCTGATCGGCGCATAAACATTCACGACATCCGAGGGATGATTCCGGTCAAGGCCCAGCGTGTTCAGCTGACGGGTCGCCGCGTCGAGATCTGCCTTCGCATCGTCCTCCGCGTCCTGCGCCTGCTCCAGCATTCCCTGCGCGATGGCCCCGTGCGCGTAGAGGTCCTTCGCGCGCAGATACGCCTTGTTATTCATCTGCTCGTCGTTCACAGCCTTCAGATACGTATCGAAGGCATTGAGCACGTCGGGGCTCTGCACCTTCATCAGTAACTGCCCCCTGGTCACGTCCTGATCGAGCGTGACGTGAATGTCCACAACACGCCCGCTGGCCAGCGATATGACCGGCACTTCGCGGTTGATATCGGGAAAAACGGACCCTGTGACGCTGAGCCGGTGGGGGGAATCGATCCTTCCTGCTGCGGCGAGGGAAAACTCGCCGGGATGCTCGACCGTGACCACGTCGGCGTTGCTCGCGGTCACGACCTGCGGAGCGGGAGACGCTCCGGAAGCGGGGTCGAACTTCTTGCCGCAGGCAGCCAGACACAGGCACATAACCAGCCCGCCCGCGACGGTGAGCAGGGAGCGGCGCGTCACTGGATCACCTCTTGTCCAACCGCCATGTTGAGCTGCGCGGCAGCTGTCAGATACGCGCCTACCAGCTGTACATAGGCTGTCTGCACCTGGCGGTAGTCGCTTTGCGCATTCAGAAAGTCCATCAGCGACGCTCCTCCGTGTTGCCACGCATAAGTCACCGTGTCGCGGACCTCAACTGCTTCCGTCAGATACTTGTCCCGGTACGGGCGCAGCAGGATCAGATTGCTGTTGACCTGGGTGTATGCCGAATCCACGTCGCTGAATACCTGAGCATGTGCGGCATCAGCCAGTTGCTGGTTGCGCAGAATGTCGATCTGTGTCCGCTGCTTCTCGCCCTGGTTGCGGTCGAAGATTCGCAGGGGAATGCTGACACCCAAACCCAGCGTCTGCGTGGCGCTGGGGTTGTTGTTCGACGAGTTGTACGTGTACCAGCCGCTGAAGGTGGGATCGGTCGACCCGTTGGCCACCGCGAGTTTGTGATTCGTCTCCGCCTGCTGCACCGACTGGAGTGCGGCCCGCAGGTCCGGACGGTTAGCGAGCGCGATCTGATGGAAGGAGTCCAGTGGAGCAAGCTGGCTGCTGAAATCGAACGGTCCTTCTGCGTCGAACTGATCCACTGGCGTTTTGCTGTCGTCCAGAAGCTGCAGCAGCTCGATCTTTGCCGTCCGCAGATTGACGTCAGCCGTCTGCAGATCGGATTCGTACTGTACCCGTTGCAATTCGATTCGCTCGAAATCGATCTTCGCCAGATCGCCGCCTTTGAAGCGCGCCTGGCTGATGGAGATGATGTGGTCGTAGTAGTCCAGTTCCTTCCGGGCAAGATCGACCAGCGCTTTTGCCTCGAGCACCTGGACGAACTGCGCGCGCAGACCGAACAGCAGATTGCGTTCGAGGTCAGAGTGCTGAGAAGTCGCAATAAGGGTCCCTTCCTGCGCACTCTGCAACCGCAGCTCTCGCTTGTGGTCGCGCTCATGCAAATAGCTGATGGTCGGCACGACAAACGTGCCGCGTGTCGGCTGCCAGATATTGTCATGCGGCGCGATCTGCGTGCCGTCCGCTGTGAGGCTGAACTGCGGGTTCGGCCGCAGATCTGCTGTGATCTCCTCCGCCCGCATCTCCTCGACGTTCGCCTGATCGGCTTTGAGTGTCGGGTTATCGGCCTCGAATCTCGCCTTGATCTGGTCCCAGGTATAGCTGGTCTGTGCTCCTGCAACTGGAACGGCGGCGGCCATCGAAAGAACCCCGAGACACACCCGCGCCAGGAAGTGCCATGACCTGTGCGATTCGGAAATCATCTGCAAAAGATCTCTCTGCGTTCCTGTCCAAACCGCATGCAGGTCCTCAGGTGTGCCATTGGGGCGAGTTGTATGGAGTAGAGGAAGATATTCGGCTTAGAACAGAGTAAGTCTCGGATCACGCCACGGGCGGCTATCTTGAGGATGCTCGCCCTGATCTTTCTGGCAACATCCTGCCAAACGTTCGATAGGCGCTGGCTATCTTTCGAACAAATCTGATTCCGGAACGATCGCGACGCTGTGCGGCAGCCGGATAGTGGCTACTGTGCCGCCGCCGCATCGCAGTCGCCGAAAGGGTCCACATCCCGCGCATCCCGGCATTCCCCGGGCGCTCTGTGGGGTCGGAATTGCAATTGCCATGATCTTTCTTCTGTGGGCGATGGCGATGGTCCTGATGCAGGCATGGCAGGCGATGTAGACGCGGGCTATGCGACGGCACGCAAATGGTCTGGGTTTTTATAGTTTTTATGGCGCGCCCTGAGAGATTCGAACTCCCGACCTACTGATTCGTAGTTACCGGCGGATGTCGACTAGGCAGACGGTGGTAACGTTCTCAGAATCAATACTTTATAACTAAGACGGCTCCCACAGAGGAGCGAAAATCTTGTGAAAGTTCTCTCCTTTATTTTCAAGTACTTCCAGATTTGCGCGGCATGACCGCGTGATACTCACGTCATAGTCCAGCGCTGGGCAGGCTCACTGACTTTGCGGTGCTTGATTGATTTCGGGCTACCCGGTTCTCGAATGGGCGCGCTGCCAGGGTCCGTTCTATGAGGAAGCTGCGATTTAGACTCTTGGAATTATCGGACGTCCTTCACACGTCGCAACTCGGCTGTCTGCCGAAGATGCGTGAACGGATTATTTGCCGGCGGAGGCGATTGAATGCCTCGTTTGTTCTCCGGCGCTTCTTCTCAGTTCCATATCGGGATGAGCCTTGCGAAGCGTGAGTCTCGATTGTCGAAACCAACCTCCTCAAGCGTGCTCACCGGAGGAAAAAATCAGGCCGGCTACCAGTCGTGATGTCGCAATCCTCGAGTTCACGAGTTGGACTTACACTGCCCAGTGAGTGACAAGCCATCCTGAATTTGGACACCGTACCAACAAGAAGCTCCAGTGCTGGCACCTTCGAGTTCGATACCACCTGAGAGGCGCAGTGTGATCCTAAAACGCGTCTTTGAGAATTCGTGGCGGTCGATGGAGCAGTGCAAATTCAGTATCAAAATCAGTCAATCGCGGTGAGGACTTCGCCGTAATCGCTCATCTATGCTCGGGCACCGATAGAGAACTTGCTGCTATCAGCGGTCCCCAGGCTCCTGACATTTGGTTCCAGGAATTCGAGACACAGCGTGTGCCTGCGGCGCCGCGGTTCCCGGTGTTCCCCGCTGCCGTTCCTGTTCTCTGCTGCTTGAGGAGAAGACGCAAATGTTTATGCGATTCCGCAACAAAGTCATCCCGCGCGCATGGAACTGGATGCCTTTCATCCTGCTGCCTGTCGTCTGTAGTCCGACCGCGCTGGTTGCGCAATCGGATGCTGGTCAGGTCGTGGGAACCGTAACGGATGCTTCCGGTGCAATCCTTGTGGGTGCGACGTTGACCGTCACAAATTTGGATACCGGAGTCGCGCTCTCCACGACCACCGGAAGCAAGGGCGACTTTGCCTTTCCCGCCGTGCCCCGCGGCAATTACACCGCGACGGCTACGATCGGCGGATTTGCGCCGGAGTCGCAGAGCTTCACCCTCAATATCCTGCAGGCGCAGACGCTGCTCTTCCATTTGCATCCGGGCGCGGTCACCACAAGCGTCCGCGTGACGGATGCCGCTCCGCTGCTGGACGTTACGAATCCGACTGTGAGCGACACTATCCAGGGCGAGCAGGTAACGGAATTGCCGCTCAACGGCCGCAACTTCACGAATCTCGCAATGCTTTCTCCCGGCGTAACCCGGGGTGAGTACGGAGACAATGCCAGCGGCGTCGGCGGAAACACGGAAACCTATCGCTACGGCGACAGCGGCGGCGCCTCTCTTTCGATCAACGGCCTTCGGCCTCAGGCGAATAACTACATCCTCGACGGAATCGACAACAACGACGGGCTCGTGAATACCATCGCCTTCTTCCCGCCCATCGACGCCACCCAGGAATTCAAGATCATCACGAGCGTCGCGCCGGCGGAATTCGGCCGCGGAGGCGGAGCCATTGTGCTGAGCTCCATCAAGTCGGGAACCAATCAGTTCCATGGCTCGTTGTTCGACTTCTACCGCGACTCCCACTTCGATGCGAACCCTAACTACCGGTTTGAAGGCGCTCCGGCAACGCCCAATCCGTCGTTTACGCGCAATCAGTTCGGTGGATCGCTCGGAGGCCGCATTATTCGGGATAAACTTTTCGCCTTTGGCGATTATCAGGGTTGGCGCGAGAATCAGCCGGTGAATGCGTATTTTGTGACCGTGCCCAGCGTGAAGATGCGCAGCGGAGATTTTTCCGAGTTGCTCGATCCTTCCTACACTTACAGCCAATACCTCACGACGTTTCCGATCTGCACCGGAACAAACCATCCGGCGACCAGCCAGGGCCAGATCTACGATCCAATCACTTGCACGCCGTTCCAGGGTAACATCATTCCGTCTGGCAGGAGCAATGCCGTTGCCCTCAAATACCTCAATGCCTTTCCTGCACCGACGTTGTCGAATCGCGTGCTCAATAACTACTACATCGATTACCAGCATCAGGCGATCAACTATAACAACTTCGACGCGCGCATCGATTGGCCAGCAACTACGAAGGACAGTGCCTTCTTCCGCGTCAGCTACGACAACTCAACACGATCGGAAAACAATGGCCTCCTCTATCTCCCCGGCCTGGGCGGCGGCGACTACACCCACGTGCGCGGCTATGATCTCGGCGAGACCCACACCTTCAGCAAGACGGTTCTCAATGAGTTGCACGTGGGGTACAACCGAATAACCTATGCTTACATTCCAGCCGACTACGGCGAGGATATTTGCACGCAAATCGGCATCGTGAATTGCAACCAGGGAAACAACCTGTTGTACAGCGGCGGCGCTTTGATCGGCGGCACCGGAGCAGAGCTCGATTTTACGGGTGATTACGGCACCTACACCGTGCCTCAGAACACCTATGAGCTGACCGATAGCGTAAGTATCATTCACGGACAACATACCATCACCACCGGCGGCACGCTCATTCGACGCCAGGTCTCGTATTTCACCGCGGTCGCCCCCAAGGGTTTCTTCTACATAGCTCCCCTGGGTGAAGACTTTACCGGTTGGGAATCCTCGGAACTCCTGGTCGGAGGAGTCAACGATTACATTATTGGGTACCAGGGCGGTTTCTATGGGGAAATTGACCAGGAGGACGGTTTCTTCGCTCAGGACGACTGGCGCGTTACGCCCCGCCTCACGCTGAACCTCGGCCTTCGCTACGACCTGCTGACGTGGCCCTACGAGATGCATGACCGCATGTCGTCCTTCGATTTCAAAACGGGGACGGTGCTGCTCGCGGGCGTAAATGGGGTTCCGCGGTCCATCATCCATCAGGACTACCTGTCGGACAACTTCGCACCCCGCGTCGGCTTCGCTTACCGCCTCTCGCAGAACGGGGACACTGTTGTGCGCGGCGGATACGGCGTCTTCTATTTTGTCGACAACGGCGGCATCGGCTATCAGTTGGATTATCAGGTGCCGTTTCAGAGCACGTCGGTCTATCTGGCTCAGCAGGGATACTGCATTACTCTCAGCGGCATGACCGCAAGCCAGTCATCACCCTACAACTGCGCTGTCAACACGAACTCTTCGGCGGTGAGCACGCCTCTGCCGGCTCCAGGATTCAGGAGCTTCAATCCGAATAGTCCTCCCCCGGGGATGACGATCAATGGAGCTAACCAGAATAACCAGCACTCTCGCGTGCAGGAGTGGAACCTGCAGCTCTCTCGCCAGTTCGGTCTGAAGAACGTTCTGAACGTTGCCTATGTGGGCAGCCACAGCGGGAACCTTGCAACCTACTATCCATATAACAATTATCAATTCGCTACGGGCACCCCGTTCCCCGGATCTATGCCCTTTCCGCAGTACGGCGGTATCACCGATATCGATTACAGCGGCATCGCGAACTACAGCGGGCTGCAGGTAAACGCTGAGCATCGCGACGATAATTTGATGACAACTGCCAGTTATACCTGGTCGCATACGCTGGATGACTCTCCCGGCGCGTTTACGGGCGCGACCGTCCAGCTCTACTACGACCCGCTCTCCGATTACGGAAACTCCAACCAGGACCAGCGCCAGAACTTCAGCTTCTCGACGGTATATAAGCTGCCTTTCGGGCGGGGCCAGCACTTTGGCTCCAACTGGTCGCGTCCCCTCGACCTGGCCCTCGGCGGCTGGCAGACGAATGTTATAGCCCTGCTGGAGACGGGAACGCCTGTCGATCTTTCCATCACGGGCGCGAGTCCGCAAAACCGGCCTGACCAGGTTGGATCCATTACTTATCCAAAGAGCATCTCGGGCTATTGGTTTAATCCTTCGGCGTTCTCGGACAATATCCCTACGACACCGGGCTTGTACGGCACGCCAGTCTATGACCGGCTCGGTACTGTGAGGCGGAATCAGGTGTTCGGGCCCAGTTCGCGAACGGTCGCTGTTGGTGCGCAGAAGAACTTCCACTTTTCGGACCGCCTCGCGCTTGAAACACATGTCGATGCATTCAATGTCCTGAATACGCCCCAGTTCACCAACCCTGGCGGGAATGTCAATACGCCTCAGACGTTCGGCAAGATTACCGGGGTCGAAGAGTACACCAACCGGCAGGTCCAGCTCGCTGCTCGTTTCGTGTTCTGAAGGGTTGAACCGCACCTGCCGGAAGTGGCGCTCGTCCGGTCCTGCGCGTCGTTGAACCAGACTTTCTCTACCTTGTCGCCGTAGGCGGCTATCCCGGTCTTCTGCAGCGCGGGTTCGAGGGTGAACTGGATCTCCTTCGTCGCGCAGTATTCGTACTCTGTCGAAGTGGGTCCGGGAAACGGTTGCTGATGAGTTCTTCACTCACGCCGGAGCCGCCCGGTTGGTAGTGTCCAGCTTTTTTCGCACTTTCTGAATGAGCCATGACTCAGGAAGGTTGTTGGTTGGGGTTGTTTGGCTGCGGTTCCCCATGGGGAACCGCAGCCAAAGCGGTCAGGCGATGGCCAGCACCTCGGCCAGCCGGTTCATCTGCAGATAGCGTTTCGTTCCCCAGCGTGTGGCAGCCACATGGCGCAGCCGCGCAGCCACCAGCATCAGCGCCGACCTGCCATCTGGAAAGGCGCCCACCACGCGCGTTCGTCGCCGCACTTCCCGCATCAGCCGTTCCAGCGGGTTGTTCGTCTTGATGCAGCGCCAGTGTTCCGGCGGCATCGCGTAGTAACTGAGCGTTTCATCGACACCCGCGGCAACGATCTCCGCCGCCCGCGCCAGCTTCATCGCTCGCAGTTTTTCAACCACCTGCGCAGCCTTCTCCCGCGCCGCCTGTGCATCTTCCTGCGCATGGATGGCCTTCAGCATCGTGGCCACTTCCTTAACCTTCCCCGTCGGCACCACCGTCCACACGTTCCTGTAGAAATGAACCACGCAGCGCTGCCAAAGCGCCTCCGGATAGAACTCCGCCAGGTTCTCCACCAGCCCCAGGCACTTATCCGACACCAACAGCTTCACGCCCTTCAGCCCGCGCTCCTTCAGCTCTCGCAGGAACGCGGTCCAGCTGGCCTTGTCTTCCTTCGCGCCCTCGCTGACCCCCAGGATCTGCCGGTATCCAGTCTGCGCCACGCCGATCGCCACCAGCACCGAGACGTTCTTCACCTCGCCACCCCAGCTGCGCTTCAGCCACAGGCCATCCAGAAATACATACGGGAAATCGCCCTCCAGCGGCCGCTGCCGCCACTCCTCAATCTGGCGGTATATCTTCTGGTTAAGATCACTCACCGTCGAGGCCGACACTCGCGTGCCCCACAGCGCCTGCGTGATGTCCTCCACTCGCCGCACGCTCACCCCGGCCAGGTACATCTCGATCAGGGCTTCCTCCACCGATGACTCCCGCCGCCGATAGCGCTCAATGATCGCCGTCTCAAACGGCAGGCTGCGCAGCTTCGGAACCTTCAGTGTCACTTCGCCGGCCCGGGCGTGCAGTTGCCGCTCATAGCTGCCGGCCCGCGTATCCCGCCGAGCCTCTGTCCGTTCGTAACGCTTCGCTCCGCACAACTGGTCCGCTTCCGCATCCAGCAGCGCGTTCAGCGTCTCTTCCACCGTGGCTCGCACCACTTGGTCCAGGTGAGCCTGAATCTTGCCTTCGTCGATCTGTACCACCGATCCCAGCGCCTTGCTGTCGTTCCCTGCCGCTTCGGTTGGCTCCATCTTCCGTCCTCTGAAGGTCTTGCTCCTCCTGCTTGTACAGCCTTCCAGAGCCCGGCTCAAATCAAAATGTGCGAAAAATAGCCTACGTTATC
>JASHNW010000091.1 GCA_030041435.1 Acidobacteriaceae bacterium
ATCGCAAAGAACGGCCCATAGGGCGCGTACATGCAGCTGCCAGCCACGATTAGAAAACCGAATGCCCACGAAAAGGAGTGCTGCACGCTGAAGTACGACCCCGCCAGCGCGGCCCCGGCCACGATCAGGCACGGCCAGACAAACTCGCGACGTCGAGCGCTCCGGTCTGAAAAATGCGACAACACCAGCATCAGCAGCACCGCTGCCAGGTAGGGGGCCGCCGCCAGTAGTCCCGTCCTGCCCATCGCCGCGCCTGTTGCGTTGCGAATCACTACGGGCAGCCAGAGCACAAACCCGTAAACTCCCAGGCTCCAGAAGAAATAATTGACGCACAACCGCACCACGTTCCTCTGGCGGAACGCTATTCCCAGGCTCACCATCCGCGGCACGCTCTGCTGTTCCCGCTCCAGTTCCTGCTCCAGCGCCGAGCGTCCCTCGGGCCCCATCCAGCGCGCCTTCGCCGGCCGGTCGCGCACCACCGCCAGGAATACCAGCCCCCACACGACGGAAACCATGCCCTCGAGGATGAACGCACCCTGCCACCCGATCGCCTGGATGAGGAATCCCGTGACCGCCGACATCCACAGCACCGTCACCGGATTCCCCAGGATCATCAGCGTATTTGCCCGCGACCGCTCCGCCCGCGTAAACCAGCGCGTCAGCAGAATCAGCATCGCCGGAAACACAAAACTCTCCGCCACCCCCAGCAGCAGCCGGTCCACCACCAGCAGCCAGTAGATGCGGATCACGCCCGTCAGCGCCGCGAACGCGCCCCACGCCACCAAAGCAGCGAAGATCATCCACCGCGCGCTGGTCCGCTGCATGAGGGCAATGGCAGGAACCTGCGGCAGGAAATAACCCAGGAAAAACAGCGACGCCAGCAGCGACGACTGGTAGCCGCTGATGTGGAGCGTCTTCGCCAGCCCTGCCGCCGCCCCGAACCCGTAGTTCGCGCGATCCAGATACGCCAAACTATAGGTAACAAAAACTGCCGGCAGCAGCAGCGTCCAGCGCTTCTGGAGATCGGTGTCTCTTCGATTCATCGCATTCATGGAGAAGCGGCGTGCCGGTGAGGCCGCTCCAGTAGATCACACCGGATACCCTTTGCGTTTGTCCTGCGTTGCGCGTGCCGCGCAAAGACAGGCAGTCGATTGTTGCACGGCTTCGCGGCGTCCTCTCCTTACTACCTTTTCAACTCGGTCCCGCATATCGGGAACACGCCTTTCACGGTCCTCCTGTCGGGAGTAGCATTGTGCCGCAATCCCACTCGGAGGCCGAAGTACTCACCCATTATGAGAACTCCAACGTTTTATTCCATGCTGCCCTGCACGTTATGCCTGGCCGTGCTCTGCGCCGCGGCACTGCCCGCGCAGACCGCGCCCGCCGCGCAGAACTCCGCGCCCGCCTATAAGAATCCCAAACTCACCGTCGACGAGCGCGTCGCTGACCTGCTCTCGCGCATGACCCTCGAGGAGAAAGTCGACCAGATCAGCGGCGGCTTCGATCAGCTCCAGGGCGTCATCGATCCCACCGGTACCTACGACCTCCAGAAGGCGCGCGCCGCGCTGGAGCAGATGGGCAATCCTGACTTCACCGTCACGCCCCGCGACTCCGCCATCCTGCGCAACGCCATCCAGCGTTACCAGTTGGAGAAAACCCGCCTCGGCATCCCCGCGCTCTTCCAGGGCGAAGCCCTCCACGGCGACATGGAAGACGGCAGCACCAGCTTCCCGCAGGCGCTCGGCCTGGCCGCTACCTTTGATCCCGCACTCGTCCACCAGGTCTTCACCGCCGCCGGCAATGAAGCCGGGGCGCGCGGCCAGGATCAGGTCTTCGCGCCCGTCCTCGGCCTGGGCCGCGATCCTCGCTGGGGCCGCACGGAAGAAACCTACGGTGAAGATCCCTACCTCGTTTCGCGCATGGGCGTGGCCGCCGTGACCGGCCTGCAGGGCCCGACCTGGTATATCGGCCGCGACCACGTCATGGCGACCGCGAAGCACTACGCCGTCCATAGCCAGCCCGAAGGCGGCACCAACACCGCGCCGGGCAACTACTCGGAGCGCATCGTTCGCGAAAACTTTTTCGTACCCTTCAAGGCCGTGGTGCAGGAAGCCAAAGTCGGCAGCATTATGGCCTCTTATAACGAAATCGACGGCATCCCCTCGCACATCAACCACTGGCTCCTCGGCACCGTCCTGCGCCAGGAGTGGGGCTTCCAGGGCTTCATCACGTCCGACGGCGACGGCATCCAGATGCTGTGGCAGGTCCACGGCGTCGCCCGCGACAACGCCGACGCCGCCCGCCAGGCTATCGCCGCCGGCATTGACTACGACCTCTCCGACGGCTCGGCGTACCACACCCTCCTGTGGCAGGTGAAGCAGGGCGTCGTCCCTGAGAGCCAGCTCGACCGCGCCGTTTCCAAAGTCCTCGCCGCCAAATTCCGCCTCGGTCTCTTCGACGACCCCTATGTAGACCCTGGCGCCACCGCAACCATCGTCAACAGCCCCGAGCACCGCGCGCTCGCCGAGAAAACCGCCGAGGAAGTCCTCGTCCTCCTCAAGAACGACAACCACCTGCTGCCCCTCGATCTGTCGAAGCTCCACTCCATCGCCGTCATCGGTCCCAATGCTGCTGACGTCCATCTGGGCGGGTACAGCCGCCAGCCCGGCCATGAAGTCAGCATCCTCCAGGGCATTCGCGACTACGTGGGCAACAAAGCCACAGTGAATTACGCCGAAGGCTGCAAAATCACCACGGCTCCTGAGGGCTGGCGCGGATGGTATGCCAACAACGTCGAGCTCGTCGCTGAGAATCCCGCTGAAATCGAGCGGGCTGCTGCCATTGCGCGCAAGTCCGACGTCACCATCCTCGTCGTCGGCGAAAACGAGAGCACCAACCGTGAAGCCTGGGCTGAAAATCACCTCGGCGACCGCGATTCGCTCGACCTCCTCGGAGCGCAAAACGATCTCGTCAAAGCCGTCCTCGAAACCGGCAAGCCCGTTGTCGTCCTGCTCATCAATGGCCGGCCGCTCTCCATTAACTATGTTGCGCAGAATGTGCCTGCCATCCTTGAAGGCTTTTACCTCGGTGAAGAAGGCGGCACCGCTGCGGCCCGCGTCCTCTTTGGCGATGTCGATCCCGGCGGCAAGCTGCCCATCACATTTCCTCATACCGTCGGCGACCTGCCCGACTTCTACAATCACAAGCCGTCGGACGACCGCACCTACGCCTTTTCCACGCGCCAGCCTCTCTACCCCTTCGGGTACGGACTCAGCTACACCACCTTTAAGTTCGATAACCTCCGCGTCGAGCCTGAGCACATCGAAACCGGCGGCACCGCTGAAGTTTCCGTGGATGTCACCAATACCGGCTCGCGCGCCGGCGACGAGGTTCCGCAGCTCTACATCCACCAGGAAGTCGCTTCGGTCACCCGCCCCGTCATGCTGTTGCGCGGATTCCAGCGCATGACGCTCCAGCCCGGCGAGAAACGCACCGTCACCTTTACTATCGGCCCGGAGGACCTGTCCCTGATCAACGCCGACATGCATCGCGTCGTCGAGCCCGGCACTTTCGACATCATGGTCGGCCCCAGCTCCGCCGACACCAAGACCATCCATCTTGAAGCAGGCAATCCCGGCGCGGCGCCGAAACCGCCGCTGCCGCCGCCGCCCGCAGGATCGGAGTCCGGCGTCGTCTCCACCTTCGACACCGGCGCCACACCCACCGCCAACTACGGCTCGTGGATGCCCGCCTCCGACTCCATGAACGGCGGCAAATCCCATTCCGCCATCTCCATCGTCGCGCCCGGTGCTGAAGGCTCCAAAGGCGCACTCGAAGTCACCGGAGAAATCGTCGCCGGCGCGCAATATCCCTTCGGCGGCGTCATGTTCATGCCCGGCACGCATCCTATGGAACCTGTCAATCTCTCGAACAAGAAGGAGATTCGTTTCTGGGCAAAGGGGGATGGTCACAGTTACACCCTGCTGGTCCTTACCGCGCAGCGCAACGGCCAAAACGGCGTTCCCGCGATGGTCAGTTTCGCCGCCGGCCCGGAGTGGAAACAGTACACCTTCCCCTTCTCCGCGCTCGAAACAGACGGTTCCGACATCGAGGCTCTCGGTTTTGCCGCCATTCAGAACCCGGGCAAATTCAGCTTCGAGATCGACCAGGTGGAAATCCGTTGATCACGGTGCAGAAGCCCGCTCTGTTTTGACCTTCATGCGCCCGAATGGAGCGGGTCCGGTACCCATTTCCACGCCGCAGCCCCTGACGGCCATCCTTTGCAGCGGCCTGCTCAGGTCCGGTCTGGGAAAGATCGGGTTTCCCCCTGAATACTCCCGTCCGCGTTTCGCGTACGATAATCTTCTGGAGATAGTCTTCGCTTGGTCGGTTCTTCCTCCGGCTCAACCGTATGCTGCGCGTCCTCCTCGAAATCGGCATCCTCGGCCTCGTCGCTTCGACCGGCGCCACGGTTCTGTCTCTCGTCGCACTCGCCCGCTTTCTCCGTCAAAAGCCTGTTGTGGGCCAGCCCTTCCGTGTCCCCAATGCCCCGGATACGGATGCGTGGGCTTGGCGGGCGGCGAGCCCGAGGGGTCCCGCCCAGCCCACTCCGTTCTTTGCTCCCCCCGTCAGCCTCCTCAAACCCCTGTATGGTGCAGAGCCCAACCTGGAGGCCCACCTCGAAACCTTCTTTGTCCAGGACTACCCGAATTACGAAGTTCTTTTCTGCACCCGCAGCCCCGACGACCCCGGCCTCGCGACCGCCCGCCGCGTCGCAGCGCGGCACCCCAACATTCCGGCCCGCTTCCTTTTTACCGGCGACGATACGTGGATCAACGCCAAGGTCTCTTCGCTCGAGGTGATGGCCGCCTACGCGCTGCACGACATTTTCATCATCAGCGACAGCGATGTACGCGTCACGCCCGACTATATCCGTGAAGTCGTTGCGCCCTTCGCCGTCGAAAGCACCGGCACCGTCACTTGTCTCTATCGTGGTGTCGCCGACCGCGGCCTTTGGTCCAAACTGGAAGCCGCCGGCATGTCTGTGGAAATGACCGCCGGGGTCCTCACCGCCAGCTTCCTCGAAGGCATGAAGTTCGCCCTCGGCCCCACCATGGCGGTCCGTCGCCGCTGCATCCGCAAAATGGGGGGCTTCGGCGTCCTTGGCCCCTACTGCTCCGACGATTTCATCCTCGGCGCTCGCGTCGCCGCCCAGGGTTCGACCGTCGTCCTTTCACGGCACGTCATCGACCACATCGTTCTCAACATCGGCTTCCTCGACTCTCTCCAGCATCAGACGCGCTGGATGCGGTCCACGCGCTTTTCTCGTCCCCTCGGCCATCTCGGCACCGCGCTCACCTTCAGTATGCCTTGGGGAATCCTCGGCTTCTGCGCCGCGCTTGCTCTTCACCAGCCTACCCTCGCCTGGTCGCTGCTTGCCTGGTCCATCCTGCAGCGGATAGCCCTTGCCGCTTTCACCGGGAAGTTCGCCGTCCACGAGCCGCACCTTCTCCGCACGATTGCGCTCTACCCCCTCCGCGATCTGCTCGGCTTCTTCTGCTGGCTCGCCAGCTACGCCGGAAGCACAATCCTCTGGCGCGGAAGACGCTATCGCCTCTCCCGCGGCGGCCTCATGCACCCCATCGTCCCGACCACTCCGGACGACTCCGAATCCGCCCTCACCGCCTGACCCGGCCTAAACTCCCCGTACGCCGACCTTTCCAGCGCTCTCAATCCCAATCACCAGCGATGTCTCAGACGGTAAGGTACCGGCCGGCCGCTCCAGATTCCCTGTTGCTCAATCCTGCTCCAGGCCTGAACATTAAAAGGAGATGACAGTCCGAGCCAGCCGTTCCTGCCGTCTATCCCCTCCATGAAAACCGCCATCATCATCGGAGCCGGTCCCGCCGGCCTCACCGCCGCGCTCGAACTGCTGCGCCGCTCCGACGTCCACCCCATCGTCCTTGAAGCCACCAACCGCATCGGTGGCATCTCCTGCACCATCCGCCATAACGGCAACCGCATGGACATCGGCGGCCACCGTTTCTTCTCCAAGTCCGATCGGGTCATGGACTGGTGGACCGAGCTGATGCCCCTCGCCCCGACTGAAAACGGCGCAGGATTCCACGCCATCCACTACCAGAACCAGCAGCGGCAGGTTCCCGCGGGACCTGCAGCGCCCGCCGACCCTGATCTCGTCATGCTCGTGCGGCCCCGCAAGAGCCGCATCTACTTCCTGCGCAGCTTTTTCGACTATCCGCTCGCCCTCAATGCGCAGACGCTCCGCCAGCTCGGCCCCTGGCGCATGTTCAAAATCGGCATCGGCTACCTACGCGCGAGACTCTTCCCGCGCCGCAACGAGAGAACCCTCGAAGACTTCCTCATCAATCGCTTCGGCAACGAACTTTACCTCACCTTTTTTAAGTCCTATACGGAAAAAGTCTGGGGTGTTCCGTGCGACCACATCAGCGCCGAGTGGGGCGCACAGCGCATTAAGGGACTTTCCCTGCGCACCGCGATTGCCCACTTCCTGAAAAAGACTTTCGGCCGGAAAAAATCCTCCGGCATTGCCCAGAAAGAAACTGAAACCTCCCTCATCGAACGCTTTCTCTATCCCAAATTCGGCCCGGGCCAGCTCTGGGAACATGTCGCCGACATGGTTATCAACATGGGCGGTGAAGTCCGTCTCGGCTGGCGTGTCACTCGACTGCGCATGGAAGGCAATCGGGTCGTTTCCGTGCAGGCCACCGATCCGCACGGCGCCTCGCACAACTTTGAGTCCGATTATGTTTTCTCCACTATGCCCGTTCGCGAGCTCATCCGCGCCCTTGACGTCGACGTTCCTGGAGGCGTTCTCACCGTGGCCGACGGCCTAATGTACCGCGATTTCATCACGGTCGGCCTGCTCGTCGACCGCCTCGCCGTCACCGAGCCCGACGGCTCGCCCCTCAAAGACACCTGGATCTACATCCAGGAGCCCGACGTTCTGGTCGGACGCCTCCAGATTTTCAACAACTGGAGCCCCTTTATGGTTGCCGATCCTTCCAAAGTCTGGATCGGCCTCGAGTACTTCTGTTACGACTCAGACGACCTGTGGAAAATGTCCGACGGCGACATGGCCCGCTTCGCCATCGCGGAAATCGAAAAGATCGGCATCCTCCGCGCGTCGGACGTACGCGACACCCACGTCGTCCGCGTCCCGAAAACCTATCCCGCCTACTTCGGCTCCTACGATCGCTTCGACGAAATCGTCCGTTATATGGACCGCTTTGAGAACCTCTTCCTGGTCGGCCGCAACGGAATGCACAAGTACAACAATCAGGACCACTCCATGCTCACCGCCATGACAGCCGTCGACCAGATCGTGGCCGGACAGATCGACAAATCCGTCCTGTGGCAAATCAACACCGAGCAGGAATACCACGAACAGAAAAAGTGAGCTGAACGATGCTCCCTGTCCTGACCCTCTTCGACAAGCCCGATCCGGCCGCCGCCCAGGCCATCCACGCACCCCTGCTTGCCTTCAACAATGCAGCTTCCGGCTACCCGTTCGATGGAAAAGCTCTGGTCATCAGCGTCACCGATCCCAATGCAAATCAGCTGGTCGGCGGCCTGTGGGGCTCAACCTCCTACGGCTGGCTCCATGTCGACATGCTGATTCTTCCCGAATCCCTGCGCCACCGGGGTTTTGGCTCGCAGCTCATGCGCCAGGCGGAAGAGGAAGCCGTCCGCCGCGGCTGCCGTGGCGCCTACCTCGACACCTTCGACTTCCAGGCCCGCGGCTTTTACGAGCGCCTCGGGTACTCCGTCTTCGGCACGCTCGAGGACAATCCTCCCGGCCACAGCCGTTTCTTTCTCAGGAAGAGTCTCTGCTGAACCGTCGGGACTACGCCATCGCCGTCGATCCCGAAGGTCCGCATATCCTGCCGAGTTTTATGTTGCTGGGCGAAGCTCGTGCGCCTGGGCGGCCAGTCCTTTACTCCCAAACAGTCGTGTGGCGGCGTACCCACCAGCAGGGTGATGCTCCAGCGTGCGGAAGCAGCGACCGCGCGCAGCTTACCTGTGCCGTCCCCAGATAATCGAATTCCGTCTTGTTTCCCTTGAGCGCCGTCGACAGAAACTCCTGTACCTGCACCTGGTCGTAGCCATTCCCGTGTGCCGCGCGCACCACAAACACGGCCCAATCCACCACCCACAGCAGCATCGCCGCGATCAGCACAGCCATCGCGCCGCGCTCGAGAAATTGCAGGTATCGCCTCATATTTTTCCACGTAATCGACCGGGGTTACTTTGTTCCCTACACCCTACACCCTGGACCCTATACCCTATACGACATGGACCTCTCCAACATTCAGTCCGCGCTGCGCGAGGCCGGCCTTGACGCCTGGCTCTTTTACGACCATCACCACCGCGACCCCATTTCCGCCGCCATCCTCGGCTTGCCCGATCATGGCCTCGTCAGTCGGCGCTGGTACTACGTCATTCCCGCTGTAGGCGATCCTCGCAAGCTTGTCCACCGCATCGAATCCGGCAAACTCGACTCCCTCCCCGGCTCCAAAGGCGTCTACTCGTCCTGGCAGGAACTTGAGTCCGGCCTCGACGCCATGCTCGGTCCCTTCACGCGCATCGCCATGCAGTACTCCCCGAACAACGCCATCATGTATGTCTCCATGGTCGATGCCGGGACCGTTGAATTCCTCCGCTCCCTCGGCAAAGAAATCCTCAGTTCCGCCGACCTCGTCAGCCAGTTCCAGGCGGTCCTCAGCCAGGAGCAGATCGCCAGTCATTTCGCCGCGCAGTCCGCGCTCGACGACATCCTCATCGAAGGCTTTCAGGTCATCGGCAGCCGTGCCCGCTCCGACAACCCCGCCACCGAGTACGAGATGATGATCTGGTTTAAGGAAGCCATGGGCCGCCAGGGCCTCACCACCGACCACGGGCCGAACGTCTCCGTGAACGAAAACAGCTCCGACTCGCATTACGAGCCCACTTCGGAGTCCGCCCGCCCCATTCGCTCGGGCGACTTTCTTCTTATCGACATCTGGGCGCGCAAAGATTTCCCTGGCTCCTGCTGGTACGACATTACGTGGACCGGAGTCGTGCAGCGCGACCCCACCGATCACGAGCGCACCATCTTCGCGATCGTCCGCGATGCCCGCAACGCGGCCGTTTCCGCTGTCCGCACCGCCTTCGAAGCGCGCCAACCCATCGCCGGTTTTGCCGCCGACGACGCCGCCCGGGAGGTTATCCGCAACGCCGGCTACGGCGAGTACTTCACTCACCGCACCGGCCATAACATCGGCGCGGAACTCCACGGCAACGGCGCGCACCTCGACAATCTCGAGACGCATGACGAGCGCCGCATCCTCCCCTTCACATGCTTTTCGGTCGAGCCTGGAATCTATCTGCCCGAGTTCGGCATTCGCAGCGAAGTCAATATGATGACCACCGCTGACTCGGCCTCCGTCACCGGCGCCATCCAGGAGGAGTTGGTCAGAATCTGAGCGCGGCTACTGGTGACGCAGCGACTCCGGACACTCCGGGCCCCGACCCTCCGAAAAAGCGAAAGGCTGGGGTCGGCCCCAGCCCTGAGTGCACGCAGCTTCCACCGCTGCGCTCTACTTCCTGATGAAGTACATCAGCCAGCTCGCCGCGATCACCGAGACGACAAACAGCACCCAGCAGTAAACCCCGTACTTCACCATGGCCTTCGGCGTAGATCGCTGCGTGATCCCAAACACGATCGACGCAAACGTGGCAAAGAGCAGGACGGCCGTGAAGTGGGAAGGCGCGTACACCTAAACCTTCCTCCCAATCCGGAGGTTGTGCGCGTCCACCGCGGCAATAAAATTCAGCAACCCCGCCACCACCACGAACTTGGTTCCGTAGTCGGCCGTCACCAGTTGCACGGTGGGCTGCCCCAGGCTGAAGATGCGCGCGATCATGTATAGAACGCCCGTCCCAATGTCCCCGACAAACCCCAGCATGTCCAGCGGCTCACCGGTATTTGGCGTGTAGACCTTGGCCTGCATTGCCAGCCCCAGCACGAACATCGCCGTAATTACCAGGAACAGCAGCAAGGCGCGCACCCAGTGCCGCGTCAGCAGATGTCCTGCGCCGGGGATCAGCCACCCCAGCAGGAGTGCCGAATACGTGGAGCTCTTGGTTTGTTGTTGTACGGGGGTCTGCGCTCGCGAAGCCATCTTCTTTCAAATATACAGGCTCCCGCGCTCACTGAACTTGCGCCGCAAGCCGCCTCTGCACTTCCACCGCGCAGGGGACGCGAGGGCAGTCGTAGATTGAACCGAGCACCCAGTTCGGGCAGGACTCCAGCGTGAGTTGGCCATTTGCCGCATGCATCCGATTGAGGATCACCCATGGACCCAGTGGCAGCTCGACCTATGCGCATTTGAATTCATGTGTACACTTCCAGGCGCCCAATTCGGGCACCACCGTCGCGAACGGTACGCCCGCCACTTTTCGCAGAGAGTCCCGACGCTTCAGGAGATGAAAGTGCTCCGTCCGGCATCTGCTCGGTGACCATTTCGCAGGGGACGGACTGAGAGAAGGCCGGCGCTGAAGCGGAGTTCCTCGCGGCGACCTGCAATTCGGAACCAGACAAGATGGCCTCCGAATAGTGGATTAGCCCCTGAGTGCTCGTTCCGCCAGGCGTGAGGATCCCCGAGGGGCCAACCTGACCCCGAAGTAACAGTTCCTGGGAATTACTGAAGCGTGCAAAATTGACATTTAGTGTGTAACTTTTGTCCGAATTGAAAGCACCTCATCGACGCTATTGTGACGGATTACGCTTGTAAATGTTTTATTTACAGATGCTTATTCGCGTAACACGAAAGTCACAGCCAGTAATGAGAAAGTGGGCCATCTACATGCTCACCGATGCTAAACTGCCGTCGATTTCTCGTACTTCTGACCAAAGGTAACCCTCGGCTTGGGCAGAAAAGTAGCTTTTGCCCACCTCTTGAGGCTCGCAGGCTCTCGCTCTACTCGAGATGGTTGGATTCGCGGTGTTGAAGCCTGGGACTTTTGCAAGAGGTTGGTGCTGTGTACATGTTTTTTTCTGTTTTTCTTTTTGGAACTGGAATCTTAGGGTTTTTATTCCTTTTTGTTGACCGACCGCGACTCAACGAGTGTTGCGGGCTGAGTCATTCCCGGGTCGCGCGGAGCAGCGCGTGGGTTGCGGTTCTTATGGCGTGCCTCCTTACGGCCGGTCTGTCCGGCTGCGGGGCCAGTGCAGGCGGCCCAACCAACACTGGAAGTACGGGAAACACAGGTAACGGCGGGGGAGTGGCAACACTGGGAGTTTCCGCCAGCGCCGTTTCGTTTGGGACGGTACCGGTGGGCCAGACTGCCAGTGCCAGCGTTTCGGTCACGAACGGAGGTACGGTGCCGCTTCAGATCTCTGGAGTTTCCGTGACAGGTCAATATTTTTCCGCTGCACAAGTCAGTCTGCCGGTTACCGTGGCCGCGGGCGGCTCCTACAGCGTGACTCTGCACTTCAACCCGGCAACGCCGGGAGCGGACACCGGAACGCTGACGGTGAGCAGCAACGCATCCTCAGGCGGCACGGCGACGATCAGCTTAAGCGGAACCGGGCAAGCGTCCAGTGGAATGGGACAGGCAACGGCGGGAGTGCTGGGTGGGCTGAGCTGCAGCAGCGGATCGATGACGAGAACGGATGCCTGCACGGTGACATTGACGGCGGCGGCGGGCACGGGCGGGCTGGCAGTGAGCCTGTCCAGCAGCAGCAGCGCCGTGACGGTGCCGGGGTCGGTGACGGTGCCGGCGGGAGCGACGACGGCAGGCTTCAGCGCGACGGTATCGTCGGTGACGACGGCGCAGACGGCCACGCTGACGGCCACCGCGGGGGGAGTGAAGAAGACCTGCGCGATCGACCTGGGCGCGACCGTGCCGGGACTGACGCTGAGCACCAGCAGTCTGAGCTTTGGCGATGTGACGGTGAACAGCTCGGCTACACCGCGGCCGGTGACGCTGACCTCATCGGGGACAGCTCCGCTGACCATCAGCGCGGGAGCGGTGACGGGAACCGGCTTCAGCATGTCGGGAGTGAGCTTCCCGCTGACCCTGAACCCGGGGCAGACAGCGACACTGAACATTGAATTCGACCCGACTGCGGCGGGCGCGGTGACCGGATCTGTGACCCTGACCACCAACACCACGGCGGCGACGGCGGCCATCGCTCTGAGCGGAACAGGACAGGCAACGGCGGGACAGCTGGGTGGGCTAAGCTGCAGCAGCGGATCGATGACGAGAACGGGAACGGATGCCTGCACGGTGACATTGACGGCGGCGGCAGGCACGGGCGGGCTGGCAGTGAGCTTGTCCAGCAGCAGCAGCGCCGTGACGGTGCCGGGGTCGGTGACGGTGCCGGCGGGAGCGACGACGGCAGGCTTCAGCGCGACGGTATCGTCGGTGACGACAGCGCAGACGGCCACGCTGACAGCAACCGCGGGGGAAGTGAAGAAGACCTGCGCGATCGAGCTGGGCGCGGCCGTGCCAGGTTTGACGCTGAACTCGACGAGGGTGGCATTCGGCGATGTGGGCCTGAAGACCCCGGCGACACAGTCGGTGACGCTGACCTCATCGGGGACGGCGCCGCTGATCATCAGCGCGGGCGCGGTGACGGGAACCGGCTTCAGCATGTCGGGAGTGAGCTTCCCGCTGACCCTGAACCCGGGGCAAACTGCGACGTTGAACATTGAATTCGACCCGACGGCAGCGGGCGCGGTGACCGGGACAGTGAGCCTGACCACCAACACCACGGCAGGGACGGCGGCCATCGCTCTGAGCGGAACGGGACAGGCGGCGGCGTATCAAGTAGACCTGAGCTGGGAAGCTCCGGCGAACCCGACGGTACCGGTGACCGGCTATAAAATCTATCGCGAGGTCAGCGGGGGCTCTTCCTACGAATTGCTCAACACGACGGTCGACAGCCTGACAGCCTACTCGGACACGACGGTTGCGGACGGAACCGCTTACACCTACTACGTCACGAGCGTAGACGCGAGCGGGACTCAAAGCGCTCCATCCAACGCATATACTGTGACGATTCCGTAGCCATGCTGTCGGGAGGTTCACGCGAACCGAGCGCCCAATGAGCGCTGCATCTCCGCCATCGAACTCGAGAGGATGGTCGGGGCTACACACGCACCCGGGCCGCACCGGCAGTCGCATTCACGAATGTGAAGCCAGTCGTATTTTCAGCCGGGTGCCCCAGTTTGGGTAGGACTCGAGCGTCAGTTGGCCATTTGCCGAGTGCACCCGCTCGCGGATCACCCGCGGCCCCTTTTGCTCCGCTTCCAGTTGCGCCAGAGACAGCCGTCCGCTGAAATCGAAGCCGCACCCGTCGTCCTGCACCATCACCTCCCAGGCATCCTGGTGGGATGTGATGCGCACCTCGACCTTGCGCGCTCCACTGTGTTTTCTGACGTTGCTCAGCGCCTCTTCGACGATATGAACGATCTCTCCGGACACTCTGTCGGGGATGGATTCTTCCTGCACGTCGAACGCAAAGGTCGTCACAATACTGGTTTCTCGCTGGAAGTTGTCCAGCATCTCCGCCAGACTCGGCAAAACCGGACGCCGCTGCGCACTCGAGCGGAGTTGCTCGATCTGCTCCCGCAGTTTGCGCACCTCGGTGCGGAGGACATCCTGCACTTCCCGCATCGTCTCCTCACGCCGAAACGGCGCTTCGTGCTGCGCGCTCCTGCGTCGCAGCAGCTCAAGCTGCAAATCCGTGGCGATCAGCGACTGCACCACTCCGTCGTGCAGATCGCGGGCCAGACGTTGCCGCTCCACCGCTCGCACGCGCGCGCTGGTGTGCTGCCAGCGATAGAAATTGTAGGCGGCCGGACCTACCTCATCGACCATTTGCTGCAGCAGCCGCAGACACGACTCACGCCCGGCCGCGCAGGGCGCGTCCACGAGGAAGATGCGTCCGGTCCATTCGCTCCCAAACTGCAGGCTCGTCGCCAGAATCGTGTGAAACGACTCCTCCCACAGGAAACACCGCCGCAAAGCCTGCGTATCCACCTGCGCTCGCGACCCCTGGCGGTTCAGAGCCAGGAAATCGCCGCCGTGACTGTTTTTGGAACAAGCGACTGAAATGCACTCGGCGGGCATGGGCCAGAAGTATTGATCCTCCTCTGCGAACGCCACTTCCCGCCTGATCGGATGCCCCGTGGCCGTATCGCTCGTACCCCACTGGAATACCCGCCAGGTGGTCGAATTCCTTAGGACCAGCACGATCCTTTTGGCTTCGAAAACCTGCATCATGGCGGGCAGGATCTCCCGCAGATTGGTCTCAACCCCGGCGCTGGCATGCAGGCGCCTCAGGATGGAACGCGTGGCGTACGCCTGCTGTTCCCTCTCTGCCCAGTACGCTGTATAGGCCTGAAATCCACCGACCACCAGCAGCAGCGCGGCCTTCACGGCAAATGGCCCGGCCGGCAGAGGTCTGCGGCTTAATTCAAGGTGCGCGAAGACCGGCAGGTTCGCGAGGATGCTTTCAGTGAGGACAATGAGAACACTGAACAGCGCAATCAGCACGGTTTCGAGCGACTTTCGCCGGTAGGGCACGGCGAGCAGCGCGAAGATGAACAGCAGCAGAAAAGGACTTCTCGCGCAGCCTGTGAACAGGCAGATGAGCGAGGGCCAGACCAAGTCCGACGTGTGAACAAAAATCAAAAATGCCGTCGAGTTCGCGCCGGCAAGAAAAACGCGCGCTAGGATGATCAGGCTCACCAGCGCATAACCGAAAAGAATCACGCAGGCCCAGAACTCGTGATTGCCTGTTAGAGGACGAATGAGGGGAAACACCCCGACAAAGCTAAGCGCGGCGATGAGGCGGAAGATGGCGAGCGCCTGCTCCCGGTACAGCGCCTTGCCAAACGGCAGCAGCGCTCCCAAATCTGATTTGGCTCGCAACGCCCCCAGGCGCATCTTGGTGGCTCTCCGCATCGGAACCGTCGGCAAAAAAGGAGCGATGGCGCGGCATTTGCGTTATGCCGTCGAGTTCCGCCATGATCGACCGATTGCAAAACCGCTTCACACAGGGACGCGCATCCGTAATGTTCGTCGACCACCAGCTCGCGGTCTGCAATTGAGTCGCTTTGGGCCCGGGGGACAGGCTAAGCGCTTTGATTATGCTCGTGGTTGGTGCGAGGGTCAAGCGCCATTTCCGGTTCACCTGGTGCACCTCTTTCGCTGTAGATTCCCCCGGGATAGGAACCTCCATGTTGCCGTTCGCAGATTCCGGGTTGCAGGAAAGTGCAACAAAAGAGGTATTCAGACCTGAATTAACGGCTATATACTGGCTCCAGTTCAACACCAGCGGCCAGTTACCTGAGGTCCAGGCACAGAGAGCCGTGACACCAACCCAACCAGGCACCGCTCCGCCACAATTCTGGAGCGTCCGTGAGGATTTTCGAGGATGGCTTCTCTCGCCAGGGTTTCTCCATCTCCCATTCGCGTTCTCATTGCCGATGACCACGCACTCTTTCGGGACGGCCTGCGCAAGTTGCTGGAATCGGAAGAGGGGTTTGAAGTGGTTGGCGAAGCCCCGGACGGCGAAATGCTGGTTGCGCTGGCACGGAAGACCCAGGCAGACGTCATCTTGCTGGATCTTGCCATGCCCCGCCAGGATGGCATGGAAGTCCTCCGTGAGCTGGCGGCATCCCAAATCCCCATTCGCACACTGGTGCTGACCGCATCCATCGACAAGGATCAGATCGTTCGCGCTTTGAAACTCGGCGCTTACGGCGTCATCCTGAAGGAATCTACCACGCAGCGGCTGTTCGACAGCATTCGCTGCGTCATGGCGGGGCAATATTGGGTGGGACGCGAGAGTGTATCCGATCTGGTGCGGGCGCTGCGCACAGTCTCGCCCGGCGAACCGACCAGCCGTTCCAAAGAGTTCGGCCTCACACCGCGCGAAATGGAAATTGTCACCCTGGTGGTAGCCGGATATTCGAACCCGGATATTGCGCAAAGATGCTCGATCAGCGAGCAGACAGTGAAGCATCATATCAGCAATATCTTCAATAAGCTCGGCGTCTCCAATCGCCTCGAGCTGGCGCTGTTCGCTGTGAATCACCGTCTCACTGAGGCCGCTTCCTGATATCTTCCATCCCCCAGGCATCCTCGCCCCGAGAGGATATTTCTATAGCTGCCTGAGGGTGATCCAAGAGCAGGCGAGATAGAAGAAGGCGTATATCGCTGACGCCGGTCACGATGCCGATCCGTTGCGCGAGCGGCTGAGGAAGCGGGCCTCCGAACTGATTGTGCCTTACTGTAGGTAACAATATACGAGAGCGCTATCAGTAACTCTCTTCTACTCCATAGTTACCTATTCCCCTGCATGGCGTGCGCACTAGTAACACCCCAAAGCTCCCCCCTTTATAGCACCACGCAGGGACATGACCATAGTACTGTTGGGCCATTGAGCCGCCTCAGCGCCTCGCGTAGCCTTGGATTCTCGCGATTGGAAAATTGCGAGATTGAGCCCGCATACAGACAGGAGACGGGATGGGTTTGCAAGGAACCGTGAACGGCTCGCAGAACGGAGTTGCCCGGGCCCGCCGGTATGACATCGGCACGGTTTTGCGGTACCGGGTTCGGGGCGAGAGGGAATGGCGCGAGGGTGTGATGGAGAACATCAGCATCACGGGCGTTCGCATCCGCACTACGCATTATCTGAAACCCGACACGGTAATTGAGATGAGGTTTTTTCTTCCGATCGAACTGAACGGCGAATGTGCGGCGGAAGTTCTTTGCCGAGGGTCTGTTGTCAGGGCGTCAGAATGTGAGGTTCCAGGCGGCGAGGTGGTCGTCGCTGCCCGGATCGACCATTCGCGCTTCCTGCGGCAGATGAGCAGGAAAGAGGAGTTAGCCAAAGATTTATCAACCGGCAGCAATCGACGGTTAGACTAGCGACTCTCCCCCCGCCTTAGATCGCGCTGGATTTGTTGTAACGAATACACCGGATCGCCGGCCTCAGACTCGTTGTCTGACGGCCCGAGGTCCGCGTCGTGCAGAGAAAATGGGCGATGTAGCTCACAGGGCGAAGCTATGTCTTCGTTCTTTGGAACTCAGCTTGAACTTTGCAGGCAACGGAGCGGAGGACGAGATGCTGGCTGCACCGATCAATGGCGCCGGAAACCAGGAACTGTCGTCATGGTGGGCGCTCTATGCCCGCCATCAGCACGAAAAGGTCGTAGCGGAGATGCTGACAGCCAAGGAGTTCGAGGTATTTTTGCCTTTGTACGAATCTGTACGGCGCTGGAAGGACAGACGCAAGCTGTTGTCTCTGCCACTGTTTCCAGGGTATGTGTTTGTTCGCGGCGGACTGGAGCGGCGCCTGCAGATCCTGACAACGCCCGGGATTCACATGATTCTTTGCCGGGGCGAACAGGTCGCAACGATCCCGGACGAAGAAATCGAGGCCGTCCGCAGGACCATCAACGGAAATTTTCGCGTAGAACCCCACCCGTTCCTGAAATGCGGTGAACGGGTACGCGTGAAGCGAGGTTCCCTTCAGGGTGTCGAGGGAATCCTTGTGCGCAAGAAGAATTTGTATCGGCTAGTGCTTTCCGTGGATATGCTGGCGCAATCCGTGGGCGTTGAGATCGACGCTGCAGATGTGGAGCCGGTTGAAACGCGGAGGCCGTCAGTTGGGCTGTCGCAGGATCTGCCTGCCGGGACAGGGACCTTCCCAAAGCCCATGCCTCCAGCCACTGGCCAATGGGGCATGGAAGGCAGGAAGCTGCATTCCGCAGCGACCGCGAACTAAAGGCAGGCGAGCAGGGGGTCTGCGTCCATTCGCGCCCCTGGATGGAGTTGTTATGAAGCTCAGAACGGATCGTCTCATCAGCGTCGGGTTCCTGTTCGTATTCCTCGCGGTATCTCTGCTCGGCCAGACCGACACTGGACAGGATCAGCCGGACCCCGGCATAGCCGCGGCCCGCGCAGCACAAGGGTCGGAGGCGACCTCGACAGCAAAACCGCACGACGATAACTACGTGATCGGTAACGACGACGAGATCGGGATCAACGTCTGGAAAGAGCCGGATTTGAAACAGACCATCCCCGTCCGATCAGACGGAAAGATTTCGCTGCCGCTGATTGGGGAAATCCAGGCGACGGGACGAACTCCGCTGCAACTGGAAGAAGCCATTGCCGAGAAGCTGCGCGCCTATATTACGCAGCCGGAAGTTACTGTCATGGTTCTGCAGATGAACAGCCAGAAGTTCAACATACTGGGACGCGTGGCGAAGCCGGGCTCGTTCCCGCTGACCACCACGACCACCGTTCTGGACGCCATCGCACTGGCCGGTGGATTTCAGGATTTTGCGAAGCAGAAGAACATATACATCCTGCGGCAGAAACCTGGCGGCGGTGAATCGCGGATCCCCTTTAACTACAAAGATGTTATTCGCGGGAAACATCCTGAGGAAAATATCAGGGTCGAAGCGCACGACACGATCGTCGTGCCTTGAGCATCTGTCCATGCTGACAAGGATATGTCTGATCTTCGCATTGGTCGTGGCGATCCCGGCGTATTCCCAGGTAGACAGCGGAGCCGACCAGGTTTCCAGCCAGACGAATGACAGCCAGATGATGACGCCCCCGCCCATCAACGGTGAAACCTACCCGACCGCGGTAGGGGCTGAAGTACGATCCAACTATCTTCGGGGCGGGGTCGCCTTCAATGCGGGCTATATCAACAATTTCTATGCAGGCAACGGGGGAACTCCGCTGGCAGAAACAACCTTTTCGATATTTCCCACGATGGCTCTTGACCAGACCACTCCGCGGCAACATACGACTGTCAGTTACAGTCCTGGGTTTACGTTCTATCAGCCTACGAGTGAGCTGGATGAAGTGGATGAAAACGCATCTGTGGCGTACCAGTTTCGCCTGACCCCTCATTCCAGAATTTCCGCCAACGACAGCTTCGTTGACAGCTCGACCGTCTCCGGCCTGACGGACACAGAGCCTGATGGCTCGGTTGCAGGCTCCCCTCCAACTTCAACTCCAGGGATTACGCCGCCATTTGCGCGGCGCCTGACCAATAATGCGGCCGCGGAGTTCGCCCTGCAAACCAGCAGGAGCAGTATGATCGGGGCCTCCGGGTCGACTTCGACCCTGCATTATCCGAATCCAGCCGAGGTGACTGGGCTATACGACTCGAGTTCGCGGGATGGTTCGGCATTTTATAACCGTCGCCTTTCGAGCAATCAGTACCTGGGCGTCACTTATAATTACTCGGATACTCTGGCATATCCGACGAACGCGCAGAGCGACACGCAGACGCACGCGATATCCGGTTTTTACACCATCTATCTTATGAAAAGCTTCTCACTCTCGGCGTCAGGCGGCCCCCAACACTACCAGGTCACGCAAACTTCTTTACCCACCTCCGCTTCGTGGGGTCCCTCGATTTCGGCCAGCATGGGTTGGCAGGGCATGCACACCAGCTTCTCTGCCGGCTATTCGCAGTCGGTGACAGGGGGCGGAGGGCTACTGGGAGCCTTTCATACGAGAAGCGCCAATGCTACGACGCGCTGGCAGATGTCGCGTACATGGACCGTCGGAGTCGGCGGAAACTACTCCATCAACAAATCTGTGACTCCGTTTCTGTTCGGCGGACTTCAGGGAGGCCACACTGTTTCCGGAACCGCCAGCTTGGAACACTCTCTTTCGAGCAATCTCAGGATGAGCTTCCAGTACCTTCGAGCGCATCAGAGTTACAGCGGCATTGTGGCGATATCCGATAATCCGGACAGCGATCGCGAGACAATCTCGATTTACTGGCAGTTCATGCGACCCCTTGGAAGATAGCTATGCCTGGAGACTTCGAAGAACAACAACCGACGCAGTCCTTTGACATCGGGCGCTATCTCGATATAGTCCGCCGGCGCCATATGCTGTTCCTGATTCTGCTGCTGGGCGGATGGCTGCTCGTATGGGGATCCAGCTGGGTCCTGCCGGCGCGCTACAAGTCACAGACGCTGATCCTGGTGGAAGAGCCTACGATGCCCAAGAACTACGTCGTGCCCAACGTCAACGACGACCTTCAGGACAGATTACAAAGCATTACTCAGCAAATTCTGAGCAGAACGCGCCTCCTTCTGATCATCGACAAGCTGCATCTTTACAGGGATGAGCACGGTGCGCGCACACCGGACGAGAGAGTCGACCTGATGCGCAAAGACATCGATATCGAGCTGGTGAGAGATCCACAGAATGAGGCCATCACGGCGTTCAGGATCTATTACTCGGCGACGGATCCTCATATCGCGCAGCAGGTAACCGGCGACCTGACGAACCTGTTTATTGACGAAAACACGAGAGTCCGCGAGCAGGAGTCCGAAGATACTACTGCGTTCATTGAGAACCAGCTCGCGAGTGCGCGGACGAGTCTTGCAGATCAGGATGCAAAGGTTAAGGCATTCCAGGCAGCCCATGAAGGGGAGTTGCCGACCGAGGAAACGAGCAATCTCCAGATACTGAGCGGGCTTCAGTCACAGCTGCAAAACGAACAGGACGCTTTGAATGCCGCGAAACAGCAGCGCGTCTACTATCAGTCCCTGATCGAGCAGTACCGGGCTGTTCAGGGGACGACCCGGTCGGCCACAGGAGCTCCTACCGGATTGGCGGCGATTGACCAGCAGCTCGACACATTGAGGTCGAAGCTCACCGATCTCAAGACGCGATATACCGACCAATATCCGGAAGTTCAGGAAGTGAAAGCGGAAATCGCCACCACGGAAAAGACACGCGAGCACCTCATCGCCAGCCTCAAGAGCGCCGCTGGCGGCAAGGACCAGACAACCGGCGCCGGCGCGCAGGAAGTGGTCGACCCCGCGCAAAATGCACCGCTTTTGCAATTGCAGAGCCAGTTGCATGGCGAGGAACTGGAGATTTCCAGTCGCGAGCAGTCGATTGCCAGCCTGAAGTCGAGAATCAACGATTTTCAGGCACGCCTGAGCCAGGCCCCCGCGGTCGAGCAGCAGCTGGCCGATCTAACTCGTGGTTACGAACAGTCTCAGGCAAACTATAATGACCTGCTGAAAAAGGAAAGCGATTCGCAAATGGCCACCAGCATGGAGCAGATGCAGGAGGGCGAACGGTTCACCATGCTCGACCCACCCAGCCTGCCGCTCAGGCCGGACTTCCCCAATCGCCTGAAAATGTGCCAGGCTGGATTGGGCGCAGGGCTGGCGCTTGGAGTTCTGGTTGTGGCTCTGCTGGAGTTCTTTGATGATCGCCTGCGCAGCGATGGAGCGATCGAAAAACTGTTGCCCACCACAGTGATTTCGGAAATACCGGAGATTCTGAGGCCCGCGGACGAGAAGCGGAAAAAGAGGAGAGTCGTTCTGGGCTGGGCGATGACCGCCCTGGTGGTACTGACCATTCTGGCCGGTTCCGCCTTTAGCTATCTGCACGCGTAGAGCTCGCGTACCCATGTACAAAGCCTTTTTCAATCTCGCGCGCAATCCGTTCGACCTCACGCCGGATCCTACTTGTTTCGTTTCTACCAGACGGCACAATGAGGCCCTGGCAGCCCTGTATTACGGTGTCCGGTGGCACAAAGGATTCGTCGTTGTCACGGGAGAAGTGGGCACTGGCAAGACTCTTCTTCTGCGCTGTCTGCTGCGGCTACTCAAAGAAAGCAAGGACATCGCATACGCTTATCTCTTCAACAGCCGTCTCTCGCCAACCGAGTTCCTGCAATACATTCTTTCCGACTTCGGCCTCGCCGCATCCGGCAAAAATAAGAGCGAACTGCTTCTCGATTTTGGCCAGTTCCTCGTGGCGCGAGGAGCAAAGCGACTAACCACGGTCCTCATTGTCGACGAAGCGCACCATCTCTCCGAGGACATTCTGGAAGAAATTCGTCTCCTGTCGAACCTGGAGACGACCGACGACAAACTCCTCCAAATCGTCCTGGTTGGGCAGCCTGAACTCGACGAGAAGCTCGATTCTCTGGGATTGCGGCAGCTCAAGCAGAGAATCGCTCTGCGTGCTCAGCTCGGACCGCTGGATGGCGAAGAAACAGCCGAGTATATCGCGCAGCGTCTGCAAATTGCGGGGGCCGAAGCGCACCGGGATCCTCTCTTTCCGCAAGATGCGGTTGCGGCAGTGTACCGGCACTCGAAAGGACTACCTCGCCTGATCAATACCATTTGCGAGAATGCGCTCATTGCCGCCTATGCGAGACAGCAGGCTGCCGTGACTCCGGATCTCATCGAAGACGTGGCGCGCGAATTCCGCCTTGATGTCGTCTATTCGCGCGAGGCCGGAAACACTGGACGCCACAGCGAGGCGGAAATTCGGCGCGCGACCGACGTACTGCTTGATCTCTTTGCCAACTTGCGCAGGCCTGCGGCGACGAACAACGACTCGGGTATTCCCGAGGGCGCGGATGCGACCAAGGTTGAGATGTAGACATGAGCAACATATTTGATGCGTTGCAAAAATCGGAGGCCGAACGGGCCGGCGCCAACGGGACCGCGTTCTCCGGAGCCACGGAGCTTCTGCAGCGCGCGGAACGACAGGCAGCCCTGCAATGGAGGTCCGAGGTCCGCTCGGAGGAACTCGACGCGATACAAAACGCGGAGCACGACTCGCTGTCGCAACTCCATGATCTCGCTCCGAACGAACCCATACCCGGAGAGCTTTCGGCGGGCTTGGCCGTATCCTCCGACGAACAGAACGCAGTCCTTAATAAATTCAGGACAATTCGACTTTCGCCTCCCATCGAAAGCACCTTGGTGTGCCTCACAGACAAAGAGAGCGCCGCGGCAGAGGCCTTTCGCCTGCTGGGTGTGCGGCTCCAGAGTCTGCGCCGCGAGCGGCCGATGAAGAAGCTTCTCATCACCAGCACCGTTCCGCAAGAAGGCAAAAGCATGATAGCGGCTAACCTGGCCTGCACGCTCGGAGAAGGAAGACGGCAGAAGGTCCTGCTGCTGGAAGGGGACGTGCGACGGCCGTCACTGACGCAACTCTTCGACCTGACGTCGACGAGCGGTCTCTGCGAATGGCTAAGTGGCGCGAGCAGTATAATGGCGAGCATCTACCGGGCAGAAGATTCGTGTTTCTGGATTTTGCCCGCTGGCCACGCGCCGGCGCATCCCCCCGAGCTAATTCAATCATCTAAATTGAGCGAGTTGATGGAGCAGCTGAGCTCCTGGTTCGACTGGGTCGTCATCGATTCCCCCCCGGTGCTCCCTCTGGCTGACACAAGCATCTGGGCGCGCCTGGCAGACGGAATCCTGCTCGTCGCGCGGCAGGGAGTCACCGAAAAAAAGCAGTTAGTCCGGGGGATCGAAGCCCTCGAACCTCAAAAGCTGCTGGGCGCAATCGTGAACTCATCGACGAGGTCGTCGGATGGAGAATATTATTACTACAAACGATCTCAGAGTTCTACACAGCCGACCAACCGCTCTGATCAATAGACGGAGATCTCTCGTGAATGATGGAGTTTGCGGCGGCGCCAGTTAGTCTAACCAATCGTCGGCGTCTTGCAGCGGTCCGCAGAGACTTGAGATGATCCCGAGCTCGAGTAAGCAGATCTGAACGTCTGAAGCACCTTCGCCGACTGTCGGTTCGCCAGAGATATCATTCACAGCAGCGGGTAAAGACTCGGCTATGGCGTCAGCAAGCGTAGCGGCCCGTTCCGCATCGGGGCTCTGCGTCTCCCTGCGACCCCGAGTGACGATGCTGGAAGACTGAGGTTGACGACTCCGTCTCGAGCGAGGAAGACACAGAAGCATTCAGGGCTGCGGTTAGATCGCAGAAACCAACATGTCAGACTCTCCGAACATCTCCACGGTATTTGATCAGGCGATCGCCGAGCATCTTCGGGTGATTGAAGCATTGTCTGTGCAGCAGCCGTTGCTGTGGCAGATCGCCGTGATCATGACAGACGCAATTGTCGCCGGTCGGAAGGTGCTGTGGTGCGGCAACGGCGGCAGTGCAGCAGATGCCCAGCATCTTGCCGCCGAGCTGGTGGGGCGCTTTCGGCGCGAGCGGCGCGGCCTTGCTTCCCTGGCTCTCACAACCAACACGTCAATCCTGACTGCGATCGGCAACGACTATGGCTACGAACACGTCTTCCGGCGCCAGGTGGAAGCACTCTGCGTGCCGGGCGATGTGGTTGTTGGGATCTCCACGTCGGGTAACAGTCCCAATGTTTGCGGTGCGCTGAAGGCTGCGCAGGATATAGGCGCGTCGGCGGTAGCCTTCACCGGAGCAGGCGGTGGCGCCGCAGCGAGTGTCGCAGATTTTGCACTTTGCATTCCGTCGAATGACACTGCACGCATTCAGGAAGGCCACATTCTGTGCGGGCATATGTTGTGCGACTGGATCGAACAGAGCGTCTGCGAGCACGAGGCTGCCAAAACGGAAGTTCTTTCCAGGTAACTGAGAGGCCTTGGCGCTCGTCCATCCGCCGGGCACGATTCGTCTCATGGAAAGAGTTGGGCCTCGGTGTTGCGCCTACATGATTTCCAGGCGGCGATTGACCGAGCACCGCGTGGATTGCGCAGACAGCTTGTGCTTCACAGGTCCCGCAGATTTGTTGTTCGCCAAAGACAAACAGCTCTTCGATTCATATGCCGGACCGTCTGTGAGTCGGTTTACCTGCCGGGAGCAGTTGCCGCCGTCGCCTCGTAGTTTTGAATATCTCCAAGTACCTACAGAACAAATGAGCACGCTGTTCCGCGATCAACAATTAGGAAATGATGGTCCGGGAAAGGAGTAGATTTTGACCTCACGCTTTGATAATGCTTCAGGTCTTACGGAGTTTCTTGTGGGTTCGGCATCGGCCGGAGATCGCGAGGCCCTGAACGAAGAAGCCTTCCGGCGGATGATTGCGATCGAGCGTAAAAGGACCGAGCGATCCAAGGAACCCTTCCTGCTTGTGCTGCTCGAAGCTGGCCATCCTCAGAGCGCGAGCAACAGCGGTAAGGCGCTCGATAACATCATCTCCGCCCTGTTGCCAACGACCAGGGAGACGGATGTCATCGGCTGGTACAAAGACCGCACCGTCATCGGTGTGATGTTTACAGGACTCGCGATCGCCGACAGGAGCACGGCCCTAGGCACGATCCTGAGCAGAGTGAGTTCGGCGCTGCGCAACGAGTTGACGTTCGACCAGTTCAGTCAAATCAGCATCTCGTTCCATTTCTTTCCCGACGACTGGAACCACGAAGATTCGGGGGACCCAAGTAATCCCGCTTTGTATCCGGATCTCGTTAGTCCTGCCAACGGAAAGCGTACGATGCTGGGCTTCAAGCGTCTCATGGACGTTGCCGGCAGCCTCCTGATGCTTGTTGCCTGCGCGCCTCTCTTCGCGCTGATTGCCGTGGCCATTAAAGCATCCTCACGAGGTCCGGTATTTTTCAAGCAGGACCGCGTGGGGCAATACGGTCGGCGCTTTACGTTCCTGAAATTCCGCTCGATGTATGTCAACAACGATCACAGCGTTCACAGGGACTATGTGAAGCAACTGATCGCAGGCAGCGCTGAGCGAATCTCGCTTGACAGCAATGGCGAGGGCGTTTACAAGCTGGCCCATGACCGCAGGATCACACCTGTCGGAAAACTTCTGCGGAGGACCAGCCTGGACGAGTTGCCGCAGTTCCTGAACGTACTGTGGGGCGATATGTCGCTGGTCGGCCCAAGACCTCCCATCCCCTATGAGCTCGCGGCCTATCAAACGTGGCACCGTCGTCGCTTGCTTCAGGTGAAACCTGGAATTACCGGACTGTGGCAAGTCACCGGCCGAAGCCGGGTCACCTTTGACGATATGGTCCGCCTCGACCTGCACTATGCCACGGTCTGGTCGCCCTGGCTCGACCTCAAAATACTGATGCGTACGCCCGGCGCGGTCATTAAGGGCGCTTACTGATACGCGCTCCTGCCGTAATTTTCGTTGTCGACGATTGTGCAGTTTCTTCCGCCTGACTCCTCCCCCCCAATGCAGATTTCCGGTCGCTGGCCGAATTGAAAGAATGGTGAAACCGTCGTGAACTTCGGTGTAGTTGGTTACGGGTACTGGGGGCCCAATGTCGTAAGAAACCTCGCAAGTCTGGAGGGTTCCCAAGTAGTCTCAATCGCGGAGATGAGTCCTGCGGCGCGCCATCGCGCACAAAAGGCGTATCCGGGTATCCATGTCACACCGGACGCTGCGGAACTGATTGCGTCTCCTGAAATCGACGCGGTCGCTGTCATCACTCCAGTATGGACTCATTATGAGATTGCAAAGGCCGCACTGGAAAATGGCAAGCACGTGTTCGTTGAGAAGCCATTCACCAGCACCATTACCCAGGGCGAAAAGCTGATTGAGCTCGCCGCCAGAAAAAACCTCAAAATCATGGTGGATCACACGTTCCTCTTTACCGGGGCGGTGAGGAAAATCTGCCAACTGCTCGAAGACGGAACTCTGGGAAAGCTTTATTACTACGATTCCACCCGGGTCAACCTGGGACTTTTCCAGCACGATATCAACGTCCTTTGGGATCTGGCGCCACACGATCTTTCCATCATGGATCACCTCATTCAGGCAAATCCTGAAGCGATCGTCGCAACCGGGCAAAAACATTTGAACTGTCATGAAGATGTGGCCTTCATGACCCTCTATTTCCCGGATAAGGTCATAGCCCATATCAACGTCAACTGGCTGTCCCCGGTGAAGGTTCGTACCACTTTGATCGGCGGCGAGAAGCGCATGCTGGTGTGGAACGATCTCGAAGCGGATGAAAAACTGAAAGTGTACGACAAGGGGGTCAACATCACCAATCGTGAGGGTGTCTACGAACTGCTGGTGAGTTATCGATCCGGAGACATGTGGGCGCCTCAACTGGAACAGGTGGAAGCTCTGCGTCAGGAACTTTCCTATTTTGTTGACTGCATTTCGAGCGGCCAGGATCCGCACAACGACGGGCACGCCGGCCTTCGTGTCGTGAAGATGCTGGAGGCGGCGACAGATTCCCTGAACAAAAGGGGGGCGCTGGTCTACCTGTGAACTCCCTGAATTGCATCGCCGATGACGTGAAGCTGGGCTCGAATGTGCGCCTGTCGAGATTCATCAATCTGTATGGATGCGAAATTGGCGACGAAACGAAGATCGGCGCGTTCGTGGAAATCCAGAAGAACGCCAGGGTGGGAAAGCACTGCAAGATATCCAGCCACACGTTCATCTGCGAGGGTGTGATCATCGAAAACAACGTCTTCATTGGTCACGGAGTGACGTTCACCAATGACACTTACCCTCGTGCTACTACCAGTGACGGAACTTTGCAGACAGAATCTGACTGGAAAGTCGAACCAACGATCGTACGAAAGGGTGCGTCCATCGGCTCCGGTGCCACCCTCCTTTGCAATATCAGTGTCGGCGAAAACGCCATTGTAGGGGCCGGCAGCGTAGTTACCAAAGATGTCCCCCCCAACGCGATCGTGGCGGGAAATCCGGCCAGGATCCTGCGATATATCCAATCAAGTGTGGAGGGTTCCAATGTCCGTCTCTAGCAACATTCCTTTTCTCGACCTAGTTACTCCGCATGTGGAGCTGGAACAGGAGCTAACGGGAGTTTTTCACAAGGCTCTGCGGACCGCCGGCTTCATCGGCGGCCCCATGGTAGAAGAATTTGAAGAGTCGTTTGCCGCCTTCTGCAGTGCGCAGCATGCTGTTGCTGTCAGCAGCGGCACAGACGCACTCCGCTTTGCCCTGATGGCATGCGGCGTCCGAAGCGGCGACGTGGTAATCACCGTGCCCCACACCTTCATCGCTACGACGGAAGCGATCTCTCAGGCCGGAGCTCTTCCCGAGTTCGTCGACATCGACGAGCAGACCTATAACCTGTCCGTCGAAAGGCTGCAGGAGTATCTGGAAGAGCAGTGCACGCGGGATGATTCTGGCGCGCTGATCAGCACGCGCAGCAATCGGCCGGTAACCGCTGTGGTGCCGGTGCACTTGTATGGCCAGATGGCCGACATGGACGGTGTTCTCCGGCTCGCCGATCAATACGGTCTCACAGTGATCGAGGATGCCTGTCAGGCGCACGGGGCGGAATACTTCTCTCGGCACCTGAACCGCTGGATGAAGGCCGGCTCGATGGGCCGTGCGGCTGCTTTCAGCTTTTATCCGGGCAAGAACCTAGGCGCGTGTGGGGAAGCCGGCGCCGCCACCACGAACGATAGCGGGGTTGCGGCGAAGATGCACATGCTGCGCGATCACGGTCAGGCACATAAGTACTATCACGACGTGGAGGGCTATAACGGTCGGCTGGACGCAATCCAGGCGGGCCTCCTGCAGGCGAAACTGGCGCATCTGGCGAAGTGGAACGCGCTGCGCCGAGAGCGAGCGACCGAATATAATCGCCTTCTCGCTGACAATGAAGCCGTCACGTGCCCCTACGAACCTGCCTGGTCACGTGCTGTATATCATCTGTACGTGATCCGCACCGCAGACCGCGACGGAATGATGCGGCACCTGAAAAGTGCAGGCATTGGCACGGGAATCCACTACCCCGTTCCCCTTCATATGCAGAAGGCCTACGCGTGGCTCGAATACAACTCAGCAGACTTCCCCGTGGCATACCGCGTAGCGTCTGAAATCGTCTCTCTGCCAATGTTCCCGCAACTCACGCCGGAACAGCAGGAAAGAGTGGCTGAAGAAATTCAGGCCTTCACCTCCGGAGCTTCTATCAAGCCAGTGGTTCGCGAAGGCTGTTCCGGAGAGTTCGCCGAACTGACTGCATAAGAGGAGGGTCCCGTTTCGCGAATAGAATTCCATGCTCCTATACGTAGTTGTCACGGTGCTGCAGAACACGCACTTGAATCGAGACTCGACCGCGCGGTGCGCTGTTCTCGCTCTTGCATTGTCTGCCGCCACGAGACTTGGTAACTGCAGTTAACGGGAAAGCTGAGAAATGAACCCTCACACGAAGACTGCTGAAATCTCAGTTAAAGGGAAGTGGCACACAGTTCCTGCATCGAACGTCAATGGCAACAACATCATTGTCACGGGACGATGGATACGAATCGCACGCATTGAATCCGAAGATTGGCTGGAAACGGAGCTCAATGAGCCTGAGTCGTGCGTGCAACTCCTTAAAGGGTCATCTGACCTTTCTGCGGATCTTCTGAGCTTTGCCCAGAAAGTTCCCATGACACTGCCCAAATATCAGTACCCCATGGAATGGGACAGTATCGCTGCGGTTCGCCTTGCCACGTTTGCCCAGTGGTGGGAACATCTTCCGAAGGAAACTCGCAAGAATGTCCGAAGAGCAGAGAAGAGAGGTGTCGTGGTTCAGGTGAAGCAGCTTGATGAGAACCTGATTCGGGGTCTCCGCGATCTGAATAACGACGCCCCGATACGACAAGGAAAGAGATTTTGGCATTATGGTAAGACGCTCGAACAGGTCACAAAAGACCAGCAGGCGTTTCTTGACCGGAGCGACTATATTTGCGCTTCTTATGAAAACGAGCTGATCGGTGTTATTAAGCTGATTTATCTGGGGGATAAGGCTTCGATATTAACATTCCTCCCGAAAACAAGCCACCATGATAAGAGGCCGGCGAATGCCCTTATGGCTAAGGCTGTCGAACTCTGCATAGAGAAGAAGCTCTCGCACCTGATGTTCGGACAGTTCAATCATGGCAATAAACGGCATACATCTTTGCGGGAGTTTAAGATTCGCCATGGGTTCGAAGAAATTGTCGTGCCGCGCTATTATGTTCCTCTGACCCCAAAAGGGGCAGCAGTAGTCAAACTGAGACTGTACCGCGGTCTCATGGGTGTATTGCCGCATGACATTATCACTTTTCTTGTGAATTCGCGCGCCAGATTGCACTCGATACTGGCCGGTGTAGCTGATGGCAGACCAGTCGAATTTTGATCGTGAGCACAAATTCCGCTCGCCAGAACGAGTCGCCTCCCGCACGCTAAAATCCATCGAAAGTGACCGTTGGTGAGAACCTCGGCTGTGCCTGACCCAATGTATCCCAGGAGGATCACAAACCGTGACAGATAAGAATTGCGTGGTTGTCGTCGGACTCGGTGAGGTTGGAAAGCCCCTCTTTGACCTCATATCGAAACATCAGTGTGCGATTGGCGTGGATATTGCGCCTTCGCAGCACCAAGTTGAGCAGACTGAAATCCTGCATGTGTGCTACCCGTTTCAGATCCGGGACTTCGTGGGAGAGACGGCACGTTACATTGAGATGTTTAGGCCGAAGATAACAGTCATCAACAGCACCGTTGCCGTCGGAACAACGCGGTTGATTGCTGACCGTACGGGAACTGCGATTGTTAACAGCCCAATTCGCGGCAAGCATGCGCGGATGCTCGAAGATCTGTGCAAATACACCAAATTCGTGGGGTCAACTACCCCTGCAGCTGCCCAGCATGCCGCCGCGCATTTCGAGTCGCTGGGATTGCGCACTAGAATACTGTCGTCTCCCGAGGCCACCGAGCTCGCAAAGCTTACCGAAACTACGTACTTCGGCTTGATGATCGCCTGGGCACAGGAACTTGAGAGATATTGCGACCGGACCGGTGCGATTTATGAAGAAGTCATCTCCTTCTACGATGAAATCAATTTCTTCCCTTCGGTGAAATACTTCCCGGGAATCATCGGAGGCCACTGCGTCATGCCGAACATCGAAATCCTGCGCAAATTCAGCAAGTCAGAGATTCTGCAGGCAATTGAGATATCCAACCAGTTGAAAATCGAACGAGAAGCACGCAACAAGATGGCTGGCGTCGCCGCCGAGGAAGTCGCGGTTTAACCGCCCCCGTGAATTCCCAGATGAACAACCTCGTTGGAGGCGATGCCGTGACGGTGGCAGTTCCCGAGTTGTCGCTCGTGCCGAACCCAAACATCGCATCTGAAGGCCGGTTGGCCGGCAAGAGGGCCGGCATGGTTGTGTTTTCTCCCTACCCTCACGATCCGCGACCGCGCCGTGCAGCGGAGGCGTTGATCACAGAGGGGATGTGCGTCGATCTGATTTGCGAGGCCGACGAGAAACTGCCAGCGAGGGAACAGTTTGACAGCCTGGACGTTACACGAATTCCCATCCGACATCACCGCGGGGGTGCTCTCTCCTACGCTTACCAGTACTCCACTTTCATCGCGATCTCAGCCATGATTTTGGCCTGGCGAACGCTTCGGAAGCGGTACGACCTGGTGTACGTGCACAACATGCCCGACATTCTGGTGCTGAGCGCACTCATTCCCAAGATGCTCGGCGCGAAGGTGATTCTGGATCAGCACGATCCCATGCCGGAACTCATGCGCACGATCTTCAACAGAGAAGAAACCAGCTTCGCGGTCAGGATGATCCGGCGCATGGAGACGTGGAGCCTGACGCGCGCTGACCTGGTGATCACGGTTAACAAGGCGTGCAGGCGCATCTTCTCCTCGCGCAGTTGCCGCGCTGAGAAGATCGGTGTAGTGATGAACTCGCCCGATGAGTCGATGTTCCCGTATCGCGCCGCGAGGTCCTATCCCGTGCGCGAGGGGAACCGCCCGTTCATCATCATGTACCACGGCTCACTGGTTGAGCGGAATGGACTGCACCTGGCGGTCGAAGCGCTGGCTATTCTCAAAATCAGGATTCCTCTAGCAGAACTTCGGGTTTTCGGCCGCACGTCACCTTATCTCGAGCAGGTCATGGAGAGAATCCGCACCCTTGGTTTGCAGGGCCGGGTTCGGTACATGGGCCCGAGAAAGTTGGAGGAACTGGCGGCAGAAATCGAGAGCTGCGATCTCGGTGTAATTCCGAACCAGCGAAACACATTCACCGACATCAACACGCCGACGCGGATCTTCGAATACCTAGCTCTGGGCAAGCCGGTTGTGGCCCCCAGCACACCGGGGATCCAAGATTATTTTGCAGACGATGCTCTGATCTACTTCGAGTCCGGCAACGCGGAGGACTTGGCCAGAGCGATCGAATATGCGGCCTCCGATGCGCGCGAGGCGATTGCCACCGCGGAGCGTGGCCAGCAATGCTACCTAGCGCATACCTGGCAGCAGGAGCGGGAGACGTTGGTCGGCCTGGTAGCGGGGTTGATCCATGCATGACGACGCCGCTGGATGCGGATGTGATGCGGCAGGGGGCGAAGAGCGGCCGTGATCGGAGTGATTGCGGATCCGCCGGAACAGCGAGCCGTCCGCGAGTTCTTCGAGCTTTTCAAGACCCCGTGGGAATTCTGGCGGAACGGAAGTCGGTATGACGTTCTGCTGTGTTCGGGCAGCGGAGAAGTTGTCGGCGACGCTGCGAGGCTGGTTGTGGTTTTCAGCGGGCGGCCCCACCGGCTCGATGCGGAATGTGGGATCGACGTCGCAGTTCAGGAGCGCGGGGCCATGCTCGTGTACCGGGGATCTTTGCTTCCGATCTACGGCGACTGTGTCGCGTTTCGGGGCGGCGACCCTGATCTTCTTGTTCGTAAGGGCGACGGCGAGCCGGCGATGCGCCTCGCACAGAACGCGTCTGGCACGGTAGCGCGGGTCGGCTTCGATCTGTTTGGCGAGGTCGCGAAATTACTCGGCGAAGGACAGCCCGCAGCCAACGCGGCCATCCCCGCGCTCGACCTCCACATCGCGCTTCTGCGGGAGCTGATCGTCCGCAGCGGAATCCAGCTGCTGGAAGTTCCTCCGATTCCGGAGGGATTCCGGCTGATCGCTTGTCTGACGCACGACGTCGATCATCCGTCGATTCGGCTGCACCGTTGGGATCACACGGCCTTCGGTTTTCTCTTCCGCGCGGTCGTCGCGACAACGGCGGAATTCCTGCGGGGCAAAACGAGCGGTCACAGGCTGATTGCCAACTTGGTCGCCGCTCTGAAGCTGCCGTTCGTCTACCTAGGCCTTGCAAAGGATTTCTGGCGCCCTTTCGGGGAGCGTTACCGCGCAATCGAAGGAACAACGGGGTCGACCTACTTTATCATTCCTTTCCGGGACAGGCCCGGCAGAACCCGACAGGGAAATGCGCAGAAGCTTCGCGCTTCAGGCTACGGCGCGCGCGAAATTGGTAAGGCCGTCAAGGCACTGGCGGCGGCTGGATCGGAAGTTGCGCTTCACGGTATCGATGCCTGGATTGACGAAGCTGCCGGCCGCGAGGAACTCGCCGAAATTGCCAACCTTGCCGGCGGATGCTGCATCGGGGTGCGCATGCACTGGCTCTACTCCGATCGCAGCACTGCGCGAGCTCTGGAGTCAGCGGGGGCGGAATACGACTCGACGGCAGGATATAGGGAGACGGTGGGTTACCGCAACGGTACTTCCCAAGTGTACAAGCCGATTGAAGCCGATACGCTACTTGAATTGCCCCTGCACGTGATGGATACCGCGCTGTTTTACCCGGGATTCATGGGGCTTTCGTCGCGGCAGGCCGCCACACTACTGAAGGGGATGGTGAAGAACGCCGCCCGCATGGGCGGCTGTCTCACGATCAACTGGCACGATCGCAGTTTGGCGCCCGAAAGGCTTTGGACTGAGCCCTATTCCAGCGCAGTGGAAGAGTTGAAGAATGAGGGCGCGTGGTTCGCGACTGCTGGCCATGCCGTTGGCTGGTTTCGCAAGCGTCGTTCGGTAGTCTTCGAAGAGGATGATGGCGGCGCACTTCGTGTTCGGCTGGAAGATCGCGCGGCTACCGCACTCCCGGGTCTTCGGCTAAGGGTCCATCAACGCGGCGAGGGATCTGGAAATGACGCTAATCCCGTTGCCGAGTATGTCGATCTGCCTCTCCGCGAAGACACAGAGATCGCCGCCGTGGTGACGACCAGAGCCTGACGGAAAGCCCAGAGCGAACAAAATCATTCTATGTCTCCCTCGGTAGCACTGGTTCTCTGGTTAGTTTGCCTCCTCGCTCTGCTGCGCTTCGATCCGGCAAGTCAGCACAGGACAGGCTGGACGTTATGGGTACCGGTCATCTGGATGTTTATTGCCGCCACGCGCCTGCCTTCGCAGTGGCTCAATGCCAATGGCGGGATCGTCATCTCAGCCGAGGCACAGGAACAGGGCAATCCAACAGATCGGCTGGTATACACGACACTGATTGTTCTTGCTATCGTGATCCTCGCGACGCGACGATTTCCGTGGGGTCCGTTCTTCCAACGGAATCTTGCCTTGTCGGCGTTTCTCTTCTTCTGCCTTCTAAGTGTGGCCTGGTCGGATTTCCCATTTGTCGCTTTCAAGCGGTGGTTCCGAGACATGGGTGACTATCTCGTGCTGCTGGTTGTCCTTTCCAGTCCGCAGCCTGCTGAAGCGGTGCGCACAACTCTCCGACGGCTGTGTTACTTGGTGATCCCTCTCTCGGTGGTGTTAGTTAAGTATTACCCGGCTCTATCGATCCACTATAGCTACTGGACGGGTGCGCCGGAGTACACGGGAGCCGCGACGAGCAAGAACACCCTGGGAAGCCTCTGCCTAATCAGCGGATTGGTGTTCTGCTGGGAGACGGTGCTGCGCTGGCCGGATCGCAAAAAGAGGCGCGTGCAGCTGTCCTTTGTGGTCAACGCCGGGTTGTTCGCCATGGTGCTCTGGTTGCTGCACCTTTCCAACTCCGCTACCAGCCATGTTTGCCTGGCGCTGGGCTGCATTGTGATCGCCGTGGCACAGACCCGATGGGCAAAGCACCATTCCGGCCTGTTCAAGTTCCTGATGCCGGCATTTTTTCTGCTCTACATTCTTTTGAGCCTCGGTTTCGATATGACTGGAGAAATGGCTGCGGACCTAGGCAGAAACCCCGACCTGACAGGAAGAGCGGAGATCTGGAGGACGCTGCTCAGCACGCATACCAATCCACTGCTGGGAACCGGGTATGAGACCTTCTGGATGGGCCCGCGCCTGGAGTGGATCTGGCAGCAGCGCGGGCACATCAACGAGGCCCATAACGGTTATCTCGACGTTTATCTGAATCTGGGCTTGATTGGCCTCTGCCTATTGATTATCCTGCTGGCGTCGGCCTATAGGAACATGTGCCGGGGACTCGATCGGCGATCGGGCATCGCTGTGCTGGGAGCCGCGTCGTGGACTCTGCTGCTCTTCTACTCGGTCACCGAAGCAGCCTTTTTGAACGGCATGATCTGGATGACCTTTCTGCTGGGCACAGTCGTGGTTCCCCGCACCGTCAAGGCCCGAGCCCGAACCCAGACGTCTGGATCCTCCCCTGATTCTGCATGGCCTCCGCTTCAGGAGGCTGAGAACCTGATTTCTGCGAGGCTATACGCGGCCCACGGTCAGCCAGAGACTGTCCTCTCCGTCCGGCCCGAGTTCCCCAGCAACGAGGCGACGCACAAACTCCGGGCCTGAGAACATTTCGAATATGAGTGCAACAGCGAATCTCGACCTGGAGACCACACAAGTGGCGACTCGGGACCAACATGCCCCAACCGCGGCCTGGAGGGTGAGCTTTTTCCTTCTCGCGATTCTTGGCTTCTCATTCTGGTTCTTCCTAGCCGTCCCGTTTGCCAGTCACCGCGAGAGCTACTCCTGGTACCCCGGGGTTGAAACCAAGAGTTTTGCCGCGGCTTTCGGTTTTATCAGCGTGACCTACCGGCCATTGGGGCAGGGTCTGGCGTGGCTGGGATTCAGGCTGCTTCATCCATCCACCTTTCCAACCAGCCCTGTGCGACAGACGCTGCTTCAGTTGTTTGTCTACGCCACATTCGCCATGGCCTGGTGGTTTATTGTCTCAGCGGCAAAGCATCTTCGTCTGCTTGCCCTGATCTCTCTCGTTGCGGGCGGCGTCTTCTTTCCCGGATACGTCCATCTGTTCCACATCTACGGAATGTTCTACTCGCCCGTCATCCTGATGATCGGGGCTTTGCTGGTCTTTTACTCCAACCGTGCAATCGACCGCCGCGAGCGATGGCTGGCGGTAGCGGCGGTGTTGCTGGTGCTTTGGCATCCATTCGCAACTGCGTTGTTTGCGGCTTTCTACTTTGGGTTTTATCTCGAAACATTCCGCCAGCGCAGGAGACAGCAGCACCTGGAGGCTGTGGTGATTCTTGCGGCCTGCGCCGCGGCCGTCATCCTGATGGCAGACGTGTTTGCGCGATCTGACGTGCACGTCCCGCTTGCCACCAAGCTCTACGGAGGTCTGGTCTCTTACCGGACCAGCGAAGTCAATGCTGTTGCGTCGCTGGTTGCCTTTATTCTCGCGCAGTTCACGCTGCAAAGCATTGGCCTGAGGGCGAAGGTGAGGTGGAGCGCGGCGGCTGCGCTGTCCGTTCTGGCTGTCATCTTCTATATGAATGGACTTGCCGTGCTGCTCCTTTGGCTCGGCGTGGTGCTCATCAAGCTCGTGCGCCTTCGCGACTGGTGCCTCTTCTTCCTGCTGCTGGGAGCGGCGTTGCTTCCCATCGGCGCAATCATCGGTTCTCCGGTGTTCGGGCTCTTCGCAATCGTGATTGCCGTCTACGCGACGGCCTTGGGATGGCCGGAGGCGGAGCGAGCCCTTGCGTTCCTCAGGCCGTGGCACGCCCTTGGAATCGCCGCCATTGCCACCGCGATGATCCTTCTGATGCGCTCCGGCATCCGCGTGCCGGTCGTCGCCAAGGCTGCGACCCCATTGCTGTCAGAACGCGAGCGGACATTTCAGCTGGAGCATGAGATCGAGTGGCTGCATCGCTCGAAATACTGCAGCGATGAGATTGCATTTGCCGACAATGGAGGCAGCCCGATCGATTCTGTCGAGAACGTGTTGAGAAGACGCTACCGGCCCCCGTCGGACATCGATGACGTGAGGCAGTTCTGGGACTCAGTTATGCGATGCAACACCAGCGAGGAACCCGGAGATCACACCGGGACGGTCATTCTGACGTTTGGAGATGAGGAACTGCACGGCGAGGTTCCCGTCTTCACCGTAAAGGGCAAATATGCCGGCGATTCCGCTATATGGGTCAGCGAATCTCAGCTACCCTCCGGAGCTGCGCACGGCGAGGAGTAGCTGTGGCGCCTGTCCGGATCGTCTGGCATCGACCTTGGCAGCTCGAGCAAATCATTGTTGCATAACGGCGCCGATGCAAAGCAATTCGGGAAGATGAGAGAACAGATGGAGTTGCAGGGTAGGGAAATCAGAAGGCGCGGCAGTCTGATCCGGGTGGCGTTTCTCGATGGGGAAGGCTACCAGTTTCTGGACGACCCGGATGCCGGCGTGGCGGCTCTGCGAAAGTTGAGGCGCCGGTTCGATCTGTTCACGTTCATCCAGAACCTCAGCGACACCACGCCGAGATTTGCATACCCGATAGAGTGGGATAACCTCGCGGCGCTCAAGGTGACCACGTTCGAAAGCTGGATGAAGAATCAAATCGACTTCAAGGCCAGAAATAAAGCGCGTAAGGCGGCCAAGGCTGGGGTCGAGGTTCGTGAAGCCGTCTACGATGACGACTTTGTGCGTGGGATCTCGGAGATCTACAACGAATCGCCCATCCGGCAGGGCAAACCGTTTTGGCACTACAAAAAGGAGATCGAAGCGGTACGCCGGATGAATGCGACGTTCACGGATCGCAGCATCTTCATAGGCGCCTTCTTCGAAGGTCGTCTCATCGGCTTCGTGAAGCTGGTCGCGAACGAGGACTGGAGCCAGGCCGGCCTGATGCAAGTTGTGTCCATGTTCCGGCATCGCGAAAAGGCTCCGACCAATGCACTCATCGCGCAGGCCGTCAAGTCGTGTGCCGATCGTGGGATCGCGCATCTCTGGTACGCTAACTACTCCTATGGAAAAAAGCAGGAGGATGGCCTGGCCGAATTCAAGCGCCACAATGGTTTTCAGAAGGTGGAAGTGCCCAGGTATTATGTGCCATTGACGATTGCTGGTCGCGTAGCCCTGAGGCTCGGCCTGCACCACCAGGCTTCCGACTGGATTCCGGAACCGCTGACAAGTACCTACCGCAAAGTTCGCAGGATCTGGTTCGCGAAGCGTTTCCCAGGATTCGAGAACGCATAAAAAGGACAATGAAGCCGGCGCCGCAACCCCCGGCTCGAACCTCCGCATCCAGTTTCAGATGCATCCCTGACCAGCGCAGAGCGCCACCGATGTGCCCATCGCTCACGCGCGTCGTCACCGACTTTTCCGAAGACCCAATATATGCCAGGAATCGCAGGATGCATTACCCGCCGCCGGCCGCAGGATGCTGAGGCCGATGTGCGACAAATGGTGGAGACCTTGTGTCACGAGGACTTCTACACTGCGGGAGTCTGGTCGGAGGAGTCGCTGGGAGTCTATGCAGGCTGGGTCGCGCGGAAGGGCTCGTATGCCGATTCCATTCCGGTGCGCAACGAACGCGGCGACGTGATCCTCATTTTTTCAGGCGAGGAGTTCCCGGAGCCGAACGCGAAGGAGCAGCTCAGACAGCGCGGGCATGTGTTCAATTCCGGTGGGCCGTCCTGGCTGATGCACCATTACAAAGATTCGCCGTCGTTCCCTGCAAGTCTGAACGGACGATTCCACGGATTGCTGGTCGACCTTTCCCGCTCCGTCGCGACGCTCTTCAACGACCGCTACGGAATGGGCCGAGTCTACTTTGCCGAGACGGAAGACGGGTTTTACTTTGCCGCCGAGGCCAAGGCGATTCTGGCCGTCCGTCCTGAACTCCGGCGGGCAGATTATCGAAGCCTGGGGGAGTTCGTCTCCTGTGGCGCAGTTCTGGAGAACCGGACGCTCTTCGAGGGGATCAACCTCTTGCCGGCTGCGTCCGCGTGGGTGTTTCGAAACGGCGCGCTGGCGGGGAAGAGCACGTACTTCGATCCGCGAGAATGGGAGGAACAGGAACGACTCCGTCCGGAGGATTACTACCAAGAGCTCCGCAGGATCTTCACACAGAACCTCCCTCGATATTTCGCGGGAAGCGAGCGTATCGGGATGTCCCTGACGGGCGGCCTGGACACGCGCATGATCCTCGCCAACTGCAAGCCCGAGCCGGGATCGCTTCCCTGCTATACGTTTGGCAGCATGTACCGGGAAAATCAGGATGTCCGCGTGGCTCGCCGCGTGGCGCAAGTCTGCGGGCAGTCTCATCAGGTGATCACGGCCGGCAACGATTTCCTGTCGCAGTTTTCCGATTACGCCAGGCGCGCGGTGTATCTCACCGACGGCTGCGTAGATGTGGGTCGCGCCCCCGATCTCTATCTGAACGAGCGGGCACGGGAGATTGCTCCGGTGAGGATGACGGGAAACTACGGCGGGGAAGTGTTGCGGGGAGTCGTTGCATTCAAGCCCACGGAGCCCACCGCAGGTCTGTTCTGTCCGGAATTTCAGTCCTGGATTCGTCAGACGGCGGAGACCTATTCCGGAATCACTCGTTGCCATCCGGTTTCGTTTGCGGTTTTCAGACAAGCTCCATGGTATCTGTACGGCGTGCTGTCTTTGGAGCAGGCACAACTCTCGATGCGCTCTCCCTATCTCGATAACGATTTCGTCCGCACTGTCTTTCGCGCACCCATGTCCAAGCTGGCCAGTAATGAGGTGTCAATGCGTCTCGTTGCCGACGGGAACCGGGAACTGCTCAGGATCCAGACCGACCGCGGTCTGGCCGGAGATCGGGGCCGGCTCGCGCAAACAGTCTGTCGGGGATATCTGGAGTTCCTGTTCAAGGCAGAGTACGCATACGATATGGGCATGCCGCAGTGGCTCGCCCGGCTGGATCACGCCGGCTCGGCGTTGCACCTCGAGCGGATATTCTTAGGACGACACAAGCCTTTTCATTTCCGCGTGTGGTACCGCGATGCACTTGCCGGGTACGTGCAGGAGATGCTGCTTGACGCGCGCAGCCTGACTAGACCCTACATTGAGAGAAAGGGACTTGAGGTAATGGTGCGCGGCCACCTCACGGGCAATCGAAATTACACCACCGAACTTCACAAGGCGCTGACGCTGGAGCTTGTTCACCGGCTCTTTCTGGACAGCCCGATAGATGTCCGGGAAAAGGAATATGAGGATCACACCTTCTCCCGGTCAGCATGCTGATTATTGAACAACGGTTTCCCCATTCACATCCGTCGGCGGGGGTGGAGCCGGAGTTCCCGAGGTGTCGAGCGGATGCGGATAAGTATATGGAGTGTAATAGAGAGACCAAGTGTTCGTAGCCGTGCAGACGAACAGCTCGCCTTGTCCTCCGCTGCCGCTCTGATTCCAGCTACCCTGATCCGTCGCCCAATAGGCTACTCCAGTCGTACAAGTCGAGGGCCGTGCCGATAAGGTTCCCGAACCGACTCCGCCGGTACCATTAAAGCTCTGAGCGTACGTGTAGTAGTCGCGATTCGCGACCACTACGTCAGAGCTGGAATCGTTAATCAGTGGATAAGGATAGCCCGCCACGGCATTCCAAGAGTCCAGCCACTCGTAGATTGGTTCCAGCTTCTGGTGCGGCCAGGTTAAGGTGCCTGTCGCACTGTCTACAGCATTGGGAAACTGACCGGCAAGGAGATCGCTCTGCCCCTGGCCGGGCTGGTCGAGACAAGGATAGCCTGTCGAAGTGTTGGTATTCCCGTCCCACGCCGATCCCGCTCCGTTAAACGATGTACCGCAGTAGCCCCAGCCGTTCGGCGTTGCCGTTTGCGTGTAGGTGCTGTTGTCGCGTCGCATCGAATGAAAACTTATAAAGCTCTCATATCCGGTGAGTGCAGAATTTCCCCAGATAACTCCCGTACCGCTGCTGAAAAAATATGCGTTATAAATGGGAGACGAGTTGGACGCGGTAAATGTGTTTTCGTACACTTCCGACGCCCGGCATCCCCTACCTCTTCCCTGGCTGCCGGTGGGGTGGGTCTGGACTGCTGTATTGTTCAGTGTGTTGAAACGAAACACGAATTTCCCACCCTGCACGCAATCGTTGGCCGTGAGGATGTTGTTGAAAGTGTTGTTCTCCGCAAAGATGAATTTGTTGCTGCCAAGGGACGTGGCGTCGGCCCAGGCTCCGTCACCATACGCGTTGGAACCACCGCCATAGCTCGGCTCCCAAAACGTGACAGCGTTCTGGCCCGAATTCAGCCCATCGAATATGGAGTGGTCCAGAACGCCATAGTTCCATCCGTCAAATCTGAGCGCATCTCCATTGAAGCCAGAGCCGGTTGTCATGTTGAAATGGTCGTGATCGACGCGAACGTTCTGGGAGTTGCCGGCGATATTCAGAATGCCATTGTTCTTCTCCGTGCCCGTACCGCTTTCGAGTGTGATCCCAGCAAAGCGGAAGTAGGAAGAGGACGCGGCGGTAGTCACGATCAGCAGAGAATTCGTGTCTGTCGTGTCGTTGTCTTCAATCACCGTCTGGTCCCCGCCGCCCGTGGTGGTTAGGCTTCCGGCTCCGATGATCGAGAGGCTTGTGCTTCCTGACGGCACCGTAAAGCCGATCTGTGAGGTCCAGGCGCAGGTCCCTGCCGGAATACTCACTGTGGTCGTTGAAGCGGTTACGGAGTTGAGTGCTGTTTGAACATCGCTCTCGTTACATGAGGCTGCAGCGATGGATTGAGCCCCTGAACTCTGTACAGCAAGGGCGCCCAAGAAAAGCGCAAAAAATGCAATACCCGAAACCATCCTCGTCACTTTAAATCGTCCTCACTTCGACAAAAATATGAATCGATCCTCTCAGATCAGAGGCCCAACAGGAGTATCGACGACACTGTGTTACTTTAGCAAGCATTCTGAAGCGTTACCATGGTTACTTGAGTAACCGCATTATGCCGTTTCCAACAAGAACGTCGTGGTCGGGACACCAGCTTTGATCGCGGAAACTGTGATGGTAAGGGATTTGCAATCAATATCTTATTGAGCAATGGTATCCTGTGACCCGACGCACAGCTCCCGGAGTGGCCCGAGTTGAACGGTTCGTTAGAACGTTCGTCGGAATTGCCGGAGATTCCTGGCTTTGCTATGCTCACACGGCCGAACGTAGGACGACCGCCGCTTTGGGGCTCACGTGGACAACCATGAAACCCCTCGTATTAATTCTCATTTCCGCCTATAACGCCGAACGATGGGTCGCTGATGCTATCCAGCCTGCGATTCGCCAGACCCGGCAGCGCAAGGAGATCATCGTCGCGGACGATGGTTCGACTGATCGCACTGCGGATATCGTGAAACAATTCGGGTCGAAAATCAAACTGGTCTCAACGGAAAACGGCGGTCTGTGCGCCGCGGTCACAGGATTCGGGCGGCAGATGGCAACCATCTGACTGGGCGTAGGCAAAAGGGTCCTCCTTTCGCCTACATGGGCTCACTTTTCTTATCGAACCCGGTCGGTCTCTTGTTGAGGAATTGAGGCCTATAAGCGGATGCAAAGGTCCCGGAATGGCCCGAGTCGAACGGCTTCTTTGAAGGGCTAGTAATTTCGCTGATTGTATTGAGGTTGCGGATTGACAACGACACTGGGCTTGGGTGCGATTTATTCGAACGAGTTTTTTGCTGGCCAAGTTGAGGGATCGGCCAGATCGGCCGCCGTTATCGTGCCGCTCGTTTTGTCGCTCGTACCAGCAAAGAGCGTTATCGATGTGGGTTGTGGCGTCGGTCCGTGGGCAGCCGAGTTTCTGGCGAACGGCGTTCCGGAGGTGTTGGCCATCGACGGCGATCACATTAACCGTTCCCACTTACTGATTCCGCCTCATAGATTTCTGGCCTGCGACTTGACGCAACCTCTTAAACTCGACCGAACCTTTGACTTAGCAGTCTGCCTGGAAGTTGCTGAACATCTCCCGCAATCGAGGGCCGCAGGTTTGGTCGCAGATTTAACCTCGATGGCTCCTTGTCTGATGTTTTCCGCAGCCGTTCCTGGGCCTACCGGAACCAATCATATAAACGCGCAATTCTTACCGTATTGGATCGAGCTTTTCCGGAAGCACGGATACGAAGCAATTGATCCGATTCGGCCCCGGATTTGGGGCCATGAGTCTGTGGAATGGTTCTATCAGCAAGACACAATTCTGGTGGTGGCTCCAAACCATCCGTTGTTAGCCAAAGGCTTTCCAAGACCTCAAAGCCTCATTCACCAGGAATTGTATGAGCAGGTACTCCATCAGGAAGCCACGATTGGAGCGCTCATAAGAGGCTTTCCTGGCGCGGTTCGTCGCTCGATCTCCTATCGGATGGCGCACTAAAACGCCTGCGTTCCGGCCCTGTGGATCGAAACTGACTCACTACCAACGTCTCGTCAGATTTGCCGGATATCCTCGGCCGTGCCTTGCTGAAAAGGCCGAACCAGGACAACCGCTGCTTTGAAACCCGCGGGAACAATTATGAAACCTCTCGTATCGATTCTTATTCCTGCCTATAACGCCGAGCGATGGGTCGCCGATGCGATCCAGTCCGCGATTCGCCAGACCTGGCAGCGCAAGGAGATCATCGTCGTGGACGATGGTTCGACGGATCGCACTGCGGATTTCGCGAAGCAGTTCGGGTCGAAAATCAAACTGGTCTCAACAGAAAACGGCGGCCTGTGTGCGGCGGTCAACCATGCCTACCGGCTCAGCCAGGGGGACTACATCCAGGAACTGGATGCGGACGATATTCTGGTGCCAGACAAGATCGAGCGGCAGATAGCAGCAATGCGCCCAGGCGACAGCAAAAGAATCCTTTTTTCTTCGCCGTGGGCCCGCTTTTATTATCGAACCCGAAAAGGGAGATTCATTTCCAACTCGCTGTGCCGGGACCTTTCTCCGGTTGAGTGGCTGTTAGCCAAAATGGGCGAAAACCTGCACATGCAAAATGCAACCTGGCTGGTGAGCCGGGAGCTGGCTGAAACGGCAGGACCATGGGACACGCGGCTACACTATGATCAGGACGGCGAGTACTTTGACCGGGTCCTTTTGGCTTCCGCGGGAGTCCGCTTTGTACCCGGAACCGGAGTCTATTACCGGGCGAGCGGTGCGGGCAGCATCAGCACGATTGGCAACTCCAACAGGAAAAGGGATTCGTTGCTCCTGTCGATGAAGCTGCACATCCAGTACCTGCGCTCGCTCGAGGACAGCGAGCGCGTCCGAAAGGCCTGCCTGACCTATCTCCAAAACTGGTACGGTGTCTTCTATCCCGAGCGGCCGGATTTGGTCAAAGAGCTGCAGGCGTTGGCCGCGGAGCTCGATGGTCACCTGGAGACGCCCCGTCTTCGCTGGAAATATGCGTGGATGACGCCTGTGTTCGGGTGGAAGGCGGCTAAATCGGCTCAGGATGTCCTCCCGCAACTCAAAGCAGCATGCGTGAGGCAAATTGACAGGATGATGTACCGATGGGAAGTGAACCCAGTGCCGGCAGACCAGCAGATCACGGCATCCTGAGTTGGCACGGCCCGCGGAAAGAGCCTCGGAATGAGTGAGGCCGGCACCAGTACATACGCAGAGCCGGATCGTAAGCGCCACGGCTGCCGAGGTTGCACAGCTTTGAACGTACCCGACATTCCACAGAATATTGCTGTTTCGCTGCTTACCGGAGGCAGTGACCGCCCCTATGTATACGGCCTGACAACGTCGCTGGTGTCACAGGGAGCAACTCTGGACTTGATCGGCAGTGATGAGCTGGATATTCCTCAGTTTCGCGGCGCACGAACGCTAACCTTCCTGAACCTCAGGGGCAGCACTCGGCACGATGCCAGCTTCTCAGCGAAGGCAACGCGAATAGTGACCTACTATCTCCGGTTGGTCTGTTATGCGGCGACGACCAGATCCAAAATCTTTCACATTCTGTGGAATAACAAGTGGGAAACCTTCGATCGCACGCTGCTAATGCTTTATTACCGGCTCCTTGGCAAACAGATTGTCTTCACAGTGCACAACGTAAATGCGGCCAAGCGAGATCGCAACGACAGCTTACTCAACCGACTCACCCTGCGAATTCAGTACAGACTCTCCCATCGTCTGTTTGTGCACACAGAGAGCATGCGCCGGGAACTGATCGAGGACTTTGGCCTGCAGCGCGAGCGTGTGAGCGTGATTCCATTCGGAATTAACAACGCAGTGCCGCATAGCACCCTGACGACACAAGCGGCAAAACAGCGACTGGGTCTTAAGGCAGGCGAGAGGGCAATCCTCTTTTTTGGACGGATCACCCCCTACAAAGGCCTGGATTGGCTCGTTCCCGCATTTCGGAAGCTCGTGGTTCGCAATAGCAGCTATCGGCTGGTGATCGCGGGAATGCCGGATAACTGCGAAGAATACTGGACTAAACTACGGGAGAGTCTTCAGGAAGACGTCGAGTCCGGCACCATCCTGCTGGAAGCTGGTTTTATTCCAGATGATGAAGTCGAAATTTACTTCAAAGCGGCTGACGCCTTGATATTACCCTATCGCGATATTTATCAAAGCGGAGTCCTCTTTCTCGGTCACAGCTTCGGTTTGCCGGTGTTGGCCGCGGACGTTGGCTGCCTGAAGGATGAGATCGTGCCGGAGAAGACCGGATTTGTCTTCAAACCAGACGATCCGGAGGACTTGGTCGATGCCGTAGAACGGTACTTTACAAGCACCTTATACCGGGATTTAGACAAACGGCGTTCCGAAATCTGCGCTTATGCGACTGCCCGGCACTCCTGGGACGTAGTGGGTCAGATGACTATGACCGTGTATGCAAACCTGATGGGCCGGATGTCCGCCACGGCAATCAGCGAGAACGCGGCTGGCGGCGCCGTCGATGCGAAGATGAGCTAGGTCAGGTGAACGCAAGCAGTAGCTTCGTTTGTAAGAGAGAGCCGGCGTGGATCACTTTATGCAAAGTCCACATGACATTACATGGCCGTTTCCCAACCATTGCTAAACGCTTTCAGCACCGACCATTTGCAGGCGGACCTCACGGGCCGATCCGTTCGCGGCGGGTTGCTGACACTTACGTCACAGGGCGCGCAGTTTGTCATGCAATCTGTCTCGACCATAGTGCTGGCGCATATGCTGCTGCCAGCGGATTTTGGTCTTGTCGCCATGGTTACTGCAATTACGGGTCTGGGACAAGCCTTTGCTGATCTGGGACTCTCCGAAGCTACCATCCAGCATCCGGAAATCGATCACCACCAGGTCAGCAATTTATTCTGGATTAATGTTCTGATTGGTCTGGCGCTCACAAGCGTCACCGCCGCCATGGCGCCCGTGTTTGTTTGGTTTTATCACCAGGCGCGGCTTCGGGAAATCACATACCTGATCTCCCTCACTTTTCTCATCGGCGGCCTCCGCGTGCAGCACGACGCGCTTCTCAAGCGTCAGATGCGATTTACGGCTCTGGCTATTCGGGACGCAGCTGCCTATGCGGTAGCGGTTCCTGTCGCCATCACCATGGCCTGGCGCGGCGCGGGATACTGGGCAATCGTTGCTCTTCCATTGGCGTTAAACACGACGCAAATGGTTCTCTCCTGGGTGCTCGTCCCCTGGATACCTGGCCTGCCCAAACGTGCCGCAAAAGTACGCTCGTTAATCACGTTTGGAGGCAGTGTTGCTACGTCTTATCTGACCTTCAGCCTTACTCGCAGCGCCGACAGCGTCTTAATCGGATGGTATTGGGGAGCCGGTCCGCTGGGACTGTACTCACGAGCTATGAATTTGCTGTTGCTGCCCGTGAGGCAACTGGGCGCCCCCGCCCGAAGTGTTGCCATCCCTGGTTTCAGCAGAGTGCAGGACGATCCACCACGGCTGGCGCGGTATTTTCTGCGAACCTCCAACCTCATCATGTGGATTACGGCTCCCATATTCGGCTTCCTGTTCGTCGCTGCCACGCCGGTCATCGTCCTCGCACTCGGACACAAATGGCAGGCGGCCGCTCCGGTCTTTCAGCTCCTTGCGATTTTTGCCCTTGGGCAGCTTCTCTTTGAGTCGACGATTTGGCTGATTGTGAGTCGCGGAGAGTCGCGCCGGCTTTTGACGCTGGCCCTGATCGTCAGTCCGATCACAATTGCCAGCTATGCAATCGGTCTTCCCTTCGGGATAAAAGGTGTTGCGCTGTCTGGAGCGCTTGTCATGCTTGTCATCTTCCCCTGGATCCTCAGATTCAGTTTTCGTGGCACAGATCTGACACTGCAGAATCTTGGAAGGAGCATTCTCGTACCACTGGTAACCTGTTTCGCGGGTGTCGCGTGCGGGGAGGTAGGGCTTCACCTGGCGGCGCACGCTCCCATAGTGCCGCAGCTCTTGGTAATCGCTTTGGCATTCGCTCTGGGGTGTGCACTTACGCTCCTTGTTTCGGCGGTTCGAGGGGAAGTAAAAGCGCTGGTGGATTTGTTACGCGGCGCGCGTGCCATGTCCTCAATCCAGCTGGTCGAGAGTCTGGACTAATATCTCGTATGTCAACACGGAAAACCGCTTTTGTTACTGGTTCGGATGGCTTTATTGGGTCCCATCTTGTACGCTTTCTTCATGCCAAAGGCTGGGATGTTATCGGTGGCGTTCTGCGACACCCCCGTAGGTCGTCTCTCGACGGGGGGCAACCGCGATTTGTATCGTGCGATCTCCGCGACGGAAAACGCCTGAAGCGAGTCCTTTCGCAGTACAACCCGACGCACGTCTTTCATCTCGGAGCACAGAGCCTTCCGACCGTATCATGGGCCGATCCCGTAGGTACATTCGAGTCGAACATCATGGGCTCGCTGTACCTGTTCGAGGCGGTACGCTCCATGGACACCCCCCCGGTCGTGGTTTCCGCTTGTTCAAGCGCCGAATATGGAAATGTTCCGCCCTCAGCCATCCCCGTCACCGAAGAGCAGCCGCTGCGGCCCCTGCATCCTTACGGAATCAGCAAAGTTTGCCTGGATTTGCTGGCCCGGGAGTATTTTCTCGACTACAAGATTCCGGCCGTCAATTTGAGACTGTTCAACACAACAGGACCTGGCAAGACCAATGACGCGCCTTCCGACTTCGTGCGTCAGCTGGCCAAGATCACAAAGGGACTGCAAGCGCCGGTCATTGAAGTTGGCAATCTGAAGCCTCGTCGGGCGTTCTTGGATGTCAGAGACACCGTTCGCGGCTTTTATCTCGCGGCAACGAAAGGCAAGCCCGGCGAGTCGTACAACCTGTGCGCCTCATCGACGCGTGAAATCGGAGAGCTCTTGCGGACTGCGATCCGGCTATCCGGCGTGCAGGTAGAGATCCGGCCCTCTGCTCACCTGATGCGGCCCTCTGATGAAAAAATCATCTTCGGCAGCACCAAAAAAATCCGCAGAGACACCGGCTGGGAACCAGTGTTGTCCCTGGAGGAAACACTGTCCTCGATGTTGAGGTACTGGGAAGCCAGATTCTGAGAGTCGACGTCGATTCTATGCGGCGGACCAGACTCCCTGAAGGCTGAATCCTGATGAAAGCAATGGAGAACGGGCTGTTTTCTTTGAGTCACAGATCGTATCTGGTCACTGGAGGCACACGGGGCATTGGCCAGGCGATTTCGCTCCGCTTTGCGCGAGCGGGTGCCACGGTGATCGCAAACTATCTCCGTAACGAAAAGTCCGCGGAACAGTTGATGGCGATTGCAGCCGGCGAGAACCTCAATATCACGCTGTGCCGCGCGGATCTGACCAGCGAGCGAGGCCTCGAACAACTGAATATCTGTCTGGAAGAGCGGAGTCCTGCTCTCTCAGGCATGGTTCATTGTGCTGCCACAGGGATTCACCGCCGCGTCGAAGAACTCACGGAGCGCCATTTTGACTGGACGATGAACCTGAATGTGCGAGTCTTCTTCCAGCTGGTGAAACTTCTTCTGGGGCGATTCACAGCAAGCTCAAGCGTCGTGGCCGTCAGTTCCTGGGGAGCACTGCGGGCCCTCCCATACTACTCTCTCGTAGGATCCTCCAAAGGTGCTCTGGAGGCACTCGCGCGACATTTCGCTGTCGAGCTGGCGCCGCGCGGTGTCCGCGTCAATATTCTGAGAGCCGGCGCGGTGCTGACCGACGTCTGGAAGGCGCTACCGGACAGCGCAGCACGAATTGAAGAGACTCTCCGCCGCACTCCGGCAGGACGCCTGGTTACAGTCGAGGAAATTGCCTCCGGCGCACAGTTCCTTTGCTCCGACGCAGCTGCAGGCATCATCGGACAGACGCTCGTGATTGATGGCGGCGCGGGAATCCTGGCCTGAGTTTTGCTGGAAGGATGCCCGGTGCTCCAAATTCACGCTTGACCCGACGTGCAACCCAAGGGACAATCGTTCAACAATTCCGACTCCAAGCAGGTATGTGAAAGATCAAATGAGCGACTCGGATTACATCCTGAACAAGGTCCGGGAGGCGTTTGCCGCCTCCTTCGAAATTATCCCGAATATGGTCACATTAGAGACCAGTGCAAGTGACATCCCAGGGTGGGATTCCGTTGGCCATTTATCGCTCGCCAGCAATCTCGAACAGATCTTCGGGATCAACCTGGACGTCGATGAGCTGATCGAAATGGAGAATGTCCGCGAGATCGTGCGCATCGTGGCGGCGAAAATTCCCAGGAACGTGTGACGTGGACTCCAGCGCCAACTGCAACTTTGCCAGTCGGCTGGCAGAGCGCCTCGGACCGCATTCGCACCTGATCGATGCAGCCACCGGACGTACGATTGAGCCGGCGGCGGTGCGCTGCCTCATTCCTGCGTGCGGCTCAGCATTGATCGCGTCGGGCTTGAGGCAGGGCGATCGAGTACTGATCGGCTGCTCCTTATCGCCCGCCAGCGCTCTAGTCTACCTGGGGGCGATCTATGCCGGCCTTGTAGCGGTGCCCGTGGAAGACCGCGTTCTGGCAACCTCCGCAGCTGCCTTCGTGGCCGCCACGGGAGCCAGGGCCGTCTGGAACGAAACGGGTCTGGCATGGGGAGAGGCTGGCAACGGTTCCGTCATCCTCCTGCAGGGTGACCTGTCCATGGGATCCGCTGAGCTCAGGCCCGCGGCGGCCTGCGCAGCGTCTGACCTGGCGGCCCTCATGGCTACCTCAGGTTCGACAGGGGTTCCCAGATTTGTGATGGTGACCCACGGGAACCTGATCGCCAACACCGAAGCGATCGTCCGCAGCCAGCGGCTGGGCACGGGCGAACGGGCGATGATGATCCTCCCGGTGAACTACTGTTTCGGCGCGAGTCTGCTCCACACCCATCTCTATCAGGGTGGCGGCGTCGTTTTTGACCGGCGGTTCATGTTTCCGGACAAGGTTCTCCAGGCCATGACTGATTTCGGCTGCACCACGTTCGCCGGCGTGCCCACTGTCTACAATGTGCTGCTGCGCCGGTCGGGCATTCGGCAGGCTTCACTGCCCTGCTTGCGGCGTTTTCTCCAGGCCGGTGGAGCTCTGGCACCGGGAAAGATCGATGAGATGCGTGCCATCTTTCCGCTGGTGCCGTTCTATGTAATGTACGGACAGACCGAAGCGACCGCACGAATATCGTGCATGGAATCGGAACGCTGGGAAGAGAAGCCGGGAAGTGTTGGGCGCCCATTGGATAATCTGACCGTCTCGATCGTGGACGAAGCAGGAAGTGAATTGCCTCCTGGACAGATTGGCGAACTGCTCGCCTGCGGACCCTCCATATGCGCCGGGTACTGGAACGACCCGGACGAAACCTCTCGCGTCTTCCACGACGGATGGCTACGCACCGGCGACCTGGCGCGTCAGGACGAGGAAGGCTATCTGTGGATCGAAGGACGCAGAGGAGCATTCCTGAAGATCCGCGGAACCCGCATCAGTTTTGCAGAAGTGGAAGGAAGAGTCGCTGCGATGACGGGAGTCTATGAGTGCGGCGCCTGCGCCGTCCAGCATCCCGATGCGGGAGAGGCTCTGGCCCTGCTGATTGTGCCCGATCAGGGATCGCGCGTCGATCCCGATGAGATTCGCCGCGGACTTCCCGCGCACTGGACTCTTGATTCCATTCGCATGGTCTCGGAATTGCCGAAGACATCTTCGGGAAAGCTGGCGCGCTCCATGCTCGCCGCCTGGGCAAAGGACGGCCATGCAGCCATTGCATGAAAAGATAGACCACCTGCTGTCGATGCCTCCTTATGATCAGTCGCCCGCCGAACGAGAGGCAGCTCTGCTCGAATTACTGAAGGAGGAGCTGGACTACGCATGCGAGCGGCACGCCGGCTATAAGAGCTATGTCGAGCACTGGCCGGTAAGCTATCGATCCGCTGCCCGCATCAGCGACCTGCCTTTCCTGCCGGTGGGCATGCTCAAGGCCAATCCGCCTCTGTCCTTCGTGGGCACGGACGAGGTCAGGAGGACTTTGACCTCCAGCGCCACCACGTCGCAGGCGCCCAGTCGCGTCGTGCTCGATGCTCCGACCTCGCGGCGTATGACCAAGGGGACGGTCGTGATTGTCCGCGACTTTATCGGCCCTGCGCGAAGGCCGTACCTTGTCGTCGATACTCCGGACCAGAAGGCAAATGGCAATGGGCTGGGGGCGCGCGGCGCGGCGATTCAGGGATTGCAGCCATTTGCGTCCGAAACAACCTACTGCCTCGGCGTCAGCGATCAGGGCGACCTGACTCTCGATCTGGAGAAATTGAAGCAGTTTGCCGCGACGCACAAGGGCGCTGAGCTGCTGATCTACGGCTTCACTTACATTCTGTGGAACCACTTCGCGAAGCCTCTGATGGCCAAAAACATCTGTCTCGATCTGCAAAATGTTCGCATCCTGCACAGTGGCGGCTGGAAGCGATTGCAGGATCAGGCGGTGGAGAAATCTGTTTTCAACCAGCAGCTGGCCCAAGTTGTCGGCTGTTCCACTGACTGCATTGTTGACTTCTATGGCATGGTCGAGAGCGTGGGAGTTATCTTTCCCGATTGCCCTGAAGGCAACAAACATGGACCCGTGTTTGGCGCAGTCATTGTCCGCGATCCGCTGACGCTGGAACCGGTTCCTGCGGGAGGCTACGGCATTGTCCAGGTCTGCAGTGTTCTGCCCACTAGCTTTCCAGGTAACCTGCTGCTCACCGAGGACATGGCGCAGGTGATTGCCTATGACGGATGCCCCTGCGGAAGGCGCGGCATCAGTTTCCGCTTTGCCGGCCGCATACCGAGGGCAGAACTTAGAGGTTGCGGAAATATCGAGACCAAACGGTCAGCGATGAACTGAGGCCTGATTATCTTGATGACTGCGCTTCAACAGAATGTAAGTTCGCCCGCGGAGATCTCCTTTGCGGCGGCACGCCTGCGGCAGGCCGTCCAGGATAAAGAGCTCTCGCCGAATGATGTCCTGGCGGTTTTCGATGTCTGGGCAAAGAGCCTGGACGACCGCGAGCTCGACGAGATACCAGGGATTGTTTTCCTCCGCATGTGGCTGAGGCGCGGAACTCTCGAGCCGATCATTGCGCGCGAACTCGGACCTAATGCTCTGAATGCCGGCTGGAGCGATTCCGGACGTGCCCGTTGCAGAGCTTTTCCCCTGGGTGTTGTGGGCCACTGGCCCGCCGCCAACGTGGAGATCCAGCCCCTTTTATCGATGACCTGCGCTCTGCTGGGCGGCAATGCCTCGCTGGTTCGCATCCCTCGCAGCCTGGCCGCTCTCACGCAGCCGTTGATCGACAGACTGGTTCGGAGCGATCCGGAAGGAATCCTTACGTCGCGTATTTTCATGGCGGCTTTTGAGCATGGCAGGCGCGACCTGCATGAAGCAATGGCTCAAGCCGTCGATGGAGCCATGATCTGGGGTGGACAGGAGGCCGTCTTGCAGGTCCGTGCGCTGCCATTTCCCCACTGGGCTCGCCTGGCGGTCTTTGGACCGAGGATATCCGTCGCAGCGATGGACGCGGCCGCCTGGAGCGATCTGCAGGAGCGCGAGTCCTGGTGCCGGCGCCTCGCGCGTGACGTCTGGCAGTTCGATCAGCAGGCGTGCTCCTCACCGCAGGTTCTGTTCCTTGAGCGAGACTCGAATCGTTCCTCTGCGGAGTTCGTTCAGTTTCTTCGGCGGGCTTTCGAATCTGAAAACCAGGCGCATCCGCGCAGAACCATTCCTGCTGGGCTGACTTCGGCGATCACGCTGGCGCGCGCATCCTGGCTGCTGCAGGACTCGACGCACAGCGCGGTCTTTCCCTTGAGCCCGGACTGGACGCTGCTGCTTGGTTCCGGATCGGATATTCCGCAGCCCACGCAGGGCAAAACCCTCACGGTCCTCGAAGTGGATAACCTACTGGAGCCGGTTTCTAAGTTCGATGGCAACGTACAGACGCTGGGTTTGGGCGTCTCCGACACGGAAAAAGAAAGGGAAATTACGCGGACCGCCGGGAAAAAAGGCGTTGACCGCATTGTGAAACTGGGGCGTATGCACGTATTCGTGCCTCCGTGGGACGGATCTGATCTGATCCGCCCCATGGTTCGCATGGTTCGTCATGTCAGCTCTCTTGATTGAGCACAGCGACGACGCAATCCTCAGGAGAAACTATGAAAGATGCAACGGCATTTTTGAACAGCCTCGAAACGAAGGCCAGAATGTTTGCTCCCTCCGCTCGGTCAACCTACGAGGCGAACGAAGCGCTCTGCTCCTGGCTGCTCAATCCGCTCGCCCGCTGGGCCGATGGAGCCTATGGCGATCGGGCTTTCGACGATGCCGCTAAAGGTTACGCCAAATACTGCATGGGCGTCTGGAAATCCCAGCAGCAGTATGAAAAGGAAGGCCGCTACACGCCGGAGACGCTTCCGGAGCTGATCTCCGAGGTCTATGAGGATGAGGGCTACATGGTTCCTTATATGTGGGCTGCTATCCTCATTTATCCCTTCTGGCCTTCCATGGTCAGCCACATCGAGCTCTATCGCGACGAGTTTCTCAAGGCCATTCCGGCCGGAGGCAAAATCCTCGAGGTGGCTTCCGGTCACGGCGTGATGGGCCTGCTTGCAGCCGAAACCCGGCCGGACATTCAGCTGCGCGGCTTCGATATCAGTCCGCCCGCCGTAGCCGTCTCTGATCGCCTCCTAGATATATCCGGACATCGCGACCGCGTGAGCTTTGCAGTCAAGGACGTCCTGAATCTCGAGACTTCAGGTGAACCGCGAACTTATCAGGGGATCATCGCCGCCATGCTGGCCGAACATCTGCAGGATCCGCGGCCTCTCTTTGCCGTGCTGGGACATCACCTCGCGGATGATGGCCTCGTCTTCTTCAGCACCGCTCTGGAATCGGCTCAGCGCGACCATACCTTCGAATTTCATCAAGAGAGCGAACCGATCAAGCTGGCTGAAGAATACGGCCTGCGCGTCACACGGCTCGTGTGCGATGCCGGCGTACCCGTGCCCGGGGGCCGGTTTCTCCCTCGCGCCCTCGGAATGATCCTTCGCCGGCGATGAAGCGGGCATTGCCGTCAATGAATGTCTCACCACAGGGAACCTGTTCAGTACCCGCCGTGTGCATGACTCTCTTATGATAATGACCTTTGAGGAAATAAAGTTACGCCTGAAGCAGCGATTTCCCCTGATAATGGTAGACAGGGTACTGGAGCTGGAGCCGGGGAAAAGCATCAAAACGCTGAAAAACGTCGCTGGCAATGAAATTCAATTCCTCGGACATTTCCCTGATTACTCCATCATGCCCGGAACTTCAATTATCGAGGCCATAGGACAAAGCGCATCCATCCTTTTCAGCTACACCACCGGAAAAGGCATGGAGTCAAAGGAATTCATGGCCCTGGCAGCGGTCAACGACATGCGCTTTCTGCAGCCTGTGCTGCCAGGTTATACCATGGTGATGGACATCACCATTCTCAAGATGACCAACCAAGCCGCGCTCGTCGAAGGCGTCGCCCGCGTCGACGATACGATTATGACCCGAGGAAAGCTCAGTTTCGCAAGAATATCGGTGTGATCTATATATGGTTCTGGAAGAAGCGGGTGCAATCTATTCGAGCCAGTTTTGGGCAGGACAAATCGATGAAACGTCGATGTGGATTCTGAACACGAACGCATGCCTCCCGCATCGACACTACATGCATCCCGCGCCCTGACTCTCCGCCCTTGCGCTCCTGCCCGCACCTGAGTTTTCTCCGCGCTTTCTTGCGAGGCCGATCTCCATTCGCCCCAGTCTCAGCTATCCCTAATTTCTCCGTTCCGATTTTTTCCATAGACCTATCAATCAGCAGTCACTCCCGGTCGCATAATCGGCGACCCCCGACGCAACCACACATGGATCCCATTCAGAGCACCCACACTTATCCCTCAGAACACGCCGCATACTTCCCGGTTCCAGGCGCGCACCTCTATACTGTTCTGCACTACGCTGTGGACCCTATTGCGCGTGTCATGCTTATCGGTCCCTTTGCCTCGGAACGGCACTTTTCTTATCACCCCTGGGTCCGCTGGGCGCGCTATCTCAGCGCCCGGCATATTGAAGTACTCCGCTACGATTATCGCGGAATCGGCGAGAGCACAGGCGATTTTGCGGAGCTGACCTTCACCCATTGGAGCGAAGATGTGCGGCTCCTCGGAGAGTGGCTGATACAGCGCTCTCCAAAGATCCCGCTCATCCTCCATGGCCTGGAGATCGGGGCTTTACTTGCCGTAAAGGCATTTGAACTCGGATTCGGTGATGGAATGCTTCTCTGGTCCGCTCCGCCGACGGCAAATCAAGCGCTACGTTCCAGTCTTCTCTTATGGGCAGGTTTGGAGCAAAAGTGGGAATCGTCAGAGAACCACCTGTCCGCGTCGGAATATATTGATCAATTAGAGCAAGGATTCCCCATCGAGGTTCAAGGGTATCAGTGGCCGGCTCACCTCTGGCATGACTCTTTTGCGATTGAATTGCCAGCGGCAGTTAGAACTGACGATAGTTGGAGCACGATTTGCGGGAGGCCGGTTCTAAGTCTCGCGCTCGACAGACACGCGGCTCCTCTGGTCAAACCGCATGTTATGTATCAGGACCTTCCTGATCTTGGATGGTTATACGCGAGGACTTTCGATTTTCTGAAAACACTTCTAAAGGAAGGATCCACAGCCTAGTGTAGTGCGTCATGCAGATTGCCGATTATTCTGAGCGGCGCGGGCACGCTTGACCTTCTCCAGTATGTCGGCGGCTTTGGCAGTCCAGATAAAGGGCTTGGGGTTGTCGTTGTGCTGGTCGATGTAGTCGAAGATCGCGGTGATCAGATCCTCGACACTGCGAAAGACTCCCCGGCGCAGGCGGTTTTCGGTC
>JASHNW010000092.1 GCA_030041435.1 Acidobacteriaceae bacterium
ATTTTGCCTCCCGCCGATAAGACGTTGCCTGGCTTTGATGCGTGATTGCGACCGTAACAACTTGATAATAATAGACATTCATCGGATTTTTTACAGCACAGGGTAATTTACTCCTTCTTAACCCCCGTCCACTTGATTTGTCCTGGGGAACTCGGTTATAACTCTTTTGCGGTATTGCTGTGGATTCTAAGCATGCATGCGCGTGCTCGCCCTGACCCCCCCCAGGGCCCCATTCATTGTTTCAGCGGGGAATGACCTGGCGAGACCATCGTCAGCTTGATTCATGCTCCATGTGGCCATGAAAGCGGACGACGGCGCCTCGCGGGTTAGTCACAGGGACGGATGTGCAGGAACTCCGATCGGACAGGTCGGGTCTCCGTTTGTGGCCGCGGGTGTCCTGAATTCCACAGATTGTGGAAACCTCCCATCCAGGTGAGGCTGGCGAAGCTTTGCTTCGGTGAGTCCGCACTCTCGGGTCGCGTGCTACCGAAGTCGTCCTTTCCTTATGGGAAACACCGCCAGCGGTCGCAATTCTGCCGCTGCATCGCGTACAGATTTTCCGGGTGTGCATTTTCTGGGAGTCTCTCCGTGAACCAACTTGAACTCGCGGGGCCCGCCAATGTGCAGAAGCGAATATTGGCTGCGGCAACAGAACTCTTTGCACGCTTTGGATATCGCGGTACCACAACGCGGAAGATTGCTTCCGAAGCAGGCGTCAACGAAGTGACGATCTATCGCCGCTATGGCTGCAAACGCAAGTTGTACTGTGCCGTGATCGAGTCTGAGCTGGAATCCATAGATCTCCCAACAGATATCCTGGCCCGTCTGGGAGCAGAGTCGACCAGAGCGGATGCCATCGCCCACGCATTGGAGTTCATTCGGACGACGCTCGAACCTAAACGCGATTTGCTGCGCCTGATGCAGTTTGGGGCGCTGGAGATGACACAGGACATTCAGCCCCTCCTGCGGCGCTATTTATTGGCTCTTACTGATCTGGTCGCGTGTTACGTTCAACCCTGGCTGGCGGCGGCGAACTTAGACTGTTTCCGCCTGGGGGACATCGTTATGCTGGTGGCGGCGGTTGTCGCCTTTGAGTCGTCTTTTCAGGGAGTGCTTCCGGAGCGGGTTTCGCTGGTTGCCTGTTTGCGCGGGCCCTGGTGAGACGAGTCTCCTGGGCGGGACAATCGTTTTTCCGCTCCAGGCTTCTCCGAATTGCCCCTGATCGCTGCTGAAACCCGGCGGCCCGTGGCCGGGCTGTGCGGACGGGCGCACCATTCGGTCTGGATCATGAGTTCACCGCGCGGCGGCCTTGGGGCCGCACAGAAGGCACACACAAGGATTTCGAAGAGGAAGATACAGCACATGGTTACGCTTTCAGTGGGAGATCTGCTTCAGATCCGGCAAAAGATCGAAGCGCGGACGGCGCACGTTGGAATATTTGGGATGGGGTATGTGGGCCTGCCGCTCGCGCTGCTCTTTGGCGGACAGGGATTCCGAGTGACGGGGTTCGACATCGACGAAAAGAAAGTGGCGAGCCTCAACGCAGGAGAGTCCTACATCGTCCGCATCGAAGCCGAAGAGATCGAGGCGGCTCTGCAGCGGGGATTCTCAGCAACCTCGGAGTTTCACAGAATCAGCGAACTGGATGTGGTGATCATCTGCGTCCCGACGCCGCTGGATGATTTTCACCAGCCGGACCTCAGCTACATCACCGGCACGGCGAAGGCCATAGCTCCGCACTTGCGCGAAGGTCAACTGGTCGTGCTCGAGAGCACCACCTATCCCGGCACGACGGAGGAAGTGCTGATCCCGCTGCTGGAAGCCGGCAACGCCGGCGGCCTGCGCGCGGAGAAGCCCTCGGGAGAGGGTCCGGCCGGCTTCTACGTGGCCTTTTCGCCGGAGCGAGAGGATCCCGGCAACGACAGCGTGGCGCGGCGCGACATTCCCAAGGTCGTGGGAGGCATCGGTCCGGTGTCGAGCGAGCTGGCGCAGGCGCTCTACGGCAGTATCTTCAACCGCACGGTTCCAGTGTCCTCGCCGGCCGCGGCGGAGATGACCAAGCTCCTCGAGAATATTTACCGGTGCGTCAACATCGCCCTGGTTAACGAGCTGAAGCAGCTCTGCCATCGCATGGGCATCGATATCTTCGAGGTGATCGAGGCGGCGAAGACCAAACCCTTCGGCTTCCAGGCGTTCTATCCCGGACCGGGGCTGGGTGGGCACTGCATTCCCATCGATCCCTTTTATCTTTCCTGGAAGGCGAAGCAGTACGACTTCCGCACCAAATTCATCGAGCTGGCCGGCGAAGTGAACCTGCAGATGCCGTACTACGTGATCGAGAAGACTGCTGAAGCCCTCAATGTTCGGCGCAAGCCGCTTGCCGGCTCGAAGATCCTGGTCCTGGGGATGGCTTATAAAAAGGACGTCGACGACCTGCGGGAGTCGCCATCGCTGACCATCATCGAACTGCTGCGGCAGCGGGGAGCGGAAGTGTCGTATCACGATCCTTATTTTTCCTTCGTCGGCCGTGGCCGGCATTACGACCTGAACATGACCTGTGCTACTCTGGATAACCTTAGTGACTACGACTGTGTCATTATCGTTACTGACCACTCCGTTTATGACTACGCGCGGATCGCCCGGGAGGCGCAACTGGTCATCGATACCCGGAATGCCGTCAAGGGTATTCGGGCGGACAACATTGTCCGTTGCTGAAAAGATTCTGTTCTGCGGCCGACATGCGGGACGCCCCGCCTGGCCGAAACCTGGTTAACAAAAGAAGGCGTCCGCGCCACTGGTGCGGATGCGATGCTGCGCAATCTCCCCCCTGCGCATGCTGGCGAATTCCCTGGGCCTGGTGAGGGGGAGATCCGCGGAGTCGACGTACCCGCGTTTGCAGCTCCGGCTCCTGGAATTGTGCTTGTCACCGTAATACAGGGTTAGCTATGCGCAAGTTACCTGACACGCTGAGGCGAATTCGTCGTGAGGCAGCAGGCTTTTCCGCTGCGATTCCATCTGCGCCTGCCGCCTGCCTCCATGCGAGCGCTTTTGTGGGGAGTTGCAATCTGGGCAGTGTTGATGTGCGCTGTCTTCCGCGCCTTCAGGTTCAACCGTGGCTGTTGGACCTGTGTTTCTCCCCGGGACATCCAGCGATTGGCGGCATCCCCGGGGCGCGGCTTCAGACCTTTCACCTGGCGGTCCCGTAATCGGCCGCCTTGCCTTGACACCAGGCTCGCTCTCGGAGGACTGGCCTGGCTGAGATCCAGCTTCGCGTCCCGACAAACGCATCGGGTTCATCCCCCACGGCAGAAACCGGAATCCGGAAATGAGGTATACGATGACGCGCAAGATCGCATTACCCATCAGCGTAACCGTTCGAGTCTTCGCCGACCTTGTGATCCTCAACACCGCCCTTTTCAGCGGGCTGCTGCTGAACCACTGCTTCTTTGTGCTGGTCGGACGTCCCGGCAATACAATTCTCAGGCCATATCTGAGCAGCTTCTGGGCACTCTCCATCATTGGCATCGCCGTGTTTGCGTCCATCGGCTTCTATACGCGGGGAAGAGCCTATGCCAGCCGCTATAAAACCTTGATTGTGCTTCAGGCGGCCGCGCTTGCCTTCCTGGTGTTTGGATACGCCGGATACGTTATTCCGTGGGTTGGCCGCGTCAGCAGGCCGACCCTGATGCTGTCCTGGGGCCTGGCGTCGGCGGCGCTGGTTTCAGCGCGCCTGTGGTCGACCCTCTGGAGGCGCATTGGCCAGGCAGATGAGAATGGCGCATCGCCTGGGATCGGATCGGTTCTTTCCCGCTCCCCGGAGACGGTTCTTCTCATCGGCGGTGCCGGCTATATCGGGTCCGGCCTGCTGCCCCGCCTGCTCAAGAACGGTTATCGGGTTCGGCTTCTCGATGCCTTCCTCTACGGGCGCGAGCCGATCCAGGAGTGGGCCAGTCATCCCAATCTGGAAATCGTGAAAGCGGATTTCCGCCGCATCGATGTAGTTGTGCAGTCCATGCGTGGCGTTAACATCGTCGTCCATCTGGGCGCCATTGTCGGCGATCCGGCCTGCGCGCTGGACGAGGAACTTACCATCGAAACCAACCTGCTGGCCACCCGCATGATTGCCGAAGTCACCAAGGGGCAGGGAATCAAGCGCTTCATCTTCGCCAGCACCTGCTCGGTCTATGGCGCCAGCGACCTCTACCTCGACGAGCGGTCCAAGCTGAATCCGGTTTCCCTCTACGCGCGCAGCAAGATCGCCTGCGAGAACATGCTGGTGAGCATGAAAAGCGACGCTTTCCAGCCCGTGATCCTGCGCTTCGGAACCATCTACGGGCTCTCCGGACGCACGCGCTTTGACCTGGTGGTGAACCTGCTCTCCGCCAAGGCGATTGTCGATGGCGTAATCACCGTGTTCGGAAGCGACCAGTGGCGGCCGTTCCTGCACGTGAATGACGCAGCCCTGGCCGTGTATCTGGCCTGCCGCGCCTCCGACAATGCGGTTGCTGAGAGCATTTTCAACGTCGGTTCGGACGAGCAGAATCACACACTCGGGGACATTGGCAGACTCATCAAGAGGATGGTGCCGCCGGCCGAGCTGCAATTTTTCGAGAAGGATGTGGATCGCCGAAACTATCGCGTCAACTTCGATCGCATCCGGCGTTCCCTGCGCTTCCAGCCGGAATGGACACTGGAAAAAGGAGTCCGGCAGGTGCTGGAGGCGATCCAGAGTGGCAGAGTGGCCGACTACAAGGAGACCCGCTACAGCAACGTGCGATTCCTGTCCGAGGAGATTGGGCCGGAATCGCTGCGCATCGCGCAGAATCGGTGGATCCAGGATGCGTTGCACGTTGTGGGCCAGGTCGAAGCCAGTCGGGTCGAAGCCAGCCAGGTCGAAGTCAGTCAGGTCGAAGTAAGCCAGGTCGAACTAAGGGCGAGCGCTTAAGCGCGGACCTGCGGCGGCCTCAGGATTTCGGAAAATGGCGGCAAAACACTGGAAGTACGCAGCCCGTGAATACTACAGGTCGTTTTCCAGGGCGGCCTCGTTATTGGGCCCGGACTCGGTGAGTCTGCAAAGGAGTTGCAGGTGAACAGGCTGGCTCGTGGCGCGAAACGGGCGCTGGACATTTGCTGCAGCGCCACCGCACTGGTGGTTCTGTCGCCGGTGATGGTGCTCACCGCCCTGGCGGTGAGGATTTGGCTGGGCGCCCCAGTGCTTTTTCGGCAGATGCGCCCCGGATTGAACGGGCACTTGTTCACCATCCTGAAGTTCAGGACCATGACCGACGAGCGCGATGCCACCGGGACGCTCCTGCCCGATGCCAGGCGCCTGCATGGCATCGGCAAAGTGCTGCGCAAAACCAGCCTGGACGAGTTGCCGCAGTTGATCAATGTGCTGCGCGGAGAAATGAGCCTGGTTGGTCCGCGGCCGCTGCTGGCGGAATACGTTGCGCGCTACTCGCCCGCCCAGGCGCGCCGCCTGCTGGTCAAGCCCGGCCTGACCGGCTGGGCGCAGGTGAACGGCCGAAACGCCATCAGCTGGAAGGAAAAATTTCAGTGCGATATCTGGTATGTCGATCATGCGAGCTTTCTGCTCGATTTGCGCATCCTGTGGATGACCCTGGGGTGCGTGGTTCGCGGCTCAGGAATCTCGAGCGAAGGGCTCGCCACCATGCCGCGGTTCATGGGAGATAACGCGGATGGCCTGTGAGCGCCACTTTTTGATCGCCCTCGTGTTGCTTCAGAATGCCAATGATATGTTTTTCCGTAGACCATCTCTTCGTCATGCCCAAGCCTCCCGGCTGTAACTCGGGGAGTTTCCGGGGCCAGGCCATCGGCATGCGAAAGAATGGTAAGAAAGGGGTTCGATGAATATACGAAATGCCGGACTGACTTTGCTGGCGTTTGCGTTGATGGCCGGTTGTTGCGCCGACGGCCAGTCACCGGCTTCGGCCAAAATGTATACTCCCAGCCTTCAGGCGGGAGCTGAATTCTCGGGGTTCGATACCGATGTGGCGACATCTCCTCACCCCTTTGAATACGGCGTGGGAGTCTACGCCGATCTGAAAGTATTGGGCCCCATCGGAATTGAAGCCGAAGCCCGCACCATTCAGTTCAACCAGTACTTAAACGTCCGGCAGGACATTGCCTCCGGCGGATTGCGCTATGTGCTCGACCGGGGACCCCTGGCCGCCCACGGGTATCTTCTCTACGCAAAGGCGCTGGGCGGGTTGGGGAGCGCGGACTTTCCTGAGGGGACGTATGGGCAAGACCGGCCGAGAAGGCACGACACCTTCAGCACCCTCACTCTGGGCGGCGGAGTCGAACACCGGCTCACCTATCGCGTTTCACTCCGCGCAGAGTATGAGTACCAATCCTGGTTCAATTACGGTCGCGGTGAAACCGAACTAGGGGTCGGCACGGCCAATCCCAGTGGCTTCAGCGTGGGTCTGGCGTATCGCTTTTTCTAGCTCTGCCTCCGTGCCGAGGTGAGAGAAACCGAAGCCTGGCAGGGAGTGACCCTGCCGGCCGGCTTGCCGCCGCACTGTCGCCTCGGCAGCATCGACTCACGCCCTATGAAGATTCAAGCGCTCCTGATACATCAGGCGTTCGTCACGGGCAATGAGCCCGGCGGTACCCGGCACTTCGAATTGAGCAGAAGGCTGGTGGCCAACGGCCATCGCTTCACCGTGGTGACCAGCGATGTCGGCTATCAGTCGGGCCGGCGCCTGGTAAGTGGAAGCAGGTTTGTGACGCGGAGCGAGGAAGAGGGAGTATCGATCCTGCGCATCCGGACCTTTGCGTCTCTCCACAAGAGCTATCTCCGCCGCGTACTTGCATACCTTGCCTTTATGGCGAATGCGGTGATCGTGGGAGCGCGGGAGCCCCGTCCCGATGTGGTGATGGGTACAACGCCACCCATCTTTCAGGCCATATCGGCGTGGCTCCTGTCCGTCATCCACCGCCGGCCATTGCTGCTCGAGGTCCGCGATTTGTGGCCGGAGTTCGCGATTGACATCGGGCTGCTTCGCAACCCCATCCTGATCCGGCTGTCGCGCTGGCTGGAGAGCTTTCTTTATGCCCGAGCCGATCACATACTGGTGAATTCTCCCGCCTATTGCGATTACCTGGCAGGCAAGGGCGTGGCCAGGCAGAAGGTGAGCCTGATTCCTAATGGGGCGGATCTCGCCATGTTCGATCCCGCCGAGCGCGGCGCGGAATTTCGCCGCCAGCACGGGTGCGAAGGCAAGTTTGTCTTTACCTACGCCGGCGCAATTGGCATGGCCAACGACATCGATCAGTTGCTGAAAGCGGCGGCTGCCCTCCAGATCCGCAACGACATTGCCATTCTGATCGTCGGCGATGGAAAAGAGCGCCAGCGGCTCGAAAACATGGCGGCGGAGCTCGATCTGAAAAATGTGGTCTTTACCGGAGCGCTGCCCAAGAACAGCATGAAGCAGGTACTGGCGGCATCGGACGCCTGCATTGCGATTCTCAAAAACATTCCCATGTTTACCACCACCTATCCGAACAAAGTCTTCGACTATATGGCAGCGGGCCGTCCCACCCTTCTCGTGATAGACGGTGTGATCCGGGAAGTGATCGAGGCAGCCCAGGGCGGGATTTTTGTTCCACCCGAGAGGCCGGATCTGCTGGCGGCGGCGATGGAAAGTATGGCCGATGCTCCCGAAGCCTCACGGCAGATGGGGTGGAATGCCCGCGAGCACGTCCTCCGCTACTTCAATCGCGACCAGCAGGCACGGGATTTCGAGGAGCTGCTTTGCTGGGTTGCCGCAGGCGCTGCTCCGAAGAGTCGTGCGTCGCTTGCGGCTGCAGATATGTAAACGGCGTAATGGCGGCCCGCAAGGACATTTTGAAAGAGCGCATGTCGGCCAAAAAGATCGTTGTCTTCGGAGCTGGTGGTCACGGCAAAGTCGTAATGGATATCGCAACCCAGTGCGGCTACGAAGTTCTGGGCTTTATTGACGATGATCCGGAGGCGGCCCGTCTCCGCAGTTCCTTTATCGTGCTCGGAGATCGCAACTGGATTCGCGCGGCCAACCCATCGGAAGTCTGCTGCGCCCTTGGCATCGGGCGGAACAACCTGCGCATGGAGATCGCACAGTTCGTAACCGGCTGTGGAATGGAATTGCCCACCCTAGTTAGCCCGCGCGCCATGGTCTCCGCATCGGTCGACCTCGGAGCGGGCGTGGTGGTTATGCCCGGGGCGGTAATCAACGCGATGGCACGGATTGGTGAGGGCGCGATCGTGAACTCCGGAGCGGTGGTGGAGCACGATAATCGGATCGGACGTTATGCGAATATTTCACCCAATGCAAGTTTGGGCGGGGATGTCGAGGTGGGCGAATTTGCCCATGTAGCCATCGGCGCCACCGTGCTGCCTTCGCATCGCATCGGCGCCGGCTCAATTCTGGGCGCGGGGTCGGTTGCAACCGCGAATATTCCGGATCACGTGGTGGCTTTTGGAGTGCCGGCGAAGGTGCAGCGCCCGCTCCTGCCGTGAGTCCCTGGTTATTCGCAGGAAGAAACCGCAGGCTCCTGAAATCCGATTGCCGCGCTGCAGTCGGCTTAGATCGGATGACAGCGGTTTTCAGGACGCGAACCTTAGAGGCTGTTATTAACTTTCGCGCGGCCGGCGTTGCGAGGGAAAATCGGGCCAGACGAAGCCGAGCCCGAAGGCTGTGGCGGGTCCACCGTCGAGGGCGAGAATGAAGTATGGCCCGATTTGCCCCGCAACCCTGCGGGCTGGGGCCCATTTTTCCCATTTCGTCGTCTCTCGTCGCTCGCAGACATCCGGTATGCGTCGCTCCTCGTTCCTCGAACTGAGAAAAATGGGCTCCCAGCGCCGGTCGTGGGAAAGTTAATAACAGCCTCTAAGCCTGACTTATCCGGGCTGGCACGCATCGCGTCATCGGCGCCTGCGAAAGTAGTAGAGGAATGGTGAACATGACTTCTTCAACGGTGCTGCAGCAGACCGCTGCCGGCACAACAGCAGCGCAGACAGGGTTGGTTCCTTTTGCCCCCTGGCCGCACTTCGGCTCCGACGAAGTTGCGGCGGCTCAACGAGTCCTCAGTTCCGGCAAGGTGAACTACTGGACCGGCGAGGAAGGGCGTCTCTTCGAGCAGGAATACGCTGCGTACACCGGCTGCAGGCACGCGGTGGCGCTGGCCAACGGAACGCTCGCGCTGGAACTGGCC
>JASHNW010000011.1 GCA_030041435.1 Acidobacteriaceae bacterium
TTGCGGTGCTGTTCGATCACGCGATGGCGAAGGATGGGCATCAGGTGCCGATCCACGCGCTGATGGTGGCCATCCGGGAACCTCCGCACTCCGCGCCCCCGACGATGGGCAGCTCAGACGGTATGGGCGCGCCAGGAATGGGTGGACCAGGCATGGCCGGACCCGGACCGATGGGCGCACCTGGCGCCGGGACCCGCACTGGCGAGCCCGGCAGTATGGATGAGCCGCGGACCGGACCGGTGAATATGCCCCCCGGTACGACGGGCATGGGCTCCGGCCCGGTAGCCGGGCCGTCCGGATCGGTGGGCGGCTTGCCAGGAGTAACCTGGAGCAATGTGACGGCCTCCGGCAAGCCGGCGGATGCCTCCTCAGGAGCCGCGACGGCGGTAATGTTTGTGGGGCAGGGACGGGATGTGAAACTCGCAGGCGGCACGCAGATGGTGCTCGCGGTAACGCCTCAGCAGACCACGCCGCAACAGTAAGATTCGCCGCCGCACAAACCCCGCAACCGCCTCGTGCCGCCTCCCTGTACCAGAATGGGCAGTCGTAAACTGCAGAGTGACCGGCACTGCCCGCTGCGGCTTGCCTCGAGGATCTGCCCTGACTACGCGCCCCTTTCCCTCGCTGTACCCCATCCTCGACTACGCCTGCGTCTTCCCTCACGGTGCGCCCGAGCCGCAGGCGCGCTGGAACCACCTCCAGTCGCTCGCTCGCGAACTCACCGCTGCCGGCGTCACCCTCCTCCAATACCGCAACAAGCTCGACGACGACGTCCTCGTTGCCCAGGACGTGCTCGCCCTCCGCGAAGCCGCCCCGGAGATGACTCTCGTCCTCAACGACCGCCCCGCGCTCGTTGCCGCCACCGGCTGCAGCGGCGTCCACCTCGGTCAGGACGACCTTTCCCCCGCCGTAGCCCGCGCGCTGCTCGGACCCCGCGCCCTCATCGGCCTCTCCACCCACAACGACGAGCAGGTGCGCCTCGCCACCCTCCAGCCCATCGACTACATCGCCATCGGCCCCGTCTTCCGCACCTTGACCAAGTCCGACACCTCGCCCGTCATCGGCCTCGAAGGCGTCGAGCGCGCCCGCGCCCTGACCGCCCTGCCCCTGGTCGCCATCGGCGGCATCACCCTCGAAAACGCCCCCTCCGTCTACGACGCCGGAGCCGACTCCGTCGCCGTCATCTCGGCGATTTTCGGACCCGACCGCTCCCCCGCCCACTCCGCAAAAGACTTTCTGCAAATTTTCAAGTAAAAATGTTAGACACGTGAGTTCCCGCACCGAAACCACCGCCCCGCCAGCCAAATCCAACCTCGTCGCTGGCCTCGGACTCTTCAGCGCCACCGCCATCGTCGTCGGTTCCATGATCGGCTCCGGCATCTTCATCGTGCCCGCCGAAATCGGCCGCGACGTCGGTTCTCCCGCTCTGCTCATCGGCGCGTGGCTGGTCACCGCCATCATGACCATCATCGGCGCGCTCAGCTATGGCGAACTCGCCGCCATGATGCCCGGCGCCGGCGGCCAGTACATCTATCTCCGCGAAGCCCTCGGCCGCATCTGGGGCTTTCTCTTCGGCTGGACCCTCTTTCTCGTCATCCAGACCGGCACCATCGCCGCCGTCGCCGTCGCCTTCGGAAAATTCCTCGGCGTCTTCTTTCCCTCCGTGTCGTCGACGCACTGGATCTGGCACATCGCCCACGTCCCCGCCTGGCACGTCGGCCCCATGGTCCTCGGCAACATGGACATCGGCCTCAGCACCGCCAATCTCGCCGGCATCGCGGTCATCCTGCTGCTCGCCGTCATCAATCTCTTCGGTATCCGGCTCGGCGCGCTCGTCCAGAACGTCTTCACCACCGCCAAAACAGCCGCGCTCCTCGGACTCGTCGTCATCGGCCTGTTCCTCGGCAGCAACGCCGCCGCCATTCGCGCCAACTTCCACGCCAATTTCTGGAGCGGCGCCGGCTGGCACACCATGCATCCCCTCCAGATTGGCGTTGGCGGCCCGATCGCCATGGTCGGCATCCTCACCATCCTCGCCGTCGTGCAGACCGGCTCGCTCTTCTCTGCCGACGCGTGGAACAACGTCACCTACACCGCCGGCGAGGTCCGCAACCCGAAGCGCAACCTGCCGCTTTCGCTAACGTTGGGAACCGTGCTCGTCCTCGGCCTCTACATCCTGGCCAATTTCGTCTACCTGCTTGCTCTCCCGCTCCACGGCGATCCCCACGGAGCCGGCATCGCCGCCCGTGGCATCCAGTACGCCTCCGACGACCGCGTCGCCACCGCCGCTCTGCAGCAGATCTTCTCCCGCACCGGCGCTTACCTCATGGCCGGAGCCATTCTCGTCTCCACCTTTGGCTGCGCCAACGGCCTCACCCTTGCCGGCGCCCGCGTCTACTACGCGATGTCCCGCGACGGCCTCTTCTTCAAGGTCGCCGGTAAGCTCCACCCCCGCTGGCATACGCCCGTTGCCGCGCTCGTCGTCCAGGCGCTCTGGACCTGCCTCCTCTGCATCTCCGGCTCCTACTCGCAGCTGCTCGACTACATCATCTGCACCGAGCTGATCTTCTACATCCTCACCATCTTCAGCATCTTCGTGCTGCGCGTGAAGCGCCCCAACGCCGAGCGCCCCTACCGCGCCATCGGCTATCCCGTGCTCCCGGCCGTCTATATTCTGATGGCCGCCTGGATTTGTGTCGTATTATTGCGCTACAAACCGCAATACACCTGGCCCGGACTCGTGATCGTACTCCTCGGTATCCCCGTCTTTGCCGTGTGGTCCCGCAAGGCGGTTTCTGAATCAGCGACCGGGCTGGCCCCCGCGCCCGCAGAACTTTCCGGAGGATCAGCCGAGAATGGCTAAGCTCTTTGCCGTCAAACCGCTCTCCGTCATAAGCCGCGAAGCCTGCGAGGAGGGCACGCACACGCTCCGGCGTTCTCTTGGCCCCATCAACCTCATCACCCTCGGTATCGGCGCCATCATCGGCGCGGGCATCTTCGTCCTCACCGGCACCGCCGCCGCCCAGTTCGCCGGCCCCGCCATCGTCCTCTCCTTCGTGGTTGCCGGCGTTGGCTGCGTCTTTGCCGGGCTCTGCTACGCCGAATTCGCCGCCATGATCCCCATCGCCGGCTCGGCCTACACCTACGGCTACACAACCCTCGGCGAACTCGTCGCCTGGATCATCGGCTGGGCTCTCTGCCTCGAATACGCCTTTGGCGCCGCCACCGTCGCCGTCGGCTGGAGCGGCTACGTCAGCAGCCTGCTCGGCTTCTTCGGCGTCAGGCTTCCCTTCAATCCGACGCCATCGCTTTCCATGACTCTCTTTGGCCACGCGCTTTCCGCTCGCGTGGATATCTTCGCCCTTGCGGCCATTATCGTCGTCACCGGTGTCCTGGTCGTCGGCGTCCGCGAGTCCGCCAACTTCAACAGCGCTGCCGTCATGATCAAGGTTTCCGTGGTCCTGTTCTTCATCGGCATCGCCACCGTCTTCGCCTTCGGCCACTGGCCCCACATGATGGCCAACTGGCATCCGTTCATCCCGAAGAACCTCGGCCACTTCGGCCAATACGGATGGACCGGCATCATGCGCGGCGCCAGTGTCGTCTTCTTTGCCTACATCGGCTTCGACGCCGTCTCCACCGCGGCGCAGGAGGCGAAAAATCCGCAGAAAGATCTGCCCTTCGGCATTCTCGGCTCGCTCATCATCTGCACCATCCTCTACATCATCGTCTCCGGCCTGCTCACCGGACTGAAGTCCTACACCACGCTCAACACGCCGGCTCCCGTGGCCGACGGCGCAGCCGCCATCGGCGCCACCTGGGGCGTCTGCCTCATCGATCTCGGCGCCATCGCCGGCCTCGCTTCCGTCATGCTCGTCATGATCCTCGGCCAGACCCGCGTTCTTTACACCATGTCCTGCGACGGACTGCTGCCCCGCTGGGTCGGCAGAATCCACCCCCGCTTCCGCACCCCCTGGCTCATCACCATGGCCGTGGGCGTCCTCGTCGCCTTCCTCGCCGCGTTCTTCAACATCTCGTTCCTGGGGCAACTGGTCAGCCTCGGCACTCTCCTTGCCTTCACCATCGTCTGCCTCGGCGTATGGGTCATGCGCGTCAGGCAGCCCGATGTCCCGCGGCCCTTCCGCACTCCCTGGGTGCCGCTCGTCCCCATCCTCGGCATGATTATTTCCACGGCACTGATGGTCTCGACCGATTTGCCCGCGAAGATCGGCTTCTTCAGCTGGCTCATCATCGGCCTGCTCATCTACTTCGGCTATTCCACCCGCCACAGCAAGGTGCAGAACGCCGCCGTCCAGGTGACGCAGGGAAAGTAGTCTCGGCGCCGCCATCGCTGCGAGTGATGACTGGCCGCAGGACAGCCGGCCGTCCCGCTGCTGACCGTTTGATCGCTGACCGGTTCTTAGCCAGCCGCTTTTTCGCTAACCGCTTTCCGCTGACCGCCTTTTCGCCGGCCGACCTTTAGCTTCGTTACACTGTCCCCGTGGACTATCTCTGGACGCCGTGGCGCTACGCCTACGTCACCGAAGCCGATCGCAAACAGCGCCAGGGCATCCCTCCCGAACTGGACGCATATCCTGGCGACGCGGGCTGCGTCTTCTGCAACGTGATCGCCGCCGTCGACTACGCCATCGCCCACGGCATGGACTCGGCCGTCGCCGAACGTGCCGCCCTCATCGTCGCCCGCGCCGAACACAACTACATCTGCGTCAATCGCTACCCCTACACCTCCGGCCATGTCATGGTCGTCCCCTTCGAGCACCAGCCGTCGCTCGCCGACCTGTCCGCCCCCGCCGCCGCCGAAATGATGGACCTCTCCCGCCGCGCCGAACGCGTTCTGGCCGCCGTCTACCATCCCGACGGATTCAACTTCGGCCTCAACCTCGGCAAAGCCGCCGGCGCCGGCGTCGCCGGACACCTCCACCTGCACGCTCTCCCGCGCTGGCTCGGCGACACCAACTTCATCACCGT
>JASHNW010000093.1 GCA_030041435.1 Acidobacteriaceae bacterium
GCATGGCCGGCAACGTCACCGCCTTCAATACCGTCTGGACCTTCGATATCTACCAGTCCTACATCCATAAAAACGGCACCGACGCCCACTACCTCAAAATGGGCCGCTGGACCACCGTCGTCGGCATCCTCATCTCCATGGCCACCGCCTACGTCGTCCTTGGCTTCAACAACATCATGGACACGCTGCAGCTGGTCTTTTCCATCGTCAACGCCCCGCTCTTCGCCACCTTTCTGCTGGGCATGTTCTGGAAGCGCACCACCGGCCACGCCGCCTTCACCGGCCTCGTCGGCGGCACTATGGCTGCCATTCTCCACCACGGCCTCACCATCCCCGCCGATACCGCTGCCGGCATCCATGGCGGCTGGCTGCACGTCGTTCACGTCTATCCCAGCGCCATGGCTCTCAATTTCTACCAGGCCATCTTCGCCTTCACCATCAACCTCGTCCTCACCGTCGTTATCAGCCTCTTCACCCGCCCCCGCCCCGAGCCGGAGCTCGTCGGCCTCGTCTACTCCCTTACGCCCAAACCCGTCGAACATCACATGGCGTGGTACGCCCGTCCCAGCGTCATTGCCGTCGCCCTGCTCGCCATGGGCATCGCCCTCAACATCATCTTCCGGTAGGGAACGGGGCTGCGCGTGCAACGACAACTTACAGCTGCGGCATCCGGCATGTCAGGGTCTGACCGCTTCGCCCCTGACCGCTGCTATGCTCCTTCCAGGAGAAACGCATGAGCCTCGATCTCCGCGTCCCCATGGGCCTGATGTTCACCATCGTCGGCGCTATCCTCGCCATCTACGGACTCGTCACCCATGGCAGCGCCATCTACACCCGCTCCGCCGGCATGGATATTAACCTCATCTGGGGAATCGTCATGCTCGCCTTCGGCCTCACCATGTTCCTCCTCGGCCACTACTCCGACACCCACCCGAAGGAGCCCTCCCACGAGCCCGCCGAGAACCCGGCCGCCCGCCCCCACCTCCCCGGCCACTGAGCGCCGAGGTCGCGGAGCACACAACCATGACACCAGAGCCATCCTCTTCGACCCCGATTTTGACCGGTATCGCCGGCATCCTCCAGGCGGTCGCCTGGCCGTGCATCGCTCTGGCGTTCCTTCTGTTTTATCGAGCCGAGGTCGGTGCCATTATTGCCGCACTCACCCAGAAACTGCGGGAGGCTAAGCGCCTCAAGGCAGGACAGATTGAGATAGACACCGAGGAAGCGATTCGGGATGCCGTGAAAAGGGCTGGGGCAGAAGCTGACACTGATACGCTATCGAAGGATATCCCAGCAAGTCAGATTCAAACCGCTCGATCCGTTGGCGAAAGGCTGAGCTCAGCACCAATGGCTTTCAGCCAGAAGATTGACGTAGCCTACGAGCAAATTTCGGATCTCTGCGAAGAGTATGAGAGGGTTCGCCGAGATATGCCAGGCGGACCCGCGCGAACTCGGAGGATGAACGAGATAGCAGCGAAGATGAGAGCGCTCTCGATAGTAGGCCGGCCGATTTTATCTTCTCTGATTGAGGGCGCAAAGCACGGTCAGCGGCTTGCGGCAATCTGCATCCTCCAAGTAAGCCCTGAGTTGGGCTACTTCGATTGGCTGATCGACGAAGTTATGGAGGAAGATCAGCCGTTCGTTTTCTTTCACGCTTCGTTGGCGATTCTTGAACTGGTCAAAACCTACCCCTACCTCAACCCCGACACCGCATCCAAATCGATCCAGGCTGCATTGAATCGCGTAACAAGCTTTCGGGACGGCCATCCGGACCAGAACACCATCGACGTGCTTAACGAGGCGTTGTCTAAGCTGGGCAGCGCAGAAAGGGGGCGCAGCTTCCGCAGGACGGCGCACACATGAGAACGATTACTTCGTGTCCCGCCCCCGCCCCACACCGCAGGCGCGGCGCAGTTTAGCCCGCACTTCAGCCTCGGCAAAAGCCGCCAATCCAGAGTTCCGGAGGGACGGCGCACGAGCCGGAACGATCGTGCGAGCAGCCCCATTTTCGCTATCCGCTACCCGCTAACCGCTAACCGCTGACCAGAATAGGTCAGAGGCCAGGGGCCGTTTTGCCATCGTTTGCCCCTCAGGCATAACAAAACAAAGTGCTTTCCCGCATCCACCCTGGAATGTTATGGATACGCACACACAGCCGCCTGTCACATCGAATGATTTCAAATGCTTCCGAGATTTCGCCGCAAAAAAGAATCCCTTTTTACCGCGCCGGTAGCTTCGCCAGAAAATCATTCATAGCCCGCTCCACCACCTCCGGATTCGAGACGAACACATGATGGTTCGCATCGCGAATCCTCACCACCGGCACCCACGGCATCGCCGCTTCAAACGCCGTCGACTGCTCGGAGCATCTCCTCGCATCGATCGCCTTCATCGCCGCCTGCGCCGCTGCATCGTGCCTGAGCGGCCCACGAAACATTCCGCTCAGATCGTGCGGGCACGCGAAGATGGCCATCGCCGGATCGTGTATCGTGGTGAACTTCTCCTCCCCAAACAGCACCGCCAGCGGGATCGGCGGC
>JASHNW010000094.1 GCA_030041435.1 Acidobacteriaceae bacterium
CCCTCGCCCAGGCGCCCGTGGCACATATCGCATTTGCCCACTACGCCGCGCTCAGGATTAAATTGCGGCACGCCGTACGAGCAGTTCCAGGTGCAGTACTGGCAACCGATGCAGCGCTCCGCGCTGTGCAGCACAATCCCGGTCAATGGATCTTTGGTGTAGGCATTCACCGGGCATCCGGTCATGCAGGTGGGCTCAAGGCAGTGGTTGCAGCTCATGGAAAGGTAGTGCCGCATGGTGTCCGGATAAACGCCGCCTTCGATCTCGCCCACACGGCGCCACTGAATCTCCGCGGGATTACCGTTCTGTTCGTTGCACGCCACCACGCAGCACTTGCAGCCGATGCACTGCGTCATGTCCAGGTGGAATCGGTACTGTTCTCCAGGGAGGGGCAGCCTGCCCGGGGTTAAGGGGGCAGAGGGCGGTGGGGCCTGCACGACAGCCGCGGCCGGCGTCAGCAGGAAATGTTCTCCATCCTCTGTTGCCCGAGTGAGCAGGGGCAAATCCATTGTTCCCTCCACGCCAGGAGACGGGTGAGCAATCGCGAAAACAAAACGCGGCCGGGTGCACGAAAACCGGGTGCATGAGTAGTCGATCCATCAGGAGCAAACAAGCTCCCGAGATACAAACTCGTCCTAGAGGGATCCAGCCGGCACAGGCATGGTGCCGGCAAAGGAAAGTAAAGCGATCATACTGTACCCCGGCCGCGAGCACAAGATACGCAACGCATGATCTGCTCTTGCTTCGTTTCCCGCGCTGCGATAATCTCGGCTGAACAGCTTCCTGTTGACTGGCACCGTGCCTGTGCCAGCTCTTCTCGCCACGATCTGCGCAAGATTTCAATTCTGAACGAGATTCGCGCCCCGAACCGCGCGAACGCCGAGCGTCCGCGCTCCGCATTCCTGCGCGTGTCTTCGCACCGAGCACTGGCGCGCAGCAAGGCAACGGAAGATTCAGAGCGTTTCCAGAGCGCGTTTGTCCACGAACGCATTGCGCATTTCCGTGACGGACCCAACGCGCGTGATCCAGGACTCGATCAAACTTCGGCAGAGGAGAGAAAGAGATGAAGACGCACAAAGTGGAGCAACTGATCCTTGCAACGCTGGGCTTTTTCTGGTGCTTTCTCATGTGGTTCTCGACCGCGGCGTTCAGCCCGAGCATCGCCGCGCACTATCGTCTGAGCATCCAGGCGCTGGGGCTGCTGGCAAGCTCCGCCATCTGGATGGCTCCGGTGGGCCGGATCATCGCGGGTTGGGCTTCAGACCGCTTCGGAGCGCCGCGCACTTTCGCGTTCATCCTTGCCGGTTGCGGCCTGATTTCCGTGGCGTCGGCGTACACCAGCGACTATAGGCTCCTGTTTATGGAGCGAACGATCGTCGCCATCGCCGGGGTATCGTTCGTGGTCGGCATCCAGCACGTTGCCCAGTGGTTCGACGCAAATGAGATCGGCACGGCAGAAGGACTTTATGCCGGCACGGGCAACGTGGGTGCGGGCATAGGCGCCCTGGTTCTGCCGCGCATCTTCGGAACCAACTACCATGGGGCGTTCCTGTGGCTGGGGACGATAGCCATAGGGATTGCGGCCTGGTATCTGGTTCGCGGCAGCGCCGCGAAGAGCGCACAGCAACGCAAACTGGTGCGGGAGCGCAGCAATATTCGCGACACGGTTTTCGTCTGGAGCCGGTACATCGCCATCGCGCTGATGCTGGCCTACGCTATGTCCTTCGGCCTCGAGATTGCGATGAATGCGTGGCTGCCGGGATACTTCACGCGCGGCTTTCACGATGCTATCCTGGCGCTCGGCTTTACCAGCGTAGCGGGCGTGCAGATTGCCGCCGGAACCTTTGCGGCGGTGCAGTCATTCACCGCGTCTCTGTTCCGTCCCTTCTCGGGGTTCATGTCCGACCTGTTCCAACGCAGGAAATGGGCGCCTCTGCCCTTCATTGCCAAAAGCCTCCCCTACGCACCGCGTCTTCACTGGCTGGGAATCTCGCTGGTTCTGATCACTCTGTCGATGGTCGGGCTCACGATTGCGGGTCAGACGGGCTCGTTGCATCTCTCGGTCGGGGTCCTGGTGGTGATGGGAGTCTTTATCTCGTGCGGAACCGGCGGGACGTTTGCCCTAGTGCCACTATTGTTTCCCGATCGTCCGGGCGCGGCCGCCGGATTTGTTGGAGGTGTGTCGACCGCGGCGGCCATTGTCTATCCCCTGGTGTTTTCCACCAATTCCCATATCCATATGGGCTACATGCGCGTTGCACTCTACATCTTTGTGCCGTTCGTACTTTTCTACTTCTGGGCCGCTCGCTACGAGCTTCAACCGGAGGAGCATGGCCTGCTGTCGCGCGCCCTTGCCGCCGAGGACGCATAGCAGCGATGGCGCTTGACCAACTTTGATTCTGTGAGGTGGAACTTGAACGCAGCATGCCCGTCTCCCGCGCCCGTACCGCATGAGCCCTGGTACAAGTATGGGGTCGCTTTTCTTCTGATCGAGATGGCGTTTGCCATTGCAGTATGCGGCTATTCGCTCTACATGACTTTCCACGGGTATGGGGGATTTCCCGGAAAACACCAGGGCGTATCGACCCATACGGACGCGCAGCATCGCGAGAGAAGCTTCACGCAGCCGGTTTACGCACGACCGCACTCTGCTCAGCCTTATCAATAATCAACCCTGCCGGTAAAAATCAGCCGAACGGCGAAGAGCGGTTCTCGGTCCTGGTACCGGGATGACGCCGGGGCAATGAAGGGCAGCAAAAGCCCGCAGCCAGTCAGTGTGTCGACGCAGGGAATCGGCGGCAACGAGATTGCGGTCTCGGGAGGCGTGCGCGTTGCTTCGATCCTGCGGCATCGGCCCGGCGGTTGCCGCCTTCGACCGAATGTTTTCATTTGATATTCCGCACGGTTCAGCGTGCCCTGTTTTCCACCTGACACGGCGATGAACGTGCGCTCGCGTCTCGATCACAAGGACGCGCGACGCAGAGAGCTGCCTGGCGTCTTGAAACGGGAGTGCTCTCTTTCGTCCCGAACGCGACGGCCACATTGGTCGCGCACCATTGCTCACCGAAGGTAATGCGGGAATTGATTACCTCTGAGAGTAAGAAATTCTTCCGCGTGTGTAGTTTTTTCGTGTGGGGCTGCGACATGCGGAGAAAAATTCCGTCGCGTTCTGCATGAGGACGCGACATTTATTGACGATGCGCTGTTGTAACACTTTAGTAATTTAATTCGAGAAAAATGGTGACGAACGTGCACGTTCCCGAATAGACTACCTTCAGTTAGCAGAGAGAGTTACCGAAGTAACTGTGGCTTCGTTTCTTGTGGTCGCTCCCTTCGCTTGCTTCTTGAGATAGTGCTGGCCAATCTCTGACCTCAAGACGGAGTGTGTCGCTTTGCTGAGGATTGCAAATTTTGCAAGAGGTCAAGCACGTGTTGAACGAATTTGTCTTTTTCCATTCGGGGCCAGACGCTGGAAATCCTATTGCATCATTGGCCAGTGATCCGTTGCCGTCGAGTACGCCGCATTATCCGAATTGCGGCCGGATCGGAAAGCAGCGGGGATGGACCGTCTCTTTGCCGGCGATCCTTGCATGTTGCCTCCTGATCGGTCTTCCAGGGTTCGGAACCGCGCAGGCAGCGCAGACTCCCGCCCTGACCATGAGCGCGGGCAGCGTGGTGTTTGGGAGTGTAACAGTCAACACTGCGGCGACGCCGAAGACCGTGACCCTGACCTCATCGGGGACAGCTCCGCTCGTCATCAGCGCGGCGTCGATCGCAGGGTCGGGAGCCTTTGGGATGTCGGGCGTGACTTTCCCGTTGACGCTCAATCCAGGACAGGCTGCAACTCTGACGGTCACCTTTGACGCGTCCACGGCCGGAGCGAAGTCGGCAAACCTGACGATGACCACGAACGCGCCTGCGGGAGAGGCGGTCATCGCGCTGAGCGGAACAGCGGTTGGGGCGCCGGGGTTGACGCTGAGCGCAACCAGCGTAGCGTTTGGGGCAGTGCTGGTGAACACGGCGGCGCCAGCGAAGAAGGTGACCCTGACCTCGTCGGGGACGGCTCCGCTGATCATCAGCGCGGGGACGCTGAGCGCGGCGCCGGCCTTTGGAATGTCGGGCGTGAGTTTTCCGCTGACGCTGAACCCAGGGCAGACGGCGACGCTGACACTGAGTTTTGATTCGAATACGACGGGATTGAAAACGGGAACCCTTACACTGACGACGAACACGTCAGCGGGGTTGGCGACGGTTGCGGTACGCGGAACCGGGATCGCGCCGGCACTGACGCTGAACACCAGTAGTCTGGCATTCGGTGTGGTCGACCTGAATACGAAGGCGACACCGCGGACGGTGACGGTGACGTCGTCCGGGACCGCGCCGTTGACCATCAATACCGGATCCATCACAGGGGCGGCGGCCTTCGAGATGTCGGGAGTGACTTTTCCAATCACGCTGAACCCAGGGCAGACGGCGACCCTGGCCGTCAGCTTCGATCCGAATACTCCAGGATTGAAGACGGCAACGGTGGCTTTGTCAACGAACGCCTCGCCGGCCATGGCGACGGTTGCCGTGCAGGGAACAGGGGCTACCCCGACGCTGATGGTGAGCACCAGTAGTCTGTCGTTCGGGGTTGTGCAGCTGAATACTGCGCCCCCCCCGCAGACGGTGAAATTAAGCTCGATCGGAACGAATCCGGTGACGATCAGCGGGGCGACCCTGAGCGGGTCGGCCGGGTTCGGGATTTCCGGAGTGAGTTTCCCTCTGACGCTGAATCCGGGGCAGTCGGCGACTCTGACGGTGAGCTTCGACCCGAGCACATCGGGATTGAAGACGGGAACCTTAACTTTGACATCGAACTCGACGGCGGAACCGTCGACGATCGCGGTCCGCGGGACCGGGGCAACGCCGGCACTGACGCTGAGCACGACCAGCCTGGCATTCGGAGATGTGCTGGTGAATACGGCGGCGGTCCCGAAGACGGTGACGCTGTATTCGTCCGGGACGGGTCCCGTGACGATCAGCGGGGCGACCATAAGCGGGGCGCCGGCCTTCGGGATGTCGGGATTGAGTTTCCCGCTGACGCTGAACCCAGGGCAGACAGCAACGCTGACGCTGAGCTTCGATTCGAATACAGCGGGACTGAAGACGGGAACCGTGACGCTGACGACCAACGCGGGACCGGAGACGATCGCGGTACAGGGAACCGGGGCGGCGCCAGCGCTGACGCTGAGTGCGAGCACCGTGTCGTTCGGGGAAGTAGCGGTGAACACAAAGGCGACACCGCAGACAGTGGAGTTGTACTCGTCCGGAACGGCGCCGCTGACGATCAGCGCGGCGACGGTGGGAGGGGCCGCGGCGTTTGGGATGACGGGGCTGAGCTTTCCCCTGACGCTGAATCCGGGGCAGACAGCAACGCTGACGTTGACCTTCGATGCGAGCGGGTTGGGACCGAAGACGGGAAGCGTCACGCTGACGACGAACGCGGCGGGAAGCACGATGGCGATTGCGCTGAGCGGAGCAGCAGTGGCGCCGGGCGTGCTGACCGGAGTGAGTTGCGGGACTGGATCGATTACCGGGGCGGGGACAGTGGCCTGTGGCGTGACGTTGAGTTCCCCCGCTGGCCCAGGAGGGCAGACGGTCGCCCTGACCAGCAGCAATTCCGCAGTGACGGTGCCGGCATCGGTGATGGTGGCAGCAGGAGCGAGCAGCGCGGCGTTCACAGCGACGGTGACAGCGGTGACGACGGCGCAGACGGCGACGCTGACGGCGTCGTCGGGCGGGACCAATGCAACTTATGCGATCTCACTGGGAGCGGCAACGCCGGCACTGACAGTGGGGTCGTCGACTGTGGCGTTCGGCGACGTGTCGCTGAACACGTCGGCGACGCAGTCGGTGATCCTGACGTCGTCCGGTACGGCGGCGCTGACGATCAGCAAGGGAACGGTACAGGGAAGCGGGTTTGGGATGACCGGATTGAGCTTCCCCCTGACGCTGAACCCCGGATCAAGCGCGACGATGGAAGTGGAGTTCGATCCCACGACGTCCGGATCGGCCACGGGAGCCGTAACCCTGACGACGAATACATCGGCGGGATCGGCTTCCATTGCATTGACCGGAACGGGCCAGGCGGCGTCGTACGAGGTCCAGCTGAGCTGGGTGGCACCCACCAACCCGTCGGTTCCCATCGCTGGGTACTACGTTTATCGGGAGGTGAGTGGCGCTTCGTCGTATCAACAGCTGAATTCGACTGCCGATGCGTCGACGACTTATACGGACACCTCCGTCGCGAACAATACAACCTACAGTTACTACGTAGAGAGCGTCGATTCCCAGGGGAACGTAAGCGCTCCCTCCAATCCATTCACTGTCACGATTCCTTAGAGCACGGATCATCGAAATCGCGCGGCACTTCTGAAGGTGGAACGCGCGTACTGACGATACGCTCGCCGCGTGAGCGCGTCCTGGCGGCGTTGCGGGGGTAAAGACACGTCGCCCCTGGGACGAAGGAAGGTTTGCAGATCGGGAAGGGAAGCGCGGTCCACGAGGAGGGGACTACGGAGTGGACCTGAAGGTAGGGGGGAGACGGACGAGGGGGCCACAAGCGTCCTGTCTTTCCATCTGGACGGTATGTCAATTGGATGCGACTACGGAGGCGGGGCGGAAGCGGTGGGTGTTTCGCCGGATAGCGGAGAAGCTGAGGATTGTGAAGCTGACGCTGGAGCCGAGTGCCAGCGTGGCCGATGCGGCTCTGCCCAACGGCGTGAACGCCAACTAGGTCTTTCGCTGGAAGCGGCAGTACGAGCTTGGTTTACGCTGGCGTGCGATTCGATCAGGCTGATCTCCTCGGGCACGGCTCCGCTAACCATCAGCGCAGCTTCGCTGACGCGTAAGGGCTTCAGCATCTCGGGGTCTGAAGTTGCCTGTGCTTCTGAACCGGGCAGCGGGTCCTATGTGCTGCTGAACAGATTGCCCGTCAGCACCATGATCTGTACGGACAGCACGGTTGCAGGCGACACCGACTCTAGCTACGAGGTGATGAGCGTGGACACCAAAGGAGTGCAGAACCCACGGTCCAATGTGTTCGCGGTGGAGATCCCGTAGAGCCGCTTAGCACGTAAAGGGGAAACATAAAATGGCGCCGAATATGGATCGCTACATTCCTCGTCTACCAGCGCCACCAGAGGTCTGAGGAAGTGTTCCGAAGCACGGTAACGCCGGTGTCTGCCAGGCCGAGCTTGCCGTTACGATCAAAGTCCCCTGCGGCGAGCCCCTTGCCCTCCGCGCCAAGAGGCAACGGAGGCTGGAACGTGCCATCGCCGTTGCCGAGAAGTAAAACACCAGCAGCCCCGGAGGCTACGTCCAGCCTCCCGTCACCGTTAAAGTCTCCGATGGCCAGCGAACCATCCCCACTGTCCAACTCGGTGGGAGTTGCCGTTACCGCAGCTGTCTGGAAGGTCCCGTCACCGTTCCCCATTAACACGCCGAGCGAGTCCTCGTTGGCGACGACCAAATCGAGTTTCCCATCCCTGTTCAGGTCAGCAACGACCACCGGAGAGGAAAACTGCCCGCCTGTCCCGTAAGTTACAGCCGGCTGAAATGTTCCGTTTCCGTTCCCCAACAATACACTTACAGAACCGCTCGTACAGTCGCCACTCCTCACGCACCAATTCGAGACGATCAGGTCCGGCTTACCATCGCGGTTGACATCCGCTACGGCCACGGAAGAAGCGTATTGCCCGCCCGAGGCATAGTTCACTGCTGACTGAAAGGTTCCGTTCCCGTTGCCCAGCAGAACGCTCACGGTACCGCTCGTGCAGTCACCGTTGCTGCATTCGTTAGCCACCACGAGATCGGGTATGCCGTCACCATTTACATCGGCAATCTTTACCGAGACTGCGTTGAGTGCCCCTGAGTCAAAACTCATTGCCGGCCGAAAGGTCCCGTCTCCATTCCCCAGCAACACCCCGATGCTTCCCGACGTTGCGGAAGAATTGGCATAGACGTTCGCTACCACCAGATCCGGCCTGCCGTCGCCATTCACATCCGCAATGGCCACACTGTGCGGATCCAGGCCGCCTGATTCGTAGGCTGCAGCTTTCCCGAATTTTCCGTGTCCATCGCCCAACATCACCCCGACGGCCCCGGCCGTGCAGTTAGGTTCACTAAGGCATGTGGATACCACCACCAGATCGAGTTTGCCAACCTTCCTCAAATCCGCTGCCGCTATCGCGTTAGCTTCCTGACCTCCCGGATTGTAGTTCGGCGCCGCTTTGAATGTTCCGTCATCCCGGCCCAGAAGCACGGCCACTGCACCTGCCGCGCATCCGTTCTGGTAACAGGCATTCGTCACCAGCAGGTCCGGCGTGCCATCCATGTTCACATCCGCTACCGCGATCGAATTAGCCTCAAACGCAGCGGAGCCATAGCTGACCGCCGCCCGAAAGGTACCGTCCCCGTTCCCAGCCAGCACGCCCACGGTTCCATTGAGGCAATCGGCATCACTATCGCACTGGTTCACCACCACAACGTCCGGGCTGCCGTCCCAGCCGAGGTCCGCCACAGTGATGGCGATATTGCCCGTTCCGCCCGAGCTGTAATTTACGGCTGTCTGAAAGGTGCCGTTCCCTTTCCCCAAAAGAACGCTCACGGTGCCCGTAGGGCAGTTCTGATTACCGCATTCATTTCCTACAATCAGATCCAGACTGCCATCGCCGTTCACATCCGCCACGGCTACAGAGTCCGCGTCCTCTGGACCCGTGTTATAGCTAACCGCCGGTTGGAAGGCGCCATTCCCCTCATTCAAAAGCACACTCACCGTACCGATTGTGCATGGCTCGCTGCTGCAGGCGGTTGCTACGACAAGATCCGGCTTGCCATCACCGTTCAGATCTCCCAGCGCGATCGAACTCGCATCCTCTCCGCCCGATGCGTACACCGCACCGAGAGAGAAAGTGCCGTTCCCATTTCCAAAAAGAATGCCGACTGAACCAGAGGTGCAGCCGTACGGGGAGTTACAGTCGTTCGCCACAGCCAAATCCGGCTTGCCGTCCCCGTTCAGGTCGCCAATCGCTACCGAAGTGGCATTTAGACCACCCGAGTTATAGCTCACCGCTGTGTTGAAGGTGCCATTCCCATTTCCCAGCAACACGCTCACAGAACCATTGGTGCAGGAGCTGTCGGCGCAGTCATTCGTCACCACCAGGTCGGGCTTGCCGTCCCCATTCACATCCGCTATAACCACTGAAGATGGCCCCAGTCCGCCTGAGCCGAAAGTCACCGGCGGTCCAAACGTGCCATCGCCTTTACCAGGAAATACCTCGACCACACCGCCTGTACAGGGCCCTCTGCCACATCTGTTCGCCACCGCGAGATCGGGTATGCCGTCCCCATTTACATCGCCGACTGCAATCGAAGTAGCGTCTATTCCGCCGGAGTTGAACGTTAACGCTGACAGAAAAAGCAGATCGACCGCCCCCCGATGCATAAACCTGAACGGATCTTCGTTGTAAATATTTCCCTGCGCCGATTGTGCCGCCCATTCGGGCGGTATCCAGGGTACGTGACCCCGCAGTCGTTGCAACCCTCCGGACGGAGAACGCTGTTCCACCAACACGGGTGCGGAATGGATTGCATTCGCCCGAGGTGCGTCTGCTGCGCTATGAGCGGAGGTCACGGGCGCATTCGACTGCGAGAGTAGTAAGGGAGCGGGGAAGGACAGGACCAGGCAGGCAAAGAAAAGACTTTTCATGGGGGACCTTGTGGATGCGGTTAGAGGCTGTTATGAACTTTTGTTCCTGTGCTTTGAAACCGATGCGGCATTCAGCCGCACAGCATTCGTACTGGAGATGTGATGCTGCGTGAGCGGCGGGGTTATCTGAGCGATGTGATGGATGAGGAGTTGACCCTCAGGGTTCCGTATCTGGTCTCGCGCAGCTAGGATGCCGGGCAGCGCGATTAGCCGCTGCGCGATGTCTTCAACGGTTGCGATGTGTGGAGCAGACCGGCTGCCAGTCGCGCTACCTCCTCAACGATTTGCCCCCGTGGAATGTTGTGTATCACGAGGCGCAGCGCTGGATCCGCGCGCGTTGCTTTTAACAATCTTCCTACAAAAGATCGGGTCGCCCTCCCGGAGTATGCAGCGGATCCTGTGCTTCGGTGATAGCGAGTTACGGCGCCGCCATTGTGAGCTGAATCGCCGGACGACAAAGACACATCCCCCAGGCGAGGCGACAGTTTCGAGGATGTGGACTGGAAGTTCGGTCTACCTGGGAAGGGCAACGGGTGGACCTTATGGATCGCGATGCGTTCGACCATGACCATTTGGGTTCTATGGCAGCCGGTGTTCCACGGCAGCGTCCCGCGCATGCAGCATGACGGGACGTCCCACACTCAGATACGTGAATCCCTTTGCCAGCATAGTGGCGGGATCGTAGAGATTCCGACCATCGATGACGATCGGGTAACGCAGCGTGTAGTGCAGGCGGTCGAGATCGAGTTCGGCAAACTCCTGCCAGTCGTTCAGGATCAGCAGCGCGTCGGCATCCTGGGCCGCCTCGTAGGGATCGTCAACATAGTGCATCTGGGGTCCCGGCGGAAGGACTTCGTTCGTTCGCGCCGTGGCAGCGGGGTCGTAGGCGCTGACCAGACAGCCTTCTTGAAGCAGTTGTCCTACGATATCGAGAGCCGGCGACTCCCGAACGTCATCAGTGCCGCCTTTGAACGCTAGTCCCAGCACTCCGATCCTCTTTCCGCGCAGTGTCCACAACGCTGACCGAACTTTTTGGAAGAATCGCCGCTTCTGTTCCGCATTGATCTTCTCGACTTCAGAGAGAAGGCCGAAGTTAACGCCCATCTGCTCGGCAACGTGGCGAAACGCGGCAACGTCTTTGGGAAAGCAGGAACCGCCGTATCCGATGCCGGCGCGTAGGAATTTTGGCCCGATGCGGCTGTCCATCCCGATGCCGCGCGCCACCTCCTCGACGTCGGCGCCGGCGGCCTCGCAGATGTTCGCGACTACGTTGATGAACGAAATCTTTGCAGCGAGGAATGCGTTCGACGCATGCTTGATGATCTCCGCGGCCTTAGTCGAGGTGAGGAGAGTGGGAGGGGGATCGCCTTCGCGCCGCGGGCCTGGGACGGCGTTGGCCAGGGCGTAATAGGATCCCGAGGCCAGGGGCTGATAGATTTGCTGCAGCACGGCAGCTGCACGCTCAGTCTCCGCGCCCAGCACGATCCGATCAGGATGCAGAAAGTCTGCGACGGCGGTGCCTTCGCGAAGAAACTCCGGATTCGAGGTGACGTCAAAGAGCTCCCTGGGCACGCCGTTGCGCTCGATCACGCGGCGGATCCACTCGTTGGTGTATACGGGAACAGTGCTCTTCTCCACGATGACCTTGTAGTCGTTGATGGAGCGCGCGATCTCACTGGCCACCGCATCCACATAGGACAGATCGGCGTTGCCCGACTTGCTCTGCGGCGTCCCCACGGCGATGAAAATCGCCTGCGACTCCTGCGTCGCCCGGCGCAGATCGGTCGTGAACTCCAGCGCACGCGAGCGATGGCGGCTCAGCAGTTCGGGCAGATATTCCTCGTGAATGGGAATTCCCCCTTCGAGCAGCATGTGGACCCTGGCTTCGTCGCTGTCCACGCAAATCACCGTGTGGCCGATTTCTGCAAAGCATGCAGCTGCAACCAGACCGACGTAGCCGGATCCGACTACCGCGATGGAAAGATCTTTGCTCATAATTCCTCGATATTCCTCTAAGTCTCTGCGCACACCGGGGAAGTGTCAGGAGGAAAGATGGCCATTCCCGCCGGAGTCGAGCGGCGGCAACGGAGGCGCCGGAACCGTCCGGTTGCGCGACGCCGCGCATTCGGATCCTTTTTTGGGGCGTACGCAGGTTCTCCGCTCGCTTATTCTACGACGGTCCCGCGTCTGACCAATGCCCGCAAAGTGTTACAAGTTGTTACTATCTTGTCGATCGACGGACGGCCGCATTAATCTACCGCCATTGCCGAAGTATCTGAGCCGCTCCCTGGCTCGCTGCGACGATCAGTCTCCGGGCACACTGGATTCGGTCAGGTTCAAATCCGCCGCATGCGATCCGTTTTCCCCGCGCTGGCAGATAAGGAGAGCCGCGAAGATGGCCATCAGGGCGACGATGAAGAATAGGATTCCGCCCTGGCGGTGGAAGCGTCCGTTGAGGTAAGCCGGATCGACTCGGGTCCCGAGCATGGCGATCGTGAAAATGCGCAGGCCGTTCTTCGCGACCGATAAAGGAATGGCCAAAGCGATCACCAGCGACTTGCGCCAGGGCGAGCGAAGAAGAACCTGAGCCAGCACCATGGTCGTGACCAGCAGCATGGAACTGGACCGGATACTGCTGCAATCCTGGGCTATCTGGATGGTCAGGTCGGGAATCCTGAGTGTAACGCCGGCTTGCGCTACCGGAATGGCGCACAGGGCGAAAAGAGCATGGGCCGACCAGGCAGAGCCCCACTGCAGGAGCATGATGATGCCGTCCAGGGCAACCTGCGGGAGTGGTACCAGGCCGATGAGAAAGAGCAGCGGAAACAGAACCGCTCGCGCGGCGCGAGAGCCAAGGCAAAGGACAGAGATGCCGATCCACGAGAGAACGAGCGCCAGCATCTCGATGGTGAGTTGCACATCGGCAGGCAGCGAAGACGCACCGAAGCGTGCGGCAGCAGCGATGCCGGCGGCGGCGATGAGAAGCGCAGGGCTGATGCGAAAATCGAACGCGATTCGAGAGCCGAGGGATCGCCGCTCCAGGAATACCAGCAGGATGCTGACGGGAAGAATCAGCAGGATGTGGGTGTAGTCATCGTTGCGCCAGGCCAGGGCGAAGGTGTCGACGAGCGGACGCCAAGCTACGAGGACAGAAACTGTCCAGAGAAAGGCGAAGGTTAGCCGGTGCTTTTGTAACGCAGACAGACGCTCGCTTTTCCGGCGCTCCGTCTGAAGCTCCAGATATGTCATATTAAAACTGCCTGATTAGAGGGTTGGAGCACAGTACGCCGGTACCATTCCACGGTTCGGCGCAGGCCCTCGCGAAAGTCTACCATCGGCTCGTAGCCCAGCAATTCGCGAGCTAAGCGAATGTCAGCCTGCGAGTCCTGAATATCGCCCTGGCGCGGCGGTCCGTAGACGACTCGGCCATTGTACGCGGTCAAGTCGCGCAGGATCTCGACAACCTCATTCAGAGAAATACGCACGCCCACGGCGACGTTGATTGCTTTGCCGGAGACCCGCAATGCGGGTGCTGCAGCGGCGAGCAGGTTTGCGTGCACGACGTTGTCGATGTAGGTGAAATCTCGACTCTGTTGCCCATCTCCGTAGATGGTCGGTTCCTCTCCGCGAACCATCTTTTGACAGAAGATAGCCAGGACTCCGGAATATTGCGATGCTGGATCCTGATAAGGTCCAAAAACATTGAAGTACCGTAATACAACTGCTTCCAGGCCATAAACGTGCGCGAAGGCCCGAATGTAGTATTCGCCAGCAAGCTTCGCTGCTGCGTAAGGAGAGATGGGGTCGGGGAGCATGGCTTCGTGTTTGGGAAGCACGAGGTTTTCGCCGTATGCGGAGGAAGAACCCGCGTAAATGATTCGTCGCACTCCGGCTGCGCGAGCAGCAACCAGCAGGTTGAGGGTGGCGTCCAGACAGTTTCGGTTTGTGCCAAGCGGATCCTCGACCGAACGCGTGACGGAGGCGAGAGCGGCCTGATGGTAGATGGTGTCGACGCCTGCACAGGCTCGCTCGCAAAGGACCGGGTCTGTCAGATCCCCATCGAGGAACTGCATCCGCTCGAGCCCAGCCAGGTTTGCCGCCTTGCCCGTGATGAAGTTATCGACCCCGCGCACGCTCTCGTCGCGCGCCAGGAGAGCTGCGGCAATCGATCGGCCGATAAACCCTGCTGCTCCGGTTATCAGAAACGTCGGCAAAGCGCCTCCCTGGATTACAGGATGGTGGTTCAATATTTGACCCGTGTGCACGGGCGATCTTCCGGTGCATCCGGACAGTTGTACCGCGGAGAGGGTCAGAGAAGGGCTAAACGATTGTGGTGCATCCGTCCTGCGGGCGCTGCCGGCGATGTGTTCGGAAATCGAGCAACTCGCCTCGCTGCGGATTGGCGAGTTCATAAACGAGCTGGCCGTCGACGTTCTTGGCAAATGCGAGTACGGCACGCTCGGCGCCTGCGCCGACGATTCGCCACGAGTTATCTTCCCTGACGATTGACATCGAATTGCGCGCGCGCCACCAGACATCGATTTCGCGCGGAAGGGCAGCCCAGATATTCTCGCGCTCGCGTAATGCGGCCAGCACGGCGAGCAGATCCATGTAGACCGCCTGCTCTTTTGGTCCGGTGATGTAGTCGGGGTGGACCAGGAAGGTCGCGAGGCCATTCCGGGCGAGGATCAGCTCAAGCTGGAGCTTCCACAATGCAGTGGACCGTTCCCCCAGCATGTGGAACAGGGTGTAATCCTGAATGGTGGTCAGAGGCAGTTCGAGCCTGTCGCCGACGAAATAGGGCGTCACGGTGCAGCAGCCGCCACGTTGTGGGTCGAGATGCCCGACATTGGGTATCGACATATCGAAGGAGAATTCAAGATCGGAGAACCACTCCGGCTTGCGGTAGAGAACTGCGGCGCGAAAGCCCGTCGCTCCATACTCCTCGGCATAGTGGTTGATGCGGGCGGCCCGGCGCAGGAAGCTCTCGCGCTCGTCGAACAGCCGGCCGTCGTGATTGAGGTCCTGAACGCAGAGCTCGAAGCCGCGATCGCGAATTTCGCTGAGGTACGCGGGTGGGACCGAGTAGGGTCCTTCCGGAACGACCTGAAAGGAGGATTTGAATCCGAAGGAGTCGTCGATGTCGAGCAGGCGGCCGCAGAAATCGCGGCCCGCGGCAGTCTCGACGTCGTGGGTCATGGAGACGCAGCAGCGCGCGCCATTCGGCCAGAACCAAATAAAGGGAAGGCTGGAGACGCCACTGGCGCGCAGGGCAAGGAGCAGCAGGTTCTCACAGAGATTGTCGACGGTGCTGTCGACCGGCCAGCGGGGAAACGCTCTCTTTTGCCAGCCAGCAACGCGAAACCGCTGGACCCGGCTGCGGATCCAGCGGTTCGTGACAGGGCGCAGCCAGTAATAGGCGTTCTTGAGGGTCCTTTCGCGCTCATTCAGCTGGCAGCCGGGATAGCGCTCCAGGCGGAGATTGTCGATGATTTCATTGGGGTCGAAGGGCAGCACAAGCTGCGTGCCATCGACGGAAACGCAGGACAGCAAATCGCGGAGCGGGGGAGCGGGCTGCGGGCGCCCATCCTCTTCCCAGGATCGTCCGTAGCAGGTGGTGTTGGCACCGAACCTGAAATACGCGGGGGCTGGCGACAATTCTCCGGCCAGACGAAAGTCGAGGAATTCCTCGGGACAGCGGAAGCGATCGCGTACCGTTTGAACGAGTGCGGCATGGTTTTCAGCAGAAGTCGATGGATATCCCAAGTGCACTCCGGGCCGTTGACCCTATGACTGTAATTTCCGGCAAGGCCGAGCGGAGCCCACACTCCTTCCGTGGACGTGCCCCGACGACACGGGAGATTCTAGTCTTCTGACGGAGGGGAAAAAGTACCACTTTCGACGTAGGTGACGGATCGGCCACCGCCGGAAACCAAGCCGGCGGGTGAGCTTGGTGGCGGTTCAAAATGGCTAGCCCATGTGGCGATACACCATGCGACCCATGGTCGACGAGAGCGCGCTGGGCAAAGCTGAGAGCAGCGCCCTCGGCGCGGAGGATCCAGAGGGCAGCGGGCTTCTTTGTGCCGCGACTGATGGGTAGCGGAAATAGGCAAGGCGCCTGCGCGTAGCTCCCAGACGGTCCTTGAATTCGGCGAGGCCATGGTTGTCCACGTCGGTGCGGCCGAAATCGATTTGCTCCACCCCTTCGGACTTGCTCTCCTCGATCATCTTCCAGAAGAGGAGCGGCATGGCGCCCATGCGGTGATAACTTTCGTCGGAACAGCCGTACTTGTACACGACGGTGGAGCGGTGACGCATCGTCAGGATCGTTGCAATGGGAAGCCCGTCGCGGCGCACCAGCCGGACATTCGCACTGGAGGGCAGACAGGCGGTCAGGTTAAGGAACCAGGAACGGGGCTGGGGAAGCAGCCGATGGCGCCTGCGTGTGATGGTGAGCAGGCGATAGAAATCATCAACGAGTTGCCGGGAGCAGCCCTTCTCATAAGTCAGCCCCTGATGCTCGGCGTGGCGGATGCGCCGCTGAATGCAGCTTTTGTGGAGTCCGCGGAAAATCTGCTCGATGGAGGGGGAAAGGTCGAGCGTGTGGAACCAAAAAGACTGGCTGAGTGCGGGCATGAAACCGGCACGGGTCTCCGAGGGGAGCGGCCGAAGCTCGATATATCTCCAGTGATGGTCGCGACATTGCGCGCGCATCCAGTCTTCTAACTGCTGGGGTTCGTCGGAGGCGGCGAGCAATGGCTCAGCATGATCTGTAAAAGGCAGAGAGACGAGGCGATTGCCGGTAATCCAGCTCCTGACCTCGCAGAAGGGAAGCCCGTCTTGCAGAGGTTGGTCCGGTGGCGTAGTGGTGACGACCAGGGGCCGATAGCGGTAGGTGCGGGCCAGGGCCTTGAGCCAGCCGGTGCAGTGGAAGACGGATGCTCGAGGATGCGAGGCAACGAACTGTTCCCAGCGGCCGTCGATCAGCGGGTTGAAGGTATAGAGCTGCATTTCAGATCTGGGTCGCCGGAAATGGGTTGGGGTTGAGCGCGCTTGTCTTTCAGTGCAGGTGTTGCAGACGGTCGTCGAGAAGTTCGTCTCCCGGCCCGCTGTCGAATTCACCTGCCCGGAATCCGGCTTTGGCTCGGCTCGAGGCCAGGGGCAGCGAGGAATTCGACAAGCTCAGCTGATACTGTTCGATCTTGTAGAGGACGGTCCGGTAGCTGATTTTGAGCAGGCGGGCTGCGGCTTTGCGATTCCAGCCGGTCTGCTCGAGGGCCATGGCAATGGCATTCTTTTCCGCTTCGGACTTGATGCTTTGCACCAGGCCGCGCAGCGATTTGGAGCCGGCCTGGGACGCCTGGTCCGGGGAAGTTTTCGGATGACTCCCGTTCCCCGCGACAACGAGCGCGATGCTATCGGCGTCGGACTCCGGATCGGAGGTGATAGGATGCAACTCCAGTTCCTTGTCGCCGACGAGGAGATATCGCTTGACGAGATTCTCCAGCTCTCGCAAATTGCCGGGCCATTCATAAGCGGCCCAAACATCGCTGATGGCGGAGGAAAAAATCCGGGACGGCACGCCGTACTGCCGCGCCAGCCGGTGCATGAAGTGGCGGGCGAGGAATGGGATTTCATCTTTGCGCTCGCGGAGCGGAGGGACGTGAATCTGGCAGGCGCTGAGGCGACGATAGAGATCGGCGCGGAAGCGGTGCTGAGAAACGGCCAGCTCAAGGCTGGTGGAGCTGGCCGTGAGGATGCGGACATCCAGCTCGATAAATTCGGAGCTGCCGGGCCGCATCAGCCGACCGCTTTCAATAACCTGCAGAAGCCTGGACTGCAGGTTGAGCGGCAGTTCCCCCACCTCATCGAGAAAAATGGTGCCTTTCGTACAAACTTCGATCTTGCCGCGCTTGATGCGCGGCAGCGCATCCTCGCCGGTTTTCTGGCACCCGAACAACTCCCGCTCGAGCAGATCCTCGGGGAGCGCGGCGCAGTTCACTTTGGCGAACTCGAAGCCGGAGCGCAAAGATAATTTGTGAAGCAGGCGGGCGGAGGTTTCCCTGCCGCTCCCGGGCTCGCCGAGAATGAGGACGGGAAGACTGGCTTCGGAAAGCAGAGCCAGCTGGGCGCGGAGGTTGCGCATGGCAGGGCTGGCGCCAATGAAGAAGGTGCCGTCGCCGACCGGCTCGACGTCCTCGCTCGCAATCTCCACGTCGGCAATTTCGCAGGCGGCGGAAAGGGTCCGCTGCAGAACCGCCTGCAGCTGCCGGTCAGTGAGCGGACGCACGAGGAAATCGCGGGCGCCGATGCGCATCGATTCCTGTTTGCGCTCGACATCGTCGGGGTGGCCAACGAGGATGATTGGCAGCGCGGGACGGAGTCGGCGCAGCCAGCGCAAAATGCGCAGCCCGTCCGCATCCCCCTGGGGCATGTCGACTAGGATGAGGTCAACGACCGCCCCGGAATGGATTCTGTCCATCGCTTCCCAGGGACTGGCGGCGATTTCAATTTGCCAGCTGCTGGATTGGCCCACCGAATGGAGCGAGCGGAGAACCGCCGAGTCGCGGCTGACGATCAGCAGCCTTGCCACCGCGATTTCGCTTTCTGTCACGGATTGCCTCCTGGGCAAAAAGTGATGGAACCGAAGAGAACCAAGGTTCGAGGTAGTGTCATTGAGAGCGGGCACAGCGAGAACGCCTTACCTGGCAAGTAACGGCGAGAAACTGAATCGTGCACTTTTGTGGCACGAGTTATTCCGCGAGCGAGCGAGGGAGGGTAGGAGAGAGGAAAGGCGCAGCAGGCCGGCCACGGCATCGGGAGCAGGTTTCGCAGCTTGCGCGCTTCGGCATCATGCCGTTCGCCTGCGATGCAAATCGTGGAAGTCCGGACCAAAAAATCAGGCCAAGAGCGTTGCGCTCCTGGCTGAAACTCTACTTTGGGAAGATTTCGATTTCAGCGGGTGAACGGGTCCGGGAGCGGTCGCATCGACCGGATCTGCTCCGGGCTTTCACAAGTGCAATATCAGGCGACGGGCCGCATCAACGACTGGTGGCGGCGCCTGAAGAACATTGCACCGCCGCAGCAGAATCCGGCAAGGAGCAGGTAAGCCAGGGCCGCACCACCTTCAGCTGCTGAAACCCACATCTCCTGAGCTTCGCCGGGACCCTCCGGGCTGGGAGTCAGGATCCAGAGATTTGCATATTGGGCCAGCACCGCCTCAGCACCTGTAGCCGAAAGACTGCCGTATTCCGCCTTCAGGGTGTTGACCAGGGCTTGGGCATTCGCATCTAGGCTGCTGAAGGTGACAAGGCCACCACCCGTGATGTACCAGATGGCGGAAGACAACTCGGCCTGCGTATAGCTGGACTTACCACTGAACATGTCGCTCACTAGGGTGGCTACCTCGGCATATCCGTCGAGCCCGATGGTGCTGCCGAACAAAGTCTGGTCGATGTTGGTGGTGTTCAGGGATGCAGCATCGAGGGCCGTCGCAGTCCAGACTTCACCCGCAACAATGTTGTCTTTGTAGTCGTCGCAGACGATGCCGGGATTGGCACCCGGAAGCCCGCTGACGGTGCCGTTGTAGATTCCGGCATACACGTCGCCGTCCGGGCCGCCCGCCCATGTAGTGCTGCCACCGCCGTTGAAAGTCACGGTGACATCATCCTGGCCGAACGCAGCAGGAGCCAGGCTGACCAGCACCAAAGCAGCGATAACTGCAATTCCCAGAGATTTGAATCTCATGGTTGTTTCCCCTTTCGGCATCATCGTCAACATCGTTCACTTCGCGGCGGGAAGGGGGTCGCTTACGCAGTCCCGCACATCGTGGAATTCATTCTGAGCAGAATACTTAGTGCTGTCAAGATTGATAATTTTTGCAACCTGTTGCAGCCGGTCGGCCTGCGGAATCTGGAGGCTGCGCAGGTATTTTTGGTTACGATCTGCACCGGTGTTCAATCACTGGTTACTGTTCGGTTTCAGTGTTTGGTTACCTTGGTTGAAGAATCTTGCGACACGTTGCAAATGTTTGCATCACAGTTCCGAATTTGTCAGCCGGTCGTCCGGATGAAACCTGTCTGCACTGGGTTTCCGGCTGCACACTGCAGGCCGCAGCCCAAGGACTCCGCTGAGAACTTTTCCTGCTCGATCACGAGAGTGGAGTGTCCTATGACGTTCGTGGGTGCCGATCGATGCGACACGATTTCAGGCATACGAGAGGGTGTGCGATTCGCGCGATGTTCTCAGGACTTAGAGACCCGACAGCTCTCGCTTAATCTCCGACGCGCTGCGATAATTCGGGTCGATCTTAAGGACCTGCTCGAAATTTTGCCGGGCCAGCACGGGCTGCCGGGTCTTTTGATATGCCATCGCCAGGTGATAGTGAATGTCTGGGTTATCTGGCAGCTTATTCTGTTGGACCAGGCTGAGCGCCTGCTGCAGGTAGGTGACAGCCAGGGGGTAAATGCCTTTCTGGTAGTAGATCCAACCAAGTGTATCGGCGACGCCGGGAGATTCAGGAAGTGCCCTGTGAGCCGTTTGGGCCAGAGCCAGCGCTGTATCGAAGCTGCCGCCGGTATGCAGCATGACACGGGCGAGATCGTTGGAAGCCACGGGATTCTGTGGACTGAGTACGAGCGCGTTCTGATAGGCGTCCTGCGCTTTCTCCCAGTCTGCCTTCGATTCATACAAATTCCCCACCAGGATCGAGAGCTTCGGCCGGTGCGGGTTCTCGCTGAGCGCCCGCTCTCCCGTGGCGACGGCCTGATCGATCTCCCCTTTGTCGGCGCGCAGCTCAGAGAGCTGCATCCAGGCGTCGACATTGTGCTGATCGAGTGCGGTGGCTTTCTCGAGCGCGTTTTCGGCTGCATTGAGATCTTTTTTGTTGTGGTACAGTAGTGAGCCCAGCAGGTTACGGAAATTGCTGTCGTTGGGGAATTTTGCGATCTGTTCATTGACTCGAACGATTGCCTGGTCGACCTGCTTCTGGGCGACAAAGGTGTTCACAAGGCCGCGCAGAGCATCGAAGGAGCCGGCATTTCGCTCCAGAGCCTGTTGGTAGGCTGCGGACGCTTCGTCGTAGCGCTTCTGCAGAAAGCGCAGATTGCCCAGTTCCACATAGCCGTATGCACTTTGCGGGGCAATCTCAATCGCTCGCCGAATATCCTGTTCAGCCTGAGGATACTGATTGAGGTTCATGTTGGACACGGCGCGCAGAGCGTAGCCTTCCGGCGCGGCCGGCTGGAGACGAATCAGCTGGTTGGCAGCATCCTGCAACGTATTCATATCGCCCTGCTCCATAGCAGCGTCGGCAAGGGCACGCTCGGCGTCCAGCAAATTCGGGTTCAGGCTCAAAGCTTGCCGCCACTCGCCTTCAGCACGGTCCGTAAATCCCTGCTTGTCCAGAGCAACACCCAGTGCATAATGAGCCTCGCTGTTATTCGGGGCGTTTTTGACTACGAACTGCAGAGTTTGGGCGGCGTCAGCGATATCGCCGTCGCTGATCTGCATCTGGCTTCGGTACAGTAGTGCATCGTCGTCGCCGGCGTCGGCCTTCAGTATCTCGTCGTCGAGGCGACGCGCCTCATCATAAAGTTTCACCTGAATGAGGAGCTGAATATACTTCTTTTTTACCTGTAAATCTTTCGGCTGATCCTGATACAGAGCGTCATACTCAGCAACAGCTTTGTTGGTGTCCCCGTTGGTAAAGTAAAAGTTACTCAGAGCAAGAAACACGTCCGGATTGTGGGGCAGGTCGTGCCGAGCCTGTTGCAACACCTGCTCGGCGGCCGCCTTGTCACCTTCTGCGATGTACAGGTTGGCCAGAGCCCGGCGGGGCTCGAAATCGGTGGCATCGATAGCTACCGCCTTCTGAAACTGCTGCTCGGCCTCCCTGAAGCGGTGATTTGACTGGTAATAATTGCCCAGCAGAGTGCGAGCCGGAATAGCCGACGGACTCATGGCGATTACCTTCAGCAGAGTTGCTTCGGCCGCATCCGGCTGGCCATTTCTGAACTGCAGAAGAGCGAGGGTAAGCCGCGGTTCCCAGCGCGCCGGGGCAAGCTCAATGGTCCGCTGCATTTCCGCGATGGCGCCGGGAATATTGCCCTGCGCTGCCTGGAGAGCCGAAATCGCGGCGTGGACAGCCGGGTCGTCGGGCCTGACCCGCAGCAGCAGTTGCGTCTGATCCTTTGCCTCGGAAAACCTGTGACCGGCGGTCAGCAGGTTCGCCATCACGATGCGGTCCTTATAATCACCGGGCTGCAGTTTGAGAAGCTCGGCAAACTCGTCGCAGGCGCGGTCCGGCTGTTGCAGCTTCACGTAAGTCTGGGCAAGCTGCAGGTGCGCGTCCGCATAGCCAGGGTCGACTCTGATGGCATTCGTAAACTGAACCACGGCCTGGGGGTATTGGCCCTTCGCGTAGTATTGCGTGCCACTCCTGAAGTAACTCTGTTTACGGGCGCTCGGATCCAGAGAGCATGCCGAAAGAGAGACTGCAATCAGAGTTACGGCTAGAACCGAGCACCATGTGGAAATCAATCGCACTTCAATCCTCCCACTGCGGCGCGCCAAGGCCGCAGCTACGTACCCACTCCCGCCAATAGAGGGCGGTCAACATAACTCCGCCGAAGCAGATTGCTCTTTGGAAACCGGGGTCCGCGGCTGCGGAAGAGCTGAGTAAGCAGTTGCTGCGTGGTGGCTTGATGACCAGAGTTCCCATATATGCAGCTCTTGTTGCCGTTTCGTCTCCTTGCACCGATTGACCTCGCGACGCTGGATTATCTGATCAGCTCGGAGAGCGGCGAAGACTCTTGTGGCAGGTTCGGCGCCTGCGCCGTCTGGGCTGGAAAGCGCGCGAGCGACGAGCGAAGATCTCGGACTGTGTTCAGCACTTTCGGCAGGCGGCGAAGCACCGTGACACTGGGATTTCTCATCTCCAATATCTGAACCGGAAGCTCCTCAATTTTGACTCCAAGCCGCCAGGCCAGCAGAACGATCTCAGTTTGGAAAATTTCGTCAGACGTCATCGCGAGTCCACACAGCTTCTTCGCAAGAGGAGTTTCGATACTCTTCAGGCCATGTGTATCCGTGCCAGAGTATCCAATCATAATACGAAGAAAGACGAAGTTGTAGAGTGCCGTCAAAACCCTGCGCTTTATGGGGCGGCGGTCGACAGATTCGCGATGCCGTTTGGATCCGACGATGAACTGCGCACGAGAGGCTGAAAAGAGGGCAAGCGAAGCTGACACAAATCGAGAGTCCAGAAAGTCACATTCCAGAATGGAGATGTGCGTACCGCGGCTCTCGAGCATGCCCCGCTTAATAGCCTCGCCGTAACTGCCGCGAGGTATGGTGTGCACCCGGATCAGCAATGGAAAACGCTCGTGAAGCCGATGACAGGCGCCCAACGTTCCGTCGGTGGAGCCGTTCTCGACAATAATGATCTCCCTGAGAACCTCCGTTACATCTGGTGGAAGGGTTTCAACGAATGCAGCCATGTGTGTTTCCAGATGTACAGCTTCGTTGTGAGCAGGGACTACGACACTCAGTTGCATCCGACGACCTCCAGAACCGTGGCTCGTGCAGATTCCATGGAATCTTCCATGCTGGTGTAGTCCCACAGCCCATATCTGCCGATGGGATATACATGACTACGGTGCAAGCGTTCCAGAACAGAAGAGACGACACTGTCGCGACTGTGCGTGTGATGCACATACGCGCAACGAATAATATGTGTGACAACACAGACAACATCAGAGGGGGAGATCCATCCCAGTCGTTCAAGGCAATCCAATATTTTCGGCTGCAGCTGGCTGACAAGGTCCACGCGATCCGCCTCGTCAGGCGATACGCCAACCTCCGCATAAAGGGCGCTGAAGCCCGGAGCGCAGGTTCCCCTGCTGATGTGCGAATAAAAGCCAATGCGGTAGAAGGGTATGTCTCGGTCCGGTATGTAAATCCAGTGAAGGTTCCGAAACTCGGGCCGGAGCGCACCGCGCAGCCCTATATTGAAACTTATCGTCGAGCTGTGAGATAGCGCTTCCGCCGCCTTTTTGAGATCCGCGTCGTTTGTGATCCGGCACAGCGTCTTCAGAGGCATGCTGGAAAAAATGGCACTCCAACGATAGGTGTCTCCAGTCGTCGTAACGAGGGTTCTGGCGGCAAGATCGACTCCGGCGACATCCTGGCTCACGACGCAAGATGTGATTCCGTTGCGAAGTCCTTCCACCAGGTGGCCGATGCCGCCCGTCCTGGGGTACCAAAAGTTAGCGTTATATCCGAGTGCCGCGTTCCTGCCCGGCTGCATTCCCGCGCGGACCAGCGTCTCATCCGGGGCCGGGAAAAAGCGGCGCACCGCCCGATCCGACAACTGATCGAGAGAAATCGCCATGGTCTTCTCGTTCTGCGGAATCAGAAAGAGGTCAGCCAGGGTCTCGCCGAAACCATTGATAATATAGTCGCGAAAAGACGCAGAAGCCGATTGGCCGTTCGCTGGCCGATTGTTATACGACTGAATGCATTTGGCGAGTACAGCCGGGGGAAGTTCCCCAAGATTGTACTGAATGGGAGCGGAAACCAGCTTTCCATCCACGAAACAGCAGGATCTGCGGCCGACCTGAAACCAGTCTTTGTCGTCCAAACCGGCGAATGGAATCTCCGATGGAGTAGAGTAGCGGCTAAGGTGCAGGAAATGCCCCGTATAGTCGAAGCAGAATTCACCTACGTCGACGGTACGGGTCAGTCCACCGAGTGTTGGGCAGCGCTCCAGAAGAACGAAATCACAACCCTGTTCCTGAAGACAGCGCGCTGCGGTTAAGCCAGCGATTCCTCCTCCAATCACGATTGCGGGGGCTTCTCCGAGTGATCTCATCGAATTTCTTTGCGGGTCAGACTTGGGGCGATAGACAGATCGCCGCCAAAAGAGGTGTGATTATGCGGGCCAATGTGCCGCCCGACACTGCGGGTGCTACAGGCAGTGTCCGAAAGGAAAGAGTCGGCGGAGTACTGCGTCCGTCGTGAGATCGATTACCGTGTTGCTTGTGGTCGCCCGCGAAGTGTGCCGGGAGTCGCGAATGGGTTCAATGCTTCTTTCATCTTCCGGCTGTGCAGGCTGCCTGCGTGGGCAACTTACTTTGCGCATCTCTGCAAACAAGGCGCGAGCAATTGCGGATATCCCAGTCCCAGGAACTGTCACCGCGCCAAACCACATCTGCTTCGGCAACCTGAATTGGCACCGGCGACGTCGGATTCGAAGGTGCGCCGCCAGGTACGGGCCGCCGCCGAGCCAGGTAGAGCGAGGAGCCCTGAGCCACTAATACCGGATTGATCTCCCAACCGGCGCTCAAGCCACCCACGATCCAACGGTCTTCATTTCGATACACGTGGCTGAATACGAGCCAGAGTCTGCCGGTACGGGGGTCTGCGTTCGCGAGAATATCGGTGACATAGCGGTTGGGCGCATCCTGGTGATAGTCGCCGTAAAGAAAGCGAGGATCGCGCGGCGTGATATAAAAGTCGGTCGCCGGTACCGCTCCAGGGTATATATACACAAGATCGTGAGGCCCCGCACCAACCTCCAGTGCACTCAGGATCCGTTGAATGTCCTCAATCTCAGCATAGGGCTTCATCGCGCGTATCTGCATTCCCCCGGAGAGGACGGTGACGCAGACAATCCCTGCGAACAGCGACGTTCGCAGCGGTCGACGAACGCGGTCAATAAGCTGCACTATGCAGACGGCAGCAAGGGCGCATAAGACCGGTGACAGAAACAGGCACTGTCTGATCGGCCCATACGGATACTTGTGCAGGATTGCGCATACCAATACGGTTCCGACCGAAGTAAACGCCAATAGAGCCAACGGTGGGAAAATCCTGGAGCGAACTGCCCAGTATAGACAGAAACAAATACCAACAACTGCGAAGGCCGCTATGTCAGCGCCAGGCAAGAAAGCGGTGACCAGATGGTGCGTTTGCCGGACGACGAATCGCACCAGGCTCGTTCCACGTGTGTAATAGTAATCGTCTAGGTACCAGGCGACATCGCCCCACTGATAGCGAAGCGTGAGGAAAAGTGAGAGCACTCCTCCGGTGGCTAAACAGCAGGAGGCTATCAGCACGCGGAGAGCCCTCCGGCGACGGTCGCCGGTGAAAGCGAGGATTGCCAATGCGACGAGCATACCGACGCTGAACAGCATAAGGCCATACTGCACAAATGGGGCGACAAACAGAGCCACATATAAGGCTAGCGGGTGCCTGCCTTCAGTGTCCGACGTATACAAAAGAAAGCAATACAACAATAGTGCGGCGTAGAAAACGGACAGCGAGTATTCCCGAACCTCCTGTGCGTAATGAATCTGAATCGCGGAGACGGTCATCATTAAAGCCGAGAGCCACGCGGCCCGATGAGCGACAGACGGAATCCTCGCCATACACAACATCACAATAAGGGCCAGCAGGCTCGACAGCAGCGAGGGCATCCTCACGGCGAAAGGCGTTGTCGACGCTTTCTCCGTTACATAGAGGATCAGGGGATGCACAATCGGTGCGCTGTCGAAGGCGCGAACCAGGAATACGGTGTGTGACAGCGTGCCCCGTGAAATGTTCGCGGCAATCGCCTCGTCCAGCCAAAGACTGCGCTGAGAGATGCTGTGTACGCGCAGGCATGCGGCAGACAGCAACAGCAGGAGAGACATCAACACGTAGACTCGTCTCGGCGAATTTGTGATGAATTTCTCCATTTGGTTAGGTCGTAGCAGGATCTGAGGGTGCCGGTATCGTGGGCAGGCCTGGCGCAGGGATCGCTTCAGGGTTGTATCGAGCATCAGTTCGACAAGGATCTGGACACGCTGCCGGCTGTGTCCTAAGTTCCTTCAGGGAGTACTTAACCAGACAGTACAGTGCCCGCACACCGTCCTTCCAGCCAATTTTCTTGCCCTCTTCGTAAGTTCGGCCCGAATAGCTGATGCCGACTTCGTAGATTCTCAAGTGCCGACGAGCAACTTTCACTGTAACCTCCGGCTCAAATCCGAACCGGTTTTCCTCGAGTGGTATGGACTGAATTACCTCGCGACGGAACGCTTTGTAACACGTCTCCATATCCGTGAGATTGATGTTTGTCAGGCAGTTGGATAGGAAGGTCAGCATCCAGTTGCCAATTGTGTGCCAGAAGTAGAGCACGCGATGCGGGCCGCCTCCCAGAAACCGCGACCCATACACTACGTCGGCCTTGTCGGCACACAGAGGCTCCAACAACAACTGGTATTCTGCTGGATCGTATTCCAGGTCGGCGTCCTGAATGAGAACAAAATCGCCGGTCGCCTCTGAAATGCCCCGCCGTAGGGCCGCACCCTTGCCCATGTTGCGGGGCTGGAAGAGCACCCGTACCTCCGGATGCCTTAGCTCAATTTCTTTTAGCAGTGCGACCGAGCCGTCATGCGAACCATCATCAACGCAGATCAACTCGATCCGCAACGGTGACGCAAGAACTCGCTCAATCACGGCGACGAGCGTTGCCCGTTCGTTAAATACGGGCATAACAACTGATACTTTCTTCAGGGGAGCCAGAGCATCCTGGGTTACATCAGCCCGAGTGACCATTATGCATACCTCTTCCCGGTTCCGTGCTGAACCACATACCCGCTGCACCGAATCGAACCTCAATATGAGAGTCTGAGAGCAGTCTCAAGGCACGTAGGATCACCTTGCGCCTGCCCGTTCGGAAACAATAGGGGAATGAGAGGGATTAGCGACCGATGTGCCGTCCGCGGAGACGACATCGTATACCCAGTTACTCGGGCCGCGATGTGACAGGCGGAAAGAGCGCCCATAGCTCTGCAGCAGGTTCTGCATGCAAACTTCTTCGGGCGGTATCCAATAGCTCGTTGGGTGGTGAACGACGACGACCACGCCCACGTGCAGCCGTTGAATCCCGTCCATCAGGACGTCTGCGCTCCCGATGGGTGGAAGCCATACGACACGCCGCTGGGTGTAGTGATAGATGAACTCCGGCAAGCGCGCCATGATCACGCGGTCCGAAGGTTCATGCAGCCTAATCCAGGTTGCTGCTTCTATCTCCGGGTACGTGGTCTGGGTGGTTAAGTTCGGATGCAGGTTGTCCTGACCTCTGCGGATGAGCTGGCGTGTGTTTTGCAGAACGATGAGCGCTACTAACGCCACTGCGAGTGAGGTGAGGGCAAACTCAGTGTTGACCCTCACCTGAGGTGTCCGTCGCTCAGGCACACGGCCGTGGGTATCCGCGTCCCGCAGAGAGTGATATCCGAACCATGCCAAACCGGATACCGCCACGATAACCCAGAAAAGCGTCGCGGCCAGCGGTTGAACGCGGTCTGCTCTGACATGGCCGGGATCACGCAGAAAGGGAGCAAGGTGAAAGGCGAAGGCGCCGGAACTTGCGCTCAACAGGCCTGCCATGATCGTCACGCAGAGTCCCGCAGGTCGAGGCCAGCGAATTAAACAGGTTTTGAGCGTCTGGACACCGCGCCACAGGTAAAGGCAGGCGAGCGGAAGAATCGGGAACAAAAATCGCACTTCGGTTTTCCATGGCCACAACAGGAATATGCCTTCGTACGTGAGGTAATACCAGTCATTTAGCTGTCCCCCCGCTCGGAAAGAGGACGCTAAACCGGCGATGATGAGTATCGCAACACCGGCGATCGCAGGCGACGACCAGAAATCGCTTATATATCGTCCCGTGAGAATTCGCTCATCCTGGAAGACTCGCGTGACGAGGTTCTCTCCAACGCGTAGCGGAATGTCGCTCCAACGCGCCAAACCGAGTTCCGGATGATTTCCGTCCTTCACTCTCAGTTGGGAGACATAGGACTCCGGGTATCCCGGCAGTTGCCACTCCAAAACCTGATGCCTCTGTGCCCAGAAGCTCCAACCAAGTTGCGCTGCCAGCCCGAACGCTATGGCAATCGAGAATCTCCTGAATCGGCGTATGCCGGCATCGTGGTTGGACAGCCACGACACCATGCTCCACATGAAGAGGCCGATCAGCAGCGCGATGCCCACTGAACGGATCAACACCGCAAGCGCGAGAAGTGCGCCGAAAAAAAACTCCCACGCGATCAGCGCTTTCGACAGTCTGGCAGCATCGATATGGAGAGCCAGCAGAAGTATCAGCATGCTCGTCAGGAAATACGGCATTTCCGGAAGGATGCCTGTCGTGTTGTAACCAAACACGGTTGTGGATGATGCGAACAGCAGGCACGCGACCGCGGCGATGCCTCTTCCCTGAACGCGGCGTATGAGCTCATAGGCGGCAACAGTTCCTAACGTTGCGCATACTGCGATCACCGGAAAAAAAGCTGCGGGCGTGAAGCCAAAGAACCGGCCAACCAGCGCCAAAAGAAAAGCAAAACCAGGCGGCAGGGTCGTCTCCGGAAGAAAATTGATTTGATAAGAACCTTGGAGGAAAAGCGAGTGAGCAAGGTCGACGTAACCCGCATCTTCCAAAAAGTCAGCGGAGCGGGTGTAGTGGGTAATTTCAAATATGCCTGCCACCAGGATAAAAGCGTATACCGCTACGTCCGCGATGAAAACGCAACGGGAGGCAAGGTCAGAGTTGTCAGGTTGTGGTAATGAACCGGAACTGTGCATAAAGTTACCCCCAGAGGGGGATCGGAAATTTGCCGATCGCAAAAGTTAAAGAATGCAGTCGAGAGTGAAACCGAAGTGTTGATCGCACCAGTCTTGTTGGATGGATCCTGAAGTTAACCTTCAACTGGCTTAAACGCAGGCGGTCCAACTTTAGCCGCAGATCGATCGGTAAACTTACTGGCGTCCCCTCCCCAAGGTATCGGTTGCATCATCAGTGGACTACAGTGCATTGCGATCGGTTGTTTCCGAGTGAACCGCTTGTTAATTCACTTCTTATAATCGGATGCAAGCATGCCGGCCGCTGCCTCATGCGCAATAATCAGTCGCTCGTACCAGCTCAGGGCTGCGCGCGTGGCCGTACCGCCGACGGACACAGAGAGCGCCGAGTTTTCCTGAATTGTGATTCCGAGCCACGACTCCAATTCGCGAAAATCAACCTTCCTCGCGACGATGTCTTCGTACCGGATCTTTACAATGGGAAACTGCGCGGGCAGCTGGGACCAGCTGACCGCGATGCGGTTCCAGTGGCGCGCAAATGCAGCCGCTGAATCGACGGATACCTCGGGATATCTGTCATACACCTGTGGCCAGCCCGAGTCGACTAACGAGCGATAGCAGTCGTAAGGGTGCCGTGAGATAACAACGAATCTCGCCTGTGGATAGAGCCAGTGCAGCAAAGTGGCTTCACTGGCGCCGATCCTGACTTCCTTCAGCCCCCATCGGGCAAAGCCGTGGTCGCGGGCGGGCATTCCGAGCCATCGGTCAAAAACAGAGCGCAGGGCAGACCGAAAGTCCCGGCTTGAGGGATAGAGGTTCGCGATCCAGGCTTTCGAAAGCGAAGATGAATTGAGCGTGGGCTGGATACGCCATTCCGTGAGATTGCGATCGCTGATGAAATGACTCACCATTTCCGTCAACCTGGACAAGAGAGCCATCTCGCCGAGCGGCTCACCCCAGAGGAGGAGGCTGGGATCGGTAACGAGGATGCGCTGGAGCAACGTGGAGCCGGATCGCCAGCCCGTGGACAGCAGAAAGATGGGCGCATCGGCTTCATCTTCGGCTGCTTCTGACTCCGGCATCGCCGATTGCAGCGCGGAGATGGACCTTGTGACGTCCTGCACGCGAGGAACCGAGACGTGTTCAGACCGCAGCAGAGCAAGCAGCTCGTGCGGGCATCTGCGACAGGACCTAACCCATTGGCCCAGCGAGCTATTGCGCGCGCGAATCCAAAGCCGCGACCGTTTATATCCGGGAACCACGGCCGCGACACTGTTCGTCTGATATTGAGATTCCAAAGAGCTCATCGTTCAGTCTCTCGATCCGCGAGCGGTGAGCGTGATTGCCGATGGGTTTCTATTATTTCTCCGCAATTAATCCAAACCTTGATCTTGTTTTCGAATCGCAACGATGGCTCGGCCGTGAACAGCCAACTCATGGTCCAGCGGCCAAGCCGGCCAAACGTGCGCAGGGGGATTCCGGCAACCGACCATCGCGTTCCGGGCTCAACGCCGCGGGCCCGAATATCGGCACGGGCTTTGTCGAACCACCAGCTGAGGAAGTAGCTTTCCTGGACGCGGTGCGGGGGAACCGCATGGTATACAACTGCCGACGGTTCGTAACGCAGGCGTTCCCCAGCCGCCAGGAGCCGGTTGCCGAAATCGCTGTCTTCGCTTTTCTGCGGTGCGCCGGCGCGGAGGCCGGGTCCCAGATCCGTGCGGAAGCCGCCATGCCTTTCGAATACCGTTCTGCGAAAGGCCATGTTATTGCCATAGGGTGATATACGCAGAGGACCACTTTCGAGCGGAGGATCAAAGATCGCAAGGGGAGCCAAAGCGTGCGGCCGACTCGGAGTAATCCAGGAAGGCACCTGAAAAGGCGGTTGGGGCAAGGTTCGGCCGGCCGCGCCCACCCAGATGCCGTTGCTTAGATTGGCGGTCAGATTCCTGATCCATGTCGGCTCCACCGTTACATCATCGTCCGTAAACGCCAAAACGTCGCCTTGTGCTTCACGAACGCCGCGGTTCAGCGCATGCGACTTGCCGGAGTTTGGTTCGAAGACGTAACGAAAATGCAGGGGGTCTCGCAGGCAAAAACTCTGCGCCACCTGAAGCGTATCGTCGCTGGAATTATTGTCGACAGTCAGCACTTCCCATTCGACTGAGTCCGGCATTGTGGATCTGGCGATGCTGTCCAGAGTTGTGACAAGACTTTGGCAGCGATTGACGGTGCACAAAACTACTGAAATCTTCATTGGGGCGCCGGGGAACTGCGTTCAATAACTCGTTGATCTCCGTTCGCCGCGGTTCTCCAGCGCCGCAGGACGCCGCGTAAGGTGGAGCCGGGATTTACTGCCATCCACATGCCTTCGCGAGTTATCTGGGACAGCAGAAAGCCCCAGTCGATTGCTTCACCCAGTGTGCGCAGGCCATTCTGATGATATCGCCAAAACGCCGGCTCTCTGAAGCGGATCGCCTGGCGGGCCAGAGTTCGGTAATAAATCCGCTTCGATTGCCTTTTCAGTGCGGAGGCTTCGTCCGGCTCCATAAATGTCGATGCATAGCGCCGCGCAATGATATAGCGATCGAGAGCATCGGGCTGATAAGGACGGACCACGGAAGAGATCGACTCGTTATCCGCCCGCGAGAAGGAAAGAACCTGATGCGAAAACCCGAAGTCCCACCGTTCGAGTATCTCCATGCACTTGTCGGTGTCCTCGTGCAGGTTCGACTCGTCGTAGAACGGCTTGTCTCGTTGCAGCAGGCTCGACCGATACATAACTGCGGTTGGTGAACCAAACACCCAGAGACCTGTGAGCAGATACAGGCGAGCCATCTCCCGGCCGGGGAGCACGTTGACGGCGTGAGGAAATCGGGAGCCACGAACTTCACTGCCCTTCAGCCAGTAGGAACTGACTAGTCCAATCGAGTCCGACTGTTCGAACACCCGGATCATCAGTTCCAGGCAAGGCGGGAAGATAAAATCATCCGCCTGTACTACTTTTATATAGCGGCACGATGAGGAGACCTCTGACAGCGCAAAATTGTAATTCTGCACTTGAGTAAGCAATGTGTTGCGCCGAATCAACCGAATCCGTGAATCGAGGCGCGCATACCTGGCGGCAATGTCTCCCGAGCCGTCTGTGCTGCAATTGTCTACGAGAATGTACTCAAACTGCCGAAAGCTCTGTGCCAGAACGCTCTCGATGCACTGGGCAAGATATTCAGCAGTATTGTAGAACGGCGTTAGTACGCTAACTACCGGCTCGTCCATGTTATCTCCCCGGCCGGCCCGCGAGGTTCTAAAAAGAGCGACAGTGAGACAGGTATCAGGCGCGGCGCCTTGCGGATCCGCGACTGTCCACGGCGGAAACTACTCCGCTGACGCCACGCATTGCTCCACTTCCACGTCTGGCCTGGCGTCCGGGCCGTCGCCAACACGTTCCAGCCAGGCTTCGCGCCAGTACGAGTAGATGCTTCTGGGACAGAACATCCGGCACTCGCTGTAACGTGCTTCGCAGATGACCGAGTCCAAGATGATGCAGGGGACCTTCATTTCCTGTATTTTGCCGGTTCGCTCATTCACAATCCGATTGACGCGACGCAGCACTCGATAGGTTCCGCCGCAATAGGGAACCTCTTCCGCGTCGAAATACAGGCCGCGATTCCTGTTCTGGGTGTTGAGCGTCTGCAGAATCTCGCTGTAGGGTTTGATGCGTACAAGTTCTCCGGGCTGGAGGTGCAGCGTCCGGACCGGGGTGGGTTGGCCGACCGGTATGGTTCCGTTCCTGCGCGGGAAGGGAGATCCGCACCATAGCGAATGAAGGTGATCGAAGATCCAGCGTATTGGCTGGCCGAGGCCGACGCCGGCATTGCTGAGGGAATAGAAGAGGAAGTAGGATATTCCACAAATGATTCGCCAAAGACTGACGTTGCCGGAAAGATAGTCCTCAAGATACTGTCCGGGTTGCCACCACTCGAGGTCGGACGATGCGTAGGGCAAACGGGTGGCCTGACATACGTAAGTCGTGTCGCCATGGGAAGGCACGGCGGCATTGGCTATGACGTCGGCTTCGCTGCATCCGAGCGCGGATCTGTGTCCAGCTGGGTCAACGCTGCCGCGTGGCCCCTTGGTCTTCAGCCCCGAAGAAGGAGTGACCGGCTTCAGCCAGGCTTCCTTCCAGAAGATCATGCAGCCGGCCTGGCAACCGCCGTGAAACGAACCATCGCACCGCGTGTCGAGGTGAACCGTGCGGTCGACGCGCCGTCCGCGCACTGGAAACACGGTGTCGCAGGTCTTGTGGGCGCTTTTATAAACCTGAAAACGCTTGCCGCAGAATGCGAACATCTCGGGCATGAAAGGCATGCCATCCAGCCAGCCGTTGCCGTCGAGGGTCTTCAGAATTTCTTCTCTGCTGCGGACCTCGACCCAGTCACCCACGCGCAGCTTACGTGTTCCCGGTTTCATAGTCAGATAACTAAGCCTGATAGAAATAAAAGAGTAATCGCGCCCGCGGCTCCTACGCCGTTACGGGACGACTACGGCGAAGCATTTCGCGGAACAAATCCACGTACAGATCCCTCTGCCCCATGACAAACATCAGCAGCGCTCCATAGGTGGCGAACAGAATGGCCAATTCACCTCCGAGTAACGCGATCGGCGGCAGCGCCCCATGAGTAGCATATCTGAACAGCCAAGCTGCCGCTCCCGCCGCCACAACGGCCGTCAGGGGTCTCCTGATGCAATCCCAATAATCGGCAAATGTGACTCCGGTGCCGTGCTTCGCCCATGCCACCAGTGGAATCCAGAGCACGAGCATCGCGGTTGAGTAGCCGATTGCTACCCCCACGGGTCCATGCCGGAGGCCCGCCAAGTCTCCCAGAATCACGGCGGGAGCAATGACAAGCGCGATCTTCAGACTCCGCTCGACTCGCGCCATGGCACGCAGCAGGTAGGAGAGAGGATTCATGAGTGCGATGACCAGCATCGCAGGGGAAAGCAGCCGAAGGACCGGAGCCGCGCTCTGCCATTTGGGGCCGAGCAGTTCGCCTACTATGTCGTGGGCAAAGAGGGCACAACTGAAAACCGCAGGCACAGTGACCGAAACCACGAGAGAGTGGGACTTCAAGTAGGATCTGCGAAGCCGCTGAGGATCATCCTGCAGGCGGGACAACATGGGGAATGCCACGGTCCCGACGGAGCTGGTTACCTGCTGGACGGGAAGGTTAACCAGCTGGTATGCGCGGCCATAAATGCCCAGTAATGCCGGACCCCAGAGGCGTCCCAGTAAAATCTTCTCTGTGTTGTACGCGAAGTAAGTGACGATGCTGTTGAGTGTGACCGTTCCGCCGACCCGAACCATCGATTGGGAATCGGAGGTCCAGCGCGGTTTGCCAGGCAACCACGGCATGGCCAGCCAGACTCCGATTGCCGCAAAAAGAGCTAGGCTGATGTTCTGACAGATCAGAGACCAGTAGCCGAAGCCCATGACGGCCATGGCGATGGCAACCACGGTGCACAGCACCGAGGAGGTAATGTCAATTGTGGCGCTGGTGGTGAATCGCATCGATCGATCGAGCAATGCCCGATGCTGCACGGAAAGGCTGTTCAGCAGGAAGATGCTCGAAGATGCCATGGTGATCCAGAACAGCCGCGAATCCTTATAGAAGAGCACCAGAAAATAGCTCGCTGCAGCAACGATCAAAGTGAGAACGATTCCCAGAGCAACGTTGATCCAGAAGAGCGTCGAGATCTGTTCGTGGGTGAGAGTCTCCCGGTTGACGGTGGCGAAGTTGAGGCCAGCGTCCTTGAGCAGACTTACCAGGTTTGTCAGGCTAAGGACCATGGCCTGCAGTCCGTAATCGGTGGGCGACAGCAAGCGGGCAAGGACTAACAATGTGCCGAGTTGCAGCACCGAACCAATGCCCTGGCTCAAGATGACGGCAACACCGCCACGAACGGACTTTTCTTTTAATCTGGCGGGGTCATGCCTGCGAGACAAAAGCATCTGCAATCGATCATGCGTTCGAGGCACGGCACCCGCGTTGAGTACCTCTTCGGAATGATGTTGGGCGTCTGGCAAGGAAGAGTCCTGCTCACAATCGGTGTGAGGTGCAGGGGAAGACGGGTTGGAATCTGCCAGGGGCTAATTCGTCTTTCTGGCAACGACGACGCGGTACTGGCCAAGCCCAGCCCGCTCCTTGAGCCGCCGGAAGGCTGCGGAGCCGCTCCGTCCGAGCGCGCGGTTCAGGCGCCAGGAGTTGATGAAGCGAAGGATTCCGCGGTTCCCCCGCGGCATGATTGTATAGGAACGCTCTAGCTTCAAACCGGCCTGCTCGATCAGGGCATGCAATTCCCGCCGTGTGAGCCAATGACTCACGGGACCGTTCTGCACGCGGCCCCCGTCGGCGCGACGAATGCGATTGTACACAAAGGGATTCACCGTAGTTATAAGAAGGTGACCGCCGTGGCGCACGGATTGGGCCATTTTTCGCAGTACGAGCGCCTGATCGCGAAAGCAGGAGACGGCATCGACACAGAGCACCACATCAAACGGTTCTGCGGCCAGGGGCCATTCGTGGAAGTCTGCCGCTTCATAGGTCGGTTCGCGGACGCCGGGAGCTAACGCGAGCGAATGGGCCTTTTTGCAGGCAATGTCAATCGCCGCGGCAGAGAGGTCGAGGCCGTGATAGCTCGAGAAGCTCAGGCGGCGCGACAGAGTTCCCGTACCGCATGCCACCTCAAGGACCCGGCATCTGCTGCCCTTTCTGACCTCCTGAACGAGGCCATTCACATGGCCAAAGAGCTCTGTCGACGTTTCGTCGCGGCCGTCTTCGGCGCGGAAGGAGCCGTTCCAGAGATCCCACCAACTCCGCTCTTCCATCTCCCAGGACCGTTCGATAAACACAGGTGTGGTTGGCATGTCAGTATTCATTCAGTTCTATGAGGTTTCTGGTTCCATAACTGGCGAGCGCGCCGCTGAGGTCAGGCGTCATCTTCTCAGCGCAACGATCTTGTGCCCCCAATCAATTGGGGCCTGTCGATCCGATAATAGGATTGTCGAGGCTCAGAGAACACCTCGATACCACCGTCGTCATCTTCAGAAAGGCAGTCGATATAGTCCCGAAACACGTTCGCATGCGAGCTTCGAGCGTTCTCAACTGATGCTGTCTGTGTCTCATGAGACTGCGCGAAGCCATCACACTGTCCAAGCCTTCAGGAGACAGCAGGTGCGGGGCGTTTTGTTAATGAGGCCCCAACGGCGAGCTGTGGTTCAGGCATTGAATAACGAAATGTGGCACGCGACCATGCGATCAGCGGACGCTCCAGCACCTTCCACGACAGGATGGCGAGGGCCACGGTGGTGATCGCCGCGCAAACCGTAATAAAAACCGATAGCGAATCATTGATCCCCGGATCGGCTCCGCGGACCGCCCCGTGCCACAGGAAACTCACACCGGCGTGAAACAGATAGATCGCATATGAGATAGTTCCCACTTTCATGAGGGGGCGCCAGCGAAACACCCGAATTTCCGCATGCCCGGGATTCACCACAACCAGGAGCAGCAGGGTTGCGTAGAGAGCTCCCAGGACGCTGAACTCCGCTCCCATGAATGCCGGACTCGCGTAAGGCAACTTGGTAAGAAGGCAGGCTCCGAAACTGAACAGAGCCAATGACCAATACAAATACTTCCGGTGAGACGCCAGCCAGCACCACGCCCTCTCGTCGCGAACGGCGATCGCGGTCAGCACGCCGAAGCCAAGGGCATCGGCGCGGCACGGAAGCAGGGTATAAGGAGCGAGGGTTCCGGCGCCGACGCGCAGCAGAAGCATACGGAGCAGCGGTGCGATCAAGAAGCAGGTGCAAACGAGTCGCAGCAATCCGGCAGTTGTCAGGCTTCTAACTGCCACGGGAAGCAGTAAATAGAATTGTTCCTCAACGGCCAGCGACCAGGTGATGCCGAGCCACGTCGCTCCTGTAGTTCCGTGCAGAGCCATTTCACCATTCTGCAAAAACAGCGGATACGACCACACAGGCACGCTGGAATTAAAAAGCGTGTGAAGCACCATCGAATTGACAGGCACGCGAGCATGAGGTGTTGCGGATAAATGCAATCCAAGTAGGAAAATGCCGAACCATAGGAAATACAAAGGAAATATGCGGCATATTCGACGCGCGTAGAAGGCCTGATAATAGTTGAGACTCTCCTTCGCGTCGATCAGTATTCCTCCAATGAGGAACCCGGACAGAACAAAAAACAAATCGACACCGCTCCACGCAAGGCGAAAGGGCACGCACATCCAGGATTCCCACCGCGCAAGATGTACGCTCGATGCATCTCTGATGTAATGCTCAATCAGAACGAGGAGGATCGCCAGACCTCTTAAGCCATCCAGCTCCTGAATGCGACTGCACAGACGGGGATTACACCACAGTTTTCGAGACAGCATCAGTATTCAAATCCTCGGCTCATGAAGTGTGCAGAAGTGAGGATGAATTCCCTTTCGACGCGCACCAGTGGGAACCCGACGCTGCGCCAGATGAACCGTGAAGAGAGCGACAACAACTGCACATCCTACGCGGGTGGCGGGTGGAGCGCCAGTTCCGCCACCGATCGCCCTGATGCTCAGGCGTAGGTGCGATTTACCGGCTTTACTGGACAACCGACGAGGTATTTATCAACTCCGTCTTCGAGAGATCTCGCATACACGTTGAGTGCGCGATCCACGACCTCGATTGTCCGGTCGACATCCTCGTCAGTATGCGAGAAGCTGACCACAAAAGAAGGAGCCAGGACTCTGCCCCGTATCAATTCCTGCAGAAACAGGGTACGAAAAGCCTGCGACGGGGTACCGTCCCGATCTTTCGTGCGGTAGATCAAATTACAGGGTCTTCCGGCCAGTTCGAAATGTTTGGCGATCCGATGGCGTGCCAAGGACTCCTCAATGCCAGCACGAAGGCGCTCTCCCTGTGTCCAAAGCGAGTCGATAACCGGTTCCTCGCGGTAGATGCGGAGCGTTTTCAGAGACGCCGCCAGAGCATGGGTTTCGGCGCCATGAGTGGTGGAGAGCAGAAAGACGCGCGGCTGATCGTGGTCTAGGCCGCCGAGCCGCATGATGTCGCGCTTGCCCATCAATGCCGCGATGGCAAAGCCGTTCCCGAGTGCCTTGCCGAAGGTGGAGAGATGGGGAACGACCCCATGGAACTTCTGCGCGCCTCCGAGGTGCCAGCGGAAGCCGGTGATCATCTCATCGAAGATGAGGACGCTACCGTTCTGTTCGCATAGCTGCTTCACCTGGTAAAGGAAGTTCGGGGCGGGAGGGGTGATTGCCTCCGCTTCAAACAGCACGCAGGCGATCTGACCGGGATGGCGGTCAAACAGCTCTCGGAGGGAATGGAGATCGTTGTAGCCGAATTTCAGCGTCATTTCGGTAATGGCGCGGGGGATGCCGGCGTTCATCGCAGTCGTGCCGATGAACCAGTCATCGGTAGAAAAGAAGGGCTGATCGCGGCAAATCGCGATCAGGTCGCGCCCAGTATAGGCACGGGCCAGTTTGACAGCGGCAGTGGTTACGTCAGAACCGTTCTTGGCGAACTTCACCATGTCCGCGCCGTCGATGATTTCCAGCATGGCTTCGGCGAGTTCGACTTCAATTGCAGCCGGCCTGTTGAAGTTGGCGCCGAGCTGCATTTGGCGATAGGCGGCTTCCACGACGGGCTCATATGCATGTCCAAGCGTGACGGAGCGCAGTCCCATGCCGTACTCAATGAATTCGTTCCCATCCAGGTCCCAGACATGACAGCCCTTGCCGCGAACGATGAAGCCCGGCGCCTGCTCAGGAAACTGGTCGTCGCCCTTGGCGTAGGTGTGTGCGCCCCCGGGGATCAATGTGTGAGCCCTAGGCTGAAGAGTCCGGGACCGAGAAAAATCCAAGGTGCTGGAAACAGGAGCAGCCGTAAGATTGAGAACGCTCGTCATTTCGCTTCTCTTTTCTGGATCAGGCATCGGCACTAAGAGTCAGTTTGCGCGCATAGAACGCTTCGGCATAACCGCTGGCGGAATTCGATTCCATACCGCGGATCCTCATCAACCCCAGGAAAGTCTCGCGCGCGAACCATGGCTTTGCCCTCTGGGACTCGAATGCCGCAAACAAATGATCAACCTTTCCGAGGTAAGACGATGGCTCCAGAGGCACGAAGAAATTCGGTCGGCCCAGGTCTCCGTCGAACTTCGGAATCTCATATTCCAGGATCAGGTGGTTCCTGAAGGTGTTCCAGGTGAGCTCCGAAATCAGACGGTGATCCTGGTGTGCATCGCCCTGCCAGTGAGTGAAAATCAGATCCGGGTCTACGCGTATCCTGATCTCCTCAAAGCTTTCTTTCACCGCCCCTCCGCTATAAGGCAGAAAGCCATCCAGGAAATCCTCAACGGAGACCTCTGCTTCGGAGTCCTGCGTAAAAAGCGCAGCGGCTTTTCGCGCTTCGTCGGCACGCGTAGCCGATGCACTGAATACGACCCAGTGGAACTTCGCTGCGAGTCCGGCCCGCCTCAACTCCAGGAGGGTGCCACCGCAACCGATCTCGATATCATCGGAATGCGCGCCCAGACAGAGAATTGTGAGAGGGGCCGTGCGCCCGCGTCCCAGGTTCAGACCTATCATGCGGTAACTCGCGCCATGCACCCATTCTTCCACACGCACCAGGGTGCCGCGCCCGTGGCTTCCAGTTCATCGAGGATTTGTTTGTCCTTAAAGGTGTCCATGCACTGCCAGAATCCCTGGTAACGGCGGGAGCGGACCTTTCCCTCCGCGATCATGCGCTGCATCGGCTCGTAAACAAACTCCTCGCCGGGCCTCAGGTAGCGGAACACGTCTTTCCTCAGCACGAAATAGCCTCCATTCACCCATATGTTGGAGTCTTTCATGCAACGGATTGCCCGTACGGAATTGTCTTCTCCGAGCTCCACGGTATCCAAGCTGCTCGAGCGAGGCTGAACGGAAAGAAAAGACACGTAGCTGTTGCAGCGCGAACAATCATCGATCATCTGCGAAAGCGGAAAATCGGTCAGGCCGTCGCTGTAGTTAGCCAGAAACAGATCCTCTCCCTGTACATATGGCTCGATGAGTCGCAATCGATCGCCGATTGTTGACCGTAACCCGGTATCGACAAAGGTTATGCTCCAGTCGTCGATATCGCGCTGCATGAACTCAAGCCGCCGGCCACCCTGAGAGAACACGAAATCGTTGGAAACCGACTCCTCGTACTCGAGGAAATAGTTCTTGATGACATTCCCCTTGTAGCCGAGACAGATGATAAAGTCCTTGTGGCCGAAATGAGCGTAGTACTTCATGACATGCCATAGGACGGGACGAGAGCCGATGGTGACCATCGGCTTAGGCACGTCCTCTGAGTACCCGCGAAGCCTCATTCCAGCACCACCACAAAACAGCACGACTTTCATTACTCACCTCGGAAAACAGCACGATGAACTGCTGCCAGCGGAACCGTCCGGCCGAAAGGTAAACGCCCTCTATGCGACGACAGACGCGCCACTCGTGCCGGCGTGACAATAGCGACGAAACGTCCGTACCGACAGCGCAAATTGAAATCAGCGGCGGAGACCTATGAGACCAGTTCTACTGCACCGGCTCTGTCTCGATAGCGGGCAATTACCGTCTCCGGAAGATGGCTGAAATCGCTTCCGCGGAGATAATCGCCGATAGTGCTTCCGGTGCAGGCTGAGTCGAGGTTGGGGGAACCCGTCTCACTCAGCAAGTCATCGAGGTGCACCGTACGAAAATCGATGCTGTATCGGATCACGTTCGAGGTATTCGGTACAGTCGAATGCAGCTGCGCCGCCGAGAACATAAAAGCACCACCAACTTCGCAGACGAATCGAATCTGGGGATCCAGATCAAGTGGTTCTTCTGCGTGTGGCTGGACACGGGTGTCGGTATGGACATGCTTCGCCGCATTGAAGCGGCTCTCTTCATTCCACTTCTGATAGTTGTAACCGCCTGAACCGTTCCGCACGGCGCGATCGAAGTAATGAGGATGCAGAGCCATGCAGTTCTCGCTATTAAGTTCGTAAACCGGCATCCACCAGTTAATCTGCGAGAAAGGTGCTGAATACCACGTGTCGCGGTGCGGATGAAATGCATACGCAATTCCCGATTTCAGATAATCGCCTGGATAAGCTGTTCGCAATCGAGGGACATCGAAAAACGTGGCTTCCAGGTCGCAGCCGGCTTCCGCCAGTAGCTCCTGTATGTACTGTTTTGCGCGTGGGTGGTGAATGAACTTAGGTTTCAGCGCGGCGAGAACCCCAGCACAACTTTCTGCTGTCAGGTTCTCATGAACGCGCAGGGGATCGACCCCCGGAAATGCTTCTTCGATCAGTTCCTGCGCGAGACGGCAGAGCCGCAGCGCAGCCGGAACTGGAAAGCGGACAAAAATCGACCCGCGATAGAGCTCCCGCCGCCGCATATCATCGCCCATCTTGGAATCGACAAAGATATTCACCGAAGTCCTCCTGAATGCCGTTGTAGTCTGCAACTATCAGAGTGCGCGTTGAGGAACAAGCGAAGAAAGGGCCCAGACCCTCAGTAGACCGCAACTCGCGGAATGGGCACCACGAACCGGCCGCCCCACTCGCGGATGTACTGCAGTTGCTGCATGATTTCGTCCTTCAGATTCCAGGGAAGTATAAGGACATAGTCTGGCTTCGTTTCGCGAATGCGGTCCGGATGGTGGATCGGTATGCGGTTGCCGGGCAGGTGACGACCCTGTTTGTAAGTGCTGCGATCCACGGTGTATTGGATCAGGTCCCTGCCGACCCCGCAGTAATGAAGGAGCGTTGCGCTCTTGCCCGGAGCTCCATATCCGACTATCGATTTGCCCTGTTTGGAGGCATTTAGAAGGAACTCGACGAACTCAAATTTCGTCTGTCTTACCTGCAGGGCGAAGCCTTGATAACTCTCGATCGTATCTAGCCCGGCGGCAACTTCATCCTGCATGACCTTGCGCAAAGCGGGCGTTGGGGAGTTAGCCTGGCTGGTTGCGCGGCACGCGAATATGCGGAGAGAGCCCCCATGGGATTTCAGCTCTTCAACATCGAACACCCGCAGTCCGTGCGCTGCCATGATCTTTATCGTGCTGATGAGAGAAAAATAGGAAAAATGTTCGTGGTAAATCGTGTCGAATTCATTCAGTTCGATCAACCGAAGAAGGTGCGGGAATTCAACAGTGAGAACGCCTTCCGGTTTGAGCAGGATACTTAGACCCTCGACGAAGTCGTTGAGGTCCGGGACCTGCGCGAGCACGTTGTTGCCGATGAGAAGATCGGCAGTGCGGCCTGCGGCGGCTAACTCGTTTGCAACTTCCGTTCCAAAAAAGCGCACCAGCGTGGGAACTCCCTTTTCGACTGCTGCTCTCGCGACGTTAGCGGCGGGCTCAATGCCGAGTACGGGGATGCGCGCGTGCACAAAATATTGCAGCAGATATCCATCGTTGCTGGCGACCTCAGCGACAAAGCTCCGCTCGTCAAGGCCGAGGCGGGCCGTCATCTCTTTGCAGTATCTCTCACAATGGCGAAGCCAGGAATCGGAGAAGGAGGCAAAGTAGGGGTAGTCCGTGAAAATATTCTCCGGACGCTCGTACTCTTCGAGTTGCACAAGCCAGCACTGTTCACAGACATAAACATGAAGCGGATAATACATCTCTCCAGAATTCAGATCGGCAGAGGATGGATAGGTCTCACACAGAGGAGACATACCGAGGTCTACGAACGTTCGGGACAGGCCTGCGCCGCAAAAGCGGCATGAGCGAGTTGTGGATGATACATCGACTTCGTGAATTTCGGTAATAGATGTCATGCTGTTTCAGCCGTTAAGTTCGGGTCATCCAGGGTGAATTCGCAGACCAGACAGCGTAAAATGGCATCGGACTGGGCAGTACCACCATGTGATCCCATATAGGTGCTGCTGGATGGAGTGGCGTAGTTCCTATGCGGGATGTCTGCTCAGAGAGCGGGGCGAAGCCCCGACTTACGAGCTTTCCGGTACTTCGGACAGGAGGCCGCTGTCGCGAAGGAGTTCGGCTGCAGAGAGCACTTCAGAAAAGGGCAAACCCGACTTCTCTGCGATATATAACAGCGAATGGGCGCCATCGCTCATATTGAGGACCCAAAGCCTGGCGTTGATTTCGCGGTCAAGCGACTCGCCGCCGGTGCTGCCATACAGCCCTCGTTTTCCCAGCTGTGGCTCGCACCATGGGTTGCGATTCAGATATACGCGGTTGTTTTCCAGTACATCGACGATCGATTGGCACAGACGGAGGGATCGTGTCAGCTGCGCGGGATGGATGAAGTCGAGATTGTCGGCTGAAGTATGGTATTCGGGGAATGTGCCCCACACGCTTCGCATCAGGCATCCGACGGGGAGATTGAAGCCCGGCGAGCAATACTGCCGTTCATCGTAGCCGTAGGGGGAAAAGTCGAGAACCTCGGTCGGTTCGCCGCAATGCCGCAATACATGGACGGCGGCACGGTCGATCTCCGCGTCTCCACGGCGACTCTTCTTATAGTGAAATCCACCCATGTCACCCAGACAGGTAAGCACCAGGCCGTGACGAACGCGTTGAGCCGTGTCCTTATTGAGGGCCAGCCATGAGATCGCCCCGATGGTGCCGGGAAGGAAAAGAAAGCGATATGAATAACGCAGCTTGCACTGCAGCAGGCTCGCAGCGAGGGCCGTGGCTACCGTAATGCCGGAGAGGTTGTCGTTCGCCAGCGACGGATGGCACGCATGGCAGGAAATGAGAACCTCATCGGAAGAGTTGCCGGGAAGGAAGCACTCCCCGAGGGCAAGATGTCCGGCTTCGAGAGAAGAGTCAATACATACTTCGTAGTTGTCGTCCTCAAGTGCCAAAAGCTGGTTGTGCGAGAGGCAGAGCCCCCAATCCTCTTTGTAGTAAGACGTACGATAAGGAATCCAGTCCGGACGATCGGGAAGGCTGTGCAGATGGGGCTTGAGTTCACGAAGCGACAAAGTCGCATGCACCGGCGCGCTGTAATTCACCACATGCAGGGTGTGCTGCTGAAAATCGACAACGCGCTGTCCCGTTGAATTCCTGATGTAAGCATCACGAATATTCCATTCTCGCGGAACGGTCCAGTCAAATACTGGTGTGCCGGTGGGTATTTCGGTTAGCTTAAGGGGAATCCGCTGCTGGATTCGGGCCAGGGTCTCGCGTATCCCGCGGCCGGTGATGCTGCGGCAAATCGGATACAACTCCGACGCGAAGCGGTGCATCTCTTCACCGAGGCAATCTTGCCCTTCCCCAATTGGAGTTTGCAGCAGGCCCGATTTCATTGGGAAACCCAAGGGATGACGGTTGGGCCGTGAATCATGCACTCTTTGCCTGCATGCAATTGTGCTCTTTCGAACTCAATCCGATCCAAGTGTAAGCAAAATGGCCCGATCGCTGTCGTTTCCACGGGAAGCCTGCAACAGACTGCTTATGAATGTCTCTTCAAGGTATTTTGGGGCGCCAGCGCCACGATTAGTCGCCACAGGCCGTCGGAACCTGCGAGACTTGTACTCTGAGCCATTCTTCGAACACCATCAGACTGAAGAGTATTTTATGATGATCATTGTGACCCGACTGATGGTTCCGGAAGAGTTGTTGAACTGCTGATGGCTGCAGATACTGATACATCAGCGATGTCGGATCCATGAGAATGTCAGCTGTCTGTGCGGTCATGGCGCCGCGGAACCAATCGTCCACCACATTGACGGCGAAACCGCGCTTTTTTCTTTTCAGAATCTCCGCGGGAAGAAGCTGTCCGCACACCTGACGGTGCGCCCATTTCTGCGTTGCACGTCGCACCTTAAAGGACGCCGGCAACCTTTCGACATATTCGACAATTTCCTTGTCGAGAAAGGGCACTCGTACCTCAAGGCTGTGAGCCATCGAAAGCTTATCGCCAAACATCAGTAATTCGTCGGGTAGGGTTGACCTCATCTCCAGAAACTGAAATCCGCCCAGTTCATCCGTTTCAGTCGAAAGCGCAAGAAGATCCTTCCAGCATTCGATCAAGGCATCGCCCGCATCCCTGTCCAGCAGTCCGTCCTGAAACAGTCCGTCGATCTCTCCGCCGGGCAAAAGCGAGAGCACCTGTTGATACCGCTGCGTGCGATCTGTCACATTCAGGGAGTAAAGGCCTCTTTTCAGCATCTCGTTCCGCGGCAGAGCGCGAATAGCCGACTCCATCGGAGTCCGCATCCAGGACGGGATTGCTCCCCACCAGGAGCTGTACCGAACTCCGAGATGGCGACGGTAGCCGGCAAACAGCTCATCCGGGCCCTGTCCGATCAGCGCGACCTTCACATCCTGGCGGGCCCGCTGGCAGACGAAATACATCGGGACAATCGAGGAAGAGGCGATCGGTTCCTCAAGGCAGGAAACGATCGCCGGCAGAGTCTGTTCGAACGTCCTGCGATCAAGTAGTACAGAGGTGTGCTGCGATGAGAACCGCGAAGCCGTCTTCTCCGCGTCGACGAGCTCGTCGTCGGCAAAGCTGGCGCCGTAACCAACGGTATAGGTTTTCCAGAAGCTGCCGTAAAGGTTCATCAATGACAGCAGAAGCCCGGAATCGACACCACCGCTCAAGAGAAGCCCGACCGGCACATCGCTGAGGAGGTGTCTCTTCATCGACTGCATATAAAGCTCTGCCAGATCGTCGCGGACGTCGTCATCGGACTTAGGCGGTGTAAATGGCGTCGGCCGAAACGTATACCAGTGGCGTACGGAGCAAGCACCGTTTTCGCATACGAGCATCGAGCCTGGAGCTAGCTTGCGAACTCCGCGAAACATCGTGTGCGGTGACGGGGTGAAACGGTAGCGGAGGAAGAGATTCAGGGAATTTGGATCGGTTCCCGGCTGTTCATTAATTCCAGCCAGCACGGCGCGAATTTCAGAGCCAAAGCAGAGCCGGCCGCCGCTCAACGAGTAGTAAATCAGTTTGATCCCGAAGGGATCGCGTGCAATAAGAAGGCGTTTCTTCCTGACATCCCAGATTGCGAGGCCGAACATTCCGTTCAGGTGGTTGAGTACCTCGTCGCCCCATTGCTTGTAGCCGTGGACGATGACCTCGGTATCGGACCTGGTACGAAACCCATGACCATACGACTCCAGCTCCTGTTTGAGCTCCGGGAAGTTATAGATCTCGCCGTTGAAGATGACCCAGATGGATTCCTCCGCATCGGACATTGGCTGGTGGCCGCCCGCCAGATCAATGATCGAAAGCCTGCGAAAGCCAAGACCGAGAGGACCGCTGACGAAGTATCCTTCATCATCGGGGCCACGGTGGGCAATGCTGTTCGCCATCCGCTCGATGTTCCGGCGGAACACTGGCGCTCCGTCTCCGACGTTATATTGGCCGCAAATTCCGCACATAGAAGGTCCGTTAATTTGTGGAGTAACCGGTGGAGCCGAACGCGGCTCTGGAGAGCAGCAAGCAAAGGCTCCTGAACATCTGCGATTGCGCCCAGCGATGCATCGGTGTGTTATCCCAGCCAAGGAGTAGCCTGCGGCTCCGGAAAGATCCGTCGGGCTTCTGCCACTCGGCGAGGTTTACCAGACGGGATAAGATCTTGTCCAGTGAAGGAAAACGCCCCTGCAGCAAAACAGCGAGATTGATGCACTCAGCGTAGTCGTAAAGTTCGTTTCGATACACCGTAAGGCGCGGCCGGCGAGAGAACGGCTTCGGTAACCCTTCGTTGTCGAACAAATTCTGGACGTAGTAAGCGACACCGCGTTCAATGGCCAGTGTACAGCCGAGATTTCCAGTGATCGCTTCAATCTTGGCGAGCGCCTTCATGACAAAGCAAGTGTGGAAGTGATCGACAAAATCTCGCTGACCATCTGTGGAGTAGTACCAGGAGCCATCAGGGTTCTGGGACTCGAGAACGAAATTCAGATTGCGCGCCGCCACCGCCCGGTATGTTTCATTGGAAAAGTCGGTCGCTGCCCTGGTCAGCAGGAAAGCGCGGTAGGCGCTGGCATTGATTACCCCTCCGGAATCGTTGGGGTCGGGATTGTATGAGCAGCTGGACGCTGTGGCCGATATGACGTGATCGCGATAGTCATGGAGCGCATGTTCGGCGATGGACTGCATAATTGAGCGCCAGCTACTGTCTCCGTCAATCTGATAAACCCCCGCAAACGCTTCATAGACATAGGGGATGGTTGTTATCAGCGGCGTTCCCGCCCGCATCGTTCCGCCGCGCGTCTGCCAATGAAATGGGTATCCCCAGCAATAGCGATCGTATCCGGAAGAACGCGTCTCTTCGAGGACCTGCAGAAAGTGAACTGCGCGGCGATAGTATCGCTCGTCCTTTAGGGTGCCAGCCAGAAGCGCGAATCCCATGGCGTAGTGAGCATCGGCGATGGGGAAGCGCTGCCGTTTCCAAAAAAAGCGACGTGTTGAAGGCAGGACGGCCTCCGCAAATATCATCGGCGCGACAGCGAGCGTGCCGAGCAGCGGCTTTCGATAATACAGTGCCTTAGCGCTCCGCCCCAGGTCGCTGGCAAAGAAGCTCTGATGATCGTAAGAAGTCTCACCGTAGCGATCGAGCCACGCGACAAAGCGTAATACTGCAGCCTGAACTGCAGCGAGATCGGCCGGGGAGACCGCGGGGTTCGCCAATTCTACTGTGGCCATTGGGCTCCGCCTACCGCGTTTCCGAACTGGCGCTTGGCTGGAAGCTGTCGATGCGTTTCAGCGCAAGCACCGATCGGAGAATAGCGCGAAGCTTCTGCATCTGCTCTTTGCGGTGGAACCGCATCAAATCCACAGAGACAACACGTTGTTCGCGAGTCATGAGAGCCCAAAGGTATCCCAAACCCAGCGCGCCGCCGTCCACTATATACGGAGGTTTAGCCATCCTGTAAACGACGCGGAACAACTCCCATACCGGATGTCCTCCGAGATAGTAGTCTTTCTCCCCATACGAAAAGCTGGAGGCGAGGCGGCCGCGTTCGGCGGTTCCTAGTCTCCGGTGATGAAAGAAGGACTTTTCCCGAAAGGATCGCGTCTTCCAGCCGATCATGCGTGCATGGGTAACAGCCATCCAGTCGATGCCGCCGGCCTTGTTGGGCGTGTAGCCACCAATTCCCTGGAAACATTCGCGTCGGAACATCTGACACTGGCCCGAGACGTGGGCTTCGCCTTCGAAACTGTCGGTTGCTGAGTTATAGCCATGCTCCTGAAAGACGGTACCAGCGACGCCAAGCGTGGGATCTTTGATGAACTCGTTCATCAGAAATTGGAAATGATCCGCGTCCAGCGAAACGTCGGCGTCCAGGTTACCGATGACCGCGTAGTTCAGATCCCTCACTTTCTCCTGCCCGGCATTGAATGCGTAAACTTTGGCGGCGAAGTGCCGCTCGCGGCGAACGGGAAGATCAACCAATGTGATCCAGGGGTTATCCGTGAGGTATGGGCGAATCTTCGCCGCGGTCGAGTCGGTCGACCCATCGTTCACGATTACCCATCGCATCGGCAGAACCGTTTGTTTGATCACGGATTCAAGCGTTTTCTCAATGAACGCTTCCTCATTACGGGCGGGCGTAATGAGAACGTAGGGGGACTCAGTCATCTTCTCACCTCGAAGCCTGGAACTGCGATTAGTTGCGGAGCGCAAAGGCATCGCTGGATTGCGTGTGGGTTACGTCGACGGAGTCGGATCCGTAGATCGAATCTCGATGGCTGGCGAGCGCCTTCTCATACTGCTCCTCGGGCTCATACACGACGACATGGCTGCCGCGGCTTGAGAAGGAAAATGGTACACACAACAAGTTCTTCAGCCGGGCCTTCAGCGCTTCCCGCTTTTCGGGTTCGACATAGAACAGCATAAAGCCGCCTCCGCCCGCGCCCAGCAGCTTGCCTCCAATGGCACCTGCGCTTCGTCCGGCTTCGTAGATCTCATCTATGCTGCTGCTCGAGATCTTTTGAGTGAGCGACCGTTTAATCTGCCAGCCCTCGTGTAACAAATGACCGAATTCACTCAGTTGGCGTCTGGGATCTGTCACGATGCTCTCGGCTTCGTCGACTAATTGGAGCATTGCGGACAGTTCCTGCTTTTTTTGTGGGGTCACTCTCAGTTGTTCCTGGGCAATCTCCGATGCGATCCGGGAAAAACCGGTGAAGTAGAGGGCGAGGTGCTGTTCAAGGTCCGCCAGCCTGTGCTGAGGCACCATGAGCCGATTAACTTCGATGGATCCATCCCGGCCAAAGTTGATGCGGTTGAATCCTCCGTACGCCGCGCTTACCTGGTCCTGTGCGCCGACGGCCTCTCCCAGCAGGTCCTGCTCCACGTGAATCGCCTCGGCGGCGAGGCGGTGCTTGTCACACATCTGGTTGCGGAGTCCGTAGAGCGCAAGGAGAAGCCCAACGGTGAACGCTGAGCTGGTGCCGAGGCCGGTGCGTGCCGGGAGATCGGCTACGTGATGGATTTCGACACCCTCGTCGACTCTCATGTACTGCAGGCACCCTCGCACAGACGGGTGCTCGATCGCTTCGTTTCTCGCGACATTCTCGACCTTCGAATAGGAAACGCGGCTGTGATACTCGAAGAAAGGCGGCAACCGGCGGCAGGTGATATAGCAACGCTTGTCGATGGTAGTGGAAAGTACCGAACCGCCGTTCTCGCGGTACCAGACAGGATAGTCGGTCCCGCCTCCAAAGAAAGAAATGCGGAGCGGTGTAGCGGTGATGATCATATTTTCCTCACGATATCCGAGCAGCGAGACGGCACCAAAAGCAGGTACCACACTTCGCCTCAGGGCTGGGGGGAACGTATCACCTTGCCTAATTCAGCGTCAGCAAGATCCTCACTGCACAATTCGCCATCAGCCCTGCCCAATGGAAAACGTGCAGTGAGCCACTCTCCTACGCACCGACGAACTGCGGCCATACCCAGACGATTGGAAAACGTGTGGTCGGCGCCCCGAATCGCGTGGATCAGAAGTTGGGCTTCACTGATACCGTGCGATCGTATATAAGCGATATAATCAAAAGCACTACCCCGCTGTATGACAGCCGGCGCGGTTAAGACAATCGTCGGACGACCACTTGACATTATCTGCTTCCAGCAATCGAGAAGGCGAAAATTAGAGTTGTCCGGAAGTTCACTCGTCACGGGACGGTGACGAGCCGTCAGCGCTCGGTCCGCCACGCCTCTCATAGCTCGCCGCAGCGGCCCTGGAGGTACTTGGGCGAGTAGCTTCCCAATTATGTTCGAGCTGGCTGTCTGTGCACGATGAAAATAGGGGTCGAGCAAAACCAAGCCGGAGCACTGGTCGCTCGCAGCAGCCGCGTAGATTGCTGACACCGCTCCCGCACACAGTCCGAAGAGAATTATTCCCGAGAGATTAAAGCGCTCGATCAGAGTCGCTATGAGATCAGAGACGAGCGGAGTATAGCCGCCGTCGTTTATAAAGTCCAGCAACTGTGTTGGTGGATCTGTTGGTGAATCCCCAAATCCAGGCAGATCCACCCGAAAACATAGATAACCTTGCACAGCGAATGAATCAGCCCACGCTGCGTACGAGTCACCTCTGGCAGCGCGTGTCGGAGACAGAGAATTAAGAAACAGAACTCCGGGAAAAACAGGCGCCGTAGAGTTAGCCTGAGCGAGGTCAAGACCGCATGGCCTATGAAGGGTACACGGAATATTGTGACCTCCATCCTCGATCGTGAATAAGCCGCGGTTCCCGATATCGCTAATCACTAGAGCCTGTTATTAACTTTGTTCCTGCGTTTTGAAAGAGATGATCGATCCAGTGTGGGATCGTGCATCCTGGGGCGGTGGCACAGGGTGAGCGGCGGGGCTATCCGAGCGATGTGACGGATGAGGAATGGGCGCTGGCAGCGCCCTATCTGGCCCTGTGCAGAGAAGACGCTGAGCAGCGCGAGTATCCGCTGC
>JASHNW010000095.1 GCA_030041435.1 Acidobacteriaceae bacterium
CTCCTGTCGGGGCGCCGTCAGCGCAGGCCGCGGCTGGAGCGCCCGCCGCAGATGCTTGCGCCCCGTGCGCTTCACGCTGAGCCCCAGTTCGCGATAAACCCGCTGCACCTTCTTGTGGTTCACCGTCATCTCCTCGCGCAGATACAAATACAAGCGTCGATAGCCGAAGCGCGGATGCTCTCGCGCCAGTTCCCGCAGCCGCTCCTGAATCCGGCTGTCGTCCCTCCGGCTCCGGTACCGGCAACTCGATCTCGGCACTGCCATCAGCTCGCAGACGTGGCGCTCGCTGGAGGTGAACTCCGCCAGCAGGCGCCGCACTTCCGATCGCCGCTCTACGAGCCGAGGGAGTTTTTTCGGATCACCGACTGCAGCATGTCCTTATCGAGGCTCAGCTCGGCGACCAGCTTCTTCAGCCGCGCGTTCTCGTCGCGCAGGTGCTTGACCTCTTCGGCCTCGCTCACTTCCATGCCTCCGTACTTCGCCTTCCATGCATAGATCGTGTGCTTGCTCACACCTTGTTCCCGAGCTACATCGTCTGTAGTCCGCCCGGCTTCAACCTGCTTCAGCGCAGCGATGATCTGCGCCTCCGTGTGCCTGCTGCGACTCATCTGTCCTTCCCCTTTCCTTCGTCCAGATCGTATTCCCATCCGGACGGATTCTGGGGGTCAGGTCAAGACCACAGAAGCTTTGCGGCGAAGCGATGCCGATTGACCGTGAATCTCGCCTAAAATCGGCTACACAGCCTATTTTTGGCTCCTGGAGCGCCTGTCCGTGTCCAGGGTCTCCACGTACGCATATGTGAACCCAATTTTCGAGATCACACTGGGATGGCTTTTTTGAATGAAAGAATCGACGGATTTACGATTTTTGGCGCACTCGTTGTGGTTTCTTCGGTGATTGCTGGTTGTGAGTGGATTTGACCATAAGCGCACATCAACTACGGAGGAGCCGTGACGCGTGTAACCTTGCAGTGCTCTTTCGGAGGTGCACGTGGACGACAGCCGACCAGAGCCCTGAGATCGCGACCGACCTAGCGCACCAAGGTTACAGTCACTCAAGCTGATTTCCCAAGAGTTTTAACTCTCGCGCGTTTTCGGTAAGCACGCGTTTTTTGCCTGTTGCCACAGAGGAACGATGAGCACCAACGACGATTACCCGGTTTCGATCTATCGAAGAATATCCATTGGCATTCCACCGAGCTACACATCTTGAGGCGATCGAGACGGCCGCTCTCAGCCAATGAGAACAACTCCGCCAACACCCGTCCAAGCCCATTGCTGTTATGCACTGATTGCAGCTTCAATGTTCCTTGCTGGTCGATCTTTACGACGAGGGGATAGAGCTTGCTCATTCAATTCACGCATTCTGAGCTCTTTTGACTCGCAGCTCTCGAATCAGGCAGGAACTGCAGATAGGAGCGCAATGCACTCCGCAACTCCAGCGCACGCTGGTGATCGTAAGATGTCACCGGCTCATCCTTTTTGACTAAGCCCCGCCTTCGCATCCATGCCTCAAGCTGGGCAGGTGTCGCGAATTCATCCGCAGGGACATGCCGTTTTCCATTTTCAGTGAAGGTGCGCAGATCGGCGGAGTTCAGGAAGTCGTAAAGGAGTGCAATCTCTTGAGCAACGGAATATTTCTTTGCCAGACTCATGCGACACCAGTGTACGGTGTTTGCCGGTTGACAACAAGAAACACTATCAATATGCTTTTGATAGTGTTCTATTTTGCGATCCCGGGTCAAGGAGACGGCAATGACAAACTTTCCCATTTCAACCGAAGATGTTTCCTACCGGAAATATGTATCCGTGCTTGACACCCAGATGGCCTATGTCGACGTAGGATACGGCGATCCCATCGTGTTTCTGCACGGCAATCCGACGCCCTCTTATCTATGGCGAAACGTTATTCCGTATCTATTGCCGTTCGGACGCTGTTTGGCGCCGGACTATGTGGGAATGGGAAATTCAGGAGCAGCGCCGGGCGGCAACTATCGGTTCGTTGATCATCAGCGTTACCTCGATTCCTGGTTCGACGCACTCGGAATTACAAAAAATGTAATTCTTATCGTCCACGATTGGGGCTCTGCGCTGGGATTTGCGTGGGCACAGCGCTATCCCGGTCGGATCAAAGCGATCGTTTATATGGAAGCGATCGTTCGTCCCTTCAAGTCATGGGACGAATGGCCCGACGCGACGCGGGCCTTTTTCCAGACGCAACGTTCCGCCGCAGGCGAAGACCTTATCCTACAAAAGAATCTGTTCATTGAATATTTGCTCCCTCTTCGGAACATATCGGCAGAAGCCATGGAAACGTACCGCCGGCACTTCCGCATCCCGGGACCTTCTCGTCAACCAATGCTTTCATGGACCCGTGATCTTCCCATCGGCGGAGAACCAGAAGACGTAGTTCGGGTCGTCGACTCCTATGCGCAGTGGCTTTCGACGTCATCCATCCCCAAGCTCTTCGTCGACGCAGAGCCAGCTGGATTCCTGATCGGAGCACAGCGAGAGTTTTGCCGTTCCTGGCCGAACCAGACGACGGTTACAGTGAACGGATCTCATTTCCTTCAGGAAGACTCTCCCGAAGAAGTCGGCACTGCCATAGCCCGTTTTGTCGCAAGAGTGATCGCTGGACAGACTGCGTGATACGGCGCGGGTTGCTCGGAGATCCGAATCCAGAGACAATGCGATACCCCAATTAAGATAAAGAGCGGAACGATCTCTCAGTTGAGTTTCTTTTTCAAATGGGCAATCTCTGCTTCCAGATCCTCGGGACGATCCGCGTTCTGAAGACTTCGCGTTGGAGAGTGAGAGGATCAAGTCTGCCGTGGCTAGACATGCGATGGAAGGCCTGGATTATGTGTCAGACCGCAGACGATTTGGGGCGAAGCGATGCCGACTGACCGTGAATCTCGCCTAAAATCTTAACTATGACCGCGCGTGACGATCATACGTTTCCGACATACTGGCGGCTGCAGGCGCTGGGATGGATTGGAATGTACGCGCTCACGGTGCTGGATGCGCTGCCGTATATCAATCATGACCCTTCTTCCCTCTGGAGAAGGATCGGGGGAAATGCGATTGCTTGCGGGATGCTATTCTCGGTTAGCTGCGTTCTCCGCCCCGTGTGCCGGTCTCTCGTGAATCGCTCGCTCCCCTGGTTCCAGCTTCAACTTCGAGCATTCGGCTGGGCGTCACTTCTGGGAGGCAGTGTAGGCGTTCTCGTCCAATTCATTGCTTTACATTATCCCGAGCCGGACTGGACCGATCTGGTCAGTAATTATCTGCGATACTCCATCCTCCTGCTGTTCTGGTGCAACCTCTACTTCAGCATTAAACAATGGCAGCATTCCAGTCAGGAGCGCGAGCATCTGGCTCGCGTGGAGGCCGACGCACGTGAGGCCAGACTGAGCGCGCTCCGCTACCAACTGAATCCACACTTCCTGTTCAACTCTCTTAACGCGGTTTCCACGCTTGCCGTCGAGGGCAATACTGCTGGGGTGACCCGCATGCTTGCGCAGATTGCCGATCTGCTCCGTGCGAGCCTGGATGCCGAAAGACCATTTGAGGTGTCTCTTTCGGAAGAGATGACTTTCACCGGACATTATCTCGCGATTGAACAGACACAGCTGGGAGAGAGGCTGTGCGTGGAATTGACGATTGCGCCCGAGACGCTGAGTGCGGCGGTACCCAGCATGATCCTGCAGCCGCTGGTCGAAAACGCTGTCCGGCATGGTATAGCGCCAATCGTCGATGGCGGAAAGATCGCAATCCGTAGCGAGCTCAACGCGCAGACGTTGCGAATCTTCATCAAGAATACCGGGTCTCGCAATACCCTACGTGACAAGGCAAGTGGAGGTATCGGACTTGCCAACACGGTGGAGCGGTTGCGAACGATGTATGGTCCTAATCATAAATTTGATATCCAATGGCCGGAAACCGGCGGATGCTGCGTGCTGCTTGAGATTCCCTTTCATAAGGCGTTGCAACGACGGGAGGAATCGGTGTGCGCGTTTTGATTGTGGATGATCAACCGTTGGCAAGGCGCGGCGTGATTACGCGACTCAAGCGATTTAACGACATGGAGATCGCCGGCGAGTGCGGAGATGGAGCATCTGCTGTTGCCAAGATTCTTGAACTGCTCCCGGATCTCGTCTTCCTCGATGTGCAGATGCCCGGCATGGACGGATTTGAAGTGCTTCGTGCCCTGCCTCGTGAGAGTCTGCCCTCGATCATCTTCCTCACCGCGCATGAACAACATGCACTGCGCGCGTTTGAAGTGCACGCTTTGGATTACCTGCTCAAACCGATCGATGACGAGCGTTTTGCGGTCGCCATTCAACGGGCGAGGCGATTAGTGGAGTCTCGGTCGAAAGCTGAGTTTGACCAGCGTATCCTTCAGTTACTCGACGATAATTCCGGCAAGTACGCATCTCGTTTCGCGGTGAGGACGGGATCGCGAATACAGGTTGTTTTCGCCGACGAGATCGAATGGGTTGGAACCGCAGGCAACTACACGGAGATACACAGCGGGGGAAAGGCGCATCTGCTGCGCGAAACCATGAATACTCTCGAAGAGCGGCTCGATCCTGCACAGTTCATTCGCGTTCATCGCTCGCGGATCGTGCGGCTGAAATGTGTGCGGGAACTCCGCGCCATCGGAAACCGCGAGTACATTGTCAAGCTATCTGATGGCTCGGAGCATCGCGCCAGCCGCTCGTATGCGGACCAGCTCGAGCAGTGGCTCTCTTCAGCGGGTTGCTGAGCTGGCGGACTTCAGGTCTGCGCCCATTCAGCCTAACGATCGACCGATGAAGCCCGCAGGCCTTTGTTAAGCCCTCGGCGAGGTGCCAAATCGCCAACTCGCTCATCGACAACCCGCATGCGAGCTACGTGGCCGAAAAGTCGTTAGCCTTGATCGGAAATGCTTCGGGGCGAGTCCTCGCAGTCGATCCCAGTGCGCCGCTGCGGCCCCGAGGCATTTTCGATAAGGAGACTAGTACTACTGTGTTATAAGCGGCGGGCACCGCAGAAGGGGCAGCGGCAGAGCTGGCGCAGCAGGGAGCGGGCCAGCAGGATGCGCAGAGTGGCGATGGAGTTGGGATTATGCCGTTCGGGACGAACCCGAGCCGCGGGGCTGGAAGTCGGACGACAGTGCCGGAGCTGATAATCCGAGATGGCCGGCGCGGGCT
>JASHNW010000096.1 GCA_030041435.1 Acidobacteriaceae bacterium
GGAAACTCTGGCCATAGCCGCGTCCACGCGCTGGCCTGCGCTACTTCCTCACCGCGCGCCAGACCAGAAAAATCACTACGCCCGCCACGAGAGACATCGTCGTGATGAACTGCGGCCAGACGATATTAAAGTGCATCTCCGCCAGCAACGACGGCCCGGCACCCGGAATATTCATAGTTTCCCGCCATTCTATCCCCCTGCCCGCGAAAGTCCATCCCCCAAACGTTGACCATGCCCTCCCCACTTCGTACTCTTGAATCAGGTATCCGTATGCTCATCACCCTCGTCGACCTCGAACGCGAACCAGTCCGGTTCGATCTCGCCCTCCTGCCCGGCGACATCGACTACGGCGAAGAAGCTGCCCAGATCGGCCCCCTCGCCGTCCAGGGCCAGGCCGACCTGCTCCGCGAGCACCGCGGTCCTCGCGAAGTGATCCCCGACATCCGCGCCCGCGCCCACTGGTCCGGAACCTTCGAAGCCCCCTGTGCCCGCTGCCTCGAACCCGTCCGCCACACCCTCGGCGGCGATTTCGACCTCATCTTCCGCCCGCTCGGCGCCGACGCCGGCCCTCCCGAACGCTCTCTGGGCGCGCCCGAAACCGAAATCGGTTATTATCAGGGAGAAGGTCTGGTGCTCGAAGACGTCCTGCGGGAGCAGGTGCTGCTTTCCCTCCCCGTGCGATCCCTTTGCCGCCAGGACTGCAAAGGACTCTGCCCGCGCTGCGGCCGCAATCTGAACACCGAACCCTGCTCCTGCGAGGAAACCCCCTCCGATCCGCGGTGGTCCGCGCTTTCCGATCTGCGCAGCCGGCTCAGTCCAGGAAATCACTGAGTTTTCATCGGGATTCCGCGCGCCCCTGCCATACTGATCAGGTCCCCGCGCCGCCCCGTAGCTGAAAGGAATTTGCAATGCCGAACCCAAAACGGCGCCATTCGAAGGCCCGCACCTCCACGCGCCGCGCACACGACTTCCTCACTGCCAAATCGCTCTCCGAGTGCCCCAACTGCCATGAGCGCAAGCGCCCGCATCACGTTTGCCCCAAGTGCGGCACCTACCAGGGCCGCGAAGTCCTTGAAGTAAAGGAAGCCAAGTAGACTTACCCGCAGATGCTCATCGACATCGCACTCGACGCTATGGGCTCGGACAAAGCTCCTGAGCCTGAGATACGAGGCGCGATTCTCGCCTGCCGCAGCCTGAATGTCCGCGTGCACCTGGTCGGCCCGGAGCCCATGCTCCGCCCCCGCCTCACGTCGGCCCTCGGCTTCATCGGCGCGCGCCTGCCCATTGAAATCGTCCACGCCGAGGAGCACATCGGCATGGACGAGAAGGCCGCCCACGCCGTCCGCACCAAGCGCAACAGTTCCATGCGCATCGGCCTCCGCCTGGTTAAGGAGAAGGCCGCCGCCGGCTTCTTCACCGCCGGCAACACCGGCGCCGGCATGGCCACCGCCAAAATGGTCCTCTCCGCCCTCCCCGGCGTCGATCGCCCCGCGCTCGCCGTGGTCATGCCCACGCTCAGCGGATCCCCCTGCGTGCTCCTCGACGTGGGCGCCAACGTCGACTGCAAGCCGCAGAATCTCGAGCAGTTCGCCATTATGGGCGAGCTCTACGCGCGCTCCGTCCTGCGCGTCCCCCGCCCCCGCGTCGGCATCCTCTCCGTCGGCGAAGAGGATGGCAAGGGCAACGACCTCACCCGCGAAGCCACCGAACTCTTCAAACGGCTCCCCATCAACTTCATCGGCAACGTCGAAGGCCGCGACATTTACAGCGGCAACGCCGACGTCATCGTCTGCGACGGCTTCGTCGGCAACGTCGCCCTCAAGACCAGCGAAGGCATGAGCCGGCTGGTCCGCGAGATGCTGAAGGCCTCCCTCACCCAGACCGTCACCGCCCAGGTCGGCGCCCTGCTCTCGCGCCGCGCCTTCAACGCCTTCCGCCGCCGCCTCGATCCCTCCGAGTACGGAGGAGCCCCCCTGCTCGGCGTGCGCGGCGTCTGCATCATCGGCCACGGCTCGTCGAACGACCGCGCCATCATGAACGGCATCCGCGTGGCCAGCGAATTCGCTCAGGCCCGCATCAACGAGCGCCTCGAGCGCGAATTCTCCACCCGCCCCACCGGACACCCCGACGGCCCCGCCACCCACCTGCCGATCCAATAGGACTGGCCGTCCAGGCAGACGCGCTTCGCGCAAAACCAGCCCACCCCTGAACGCCTGTGATCCTGAGCGGAGCGCAGCGGAGTGGAGGCACCCCAGCGCCGCTGTGAAAAAGCGGCGTCCTCCCGACCGAACCCCGAGCAAGCGCAGCGCGCCGAAGGTGCAGTGGGGGCACCCCTACTCAGCCTGCCGTTCGCGCCGCACTTCGCGCGCGGCGTCGTCGATGAGCCTCTCGAGCGCCGCAGGATCGGCGCCGGCGTTGCGCGCCTTCATGTCCTCAACGGTGCGGTCGAAGATGCGCCAGCGGACCGCCTCTTCTACAAACTTCGAGAGGTCGCCCTTTTTCATTCCGCGGGCGCCGAGAAACGTGCGCAGCGAGAGGTCAGTCTCCCGCGAGACCTTCAGATTCCAGCGGACATCCGATTCCATGGTCGCGTTCGCCACCTTCTTGTCCATGTTTATACACCTAAACGCATGTGCATGGTCCTGTTCGCCGGCCACCTTGCGTTCGTCCAAAAACTGTCAATCCCCACCCCTCCCCACCAAAGTAACCCCCGCTGATTCCACACGACTTACAGCCCCTCCAACCCCAAAAACGTTGGCAGGGTTCACCGCCAGATTTGGTATTCTGAACTGGTAATTATCCCTTGACAACACGTAAGACTTCTGGCATTCTGTCTATGCCATGAAAGAACGCCGCAAGCAGAGACAGAGCATACCGGGCAATCAGAAATACACGTTCAAGGACTTCGGTTCGGAGTTCCCGAACGATGAAGCCTGCCTGCGTTTCATCGCAGAGCAGAAGTGGCCCGATTGCCGCACGATGTGCGCGAAGTGCGGAGTTGAGCGCAAGCACTATCCGATCACGGGACGCACCGCGTATTCCTGCGATCACTGCGGGACCCACATCTATCCGCTCGTGGGGACGATCTTTCAGAAATCCAGCACGTCTCTGCGGACGTGGTTTCACGCGATGTTTCTGATGGGGCAGACGCGTTGCGGTATCTCCGCAAAGCAAATCCAGAGACAGACTGGCGTCACTTACAAAACCGCGTGGCGCATGTTTAAGCAGATTCGCACCCTGATGGCGGAGGACATCAGATTGGAGGGATCGTCAGTTGAAGCAGACGAAATGTACGTAGGCGGTAAGGATAAGAACAAACACGCTCACAAGCGCGTGGACAGCGGACGCCCTGGCGCTCAGTCTCCAAAGACTCCAGTGTTCGGCATGGTGGAGCGCGGTGGCCGCGTCATTGCCCGCGTGACGCCCGATGTGAAAGCGAAGACGCTCTTTCCGATCATCAAAGAGCGCGTGCTACCGGCCAGCACCGTGTACACAGACGAGTACCCCGTGTACGGCTGGATGAAGATGCACGAGCACGGATATTTCCACCACCGCGTACAGCATCAGCAGAACATCTACGTCATGGGCGACGCGCACACGAACACGATTGAGGGATTTTGGAGTCTGGTAAAGCGCGGGATCGGAGGCGTCTACCACTCCGTCAGTCGGAAGTATTTGCAGTCTTACCTGGACGAGTTTTCGTTCCGCTATAACCACCGGCAGGACGATCAGCCGATGTTCGTTTCCCTTTTGGATCAGGTTGCCGGTAAGGCGAATTGATCGCCTTGCGAAGCAGGGAATGAAACTGCGCTCGGGTGAACTCTGATTCGTTCTTGGCAGATTCGGCCACGATGCTCTGTGCTCCCGGAGCACGCCCCCTAGAAACTCATTGTATGCTGGACAGGTACGGGTATACTATACCCAGACGCACGAAACGCCTTGACGGCGCCCCGTTCTTAATCGAACAGAGCACCGCTATGGCGGCGGGATGGCCATCCACCCCGCATACAATGGAGCCCAATGTCTTGAGCATTGGTATCTCCTTTGTTATCCGGCTTTTACTGCTGTCGGCGTTCTGAGCGCCTTCAGATCAGTGATTGCCGGAACCCCAGCCCGGCCCGACGTTGACAATCTGGCAGAGGCTCCAGAGGCAGCTCTTACGGGCTGCCTCTGCTCATTGCGTCACAGCTGGCCGCCGGCTGCTGCTGCGCGGCGGTTCCAGCGGCAATTGATCGGACTGCTGCTTCACGTATTCTGCGGGAACATCGATTACCAGCATTTCCTGCTCCGAATCCCAGCTGGCGGGCATGGGCCGCGATTCCGTGACATCAAGTCCAATGTAGTCAAAAAACGTCTTGGCGGAGAATCCGGCACCGTTCCCGTTTTCCCCGTACTTCAGACGGTAGGCGCGGGGGTCCTTTTTCGTGATTGGGCGAATACCAATCTTTTTGTTCTCCGCGTCCCACAATACCAACACGAACTCCACGGCGTTTTTCTCGAAATATTGGGTGGCCCTCTTATTGATTGCCATCCTTCCCAACTTCGAGGCGGTTACTCCAGGTGCCCCCGTTCGCATGATTTTTCGTGTGAAGATTTCAAAAGCCATTCCAATTCCCCTCTCTGTCCGACGTTGACAGGCTAATTGTAACAGAATTCTCCGCCGCGCGCTCTGATGTTCCCGCAACTCCAATATACGTTCCCCATGTGAAAAACGCGGCGGATTTGTCAATACGACAGGTTCCTGGTGATCCGAAGGAAATTTTAGAGGAAATGTGGCCAGAATGGCCTCAGAATGGGAATCAGACGAGTAAACATGCCGGGCGCGTCGCGTCCGAAGCCGCCGTCCTACTGTCAACTTCCAGTACGTGTCCCGAAGGGATAATTACCTCTGAACTTAGGATAGAAAAAAGAAAAAAGGACCGTCCTGCGCGGTCCTTTCGCCTTTAAACGGCGCATCGGTCCCCGCGAACCCCGGCCTCGCAGGCTCCCTGCGTTGCCCGAGCCGTTTCTCCCGCGCAGTCCGCGGAGACCCTCCCGGAGGGCATCTTGAAGCCCCCTGCCAACTGCCCTGTTTTCGGCGCGCAGCCCGAAAACGAGCATTCTGAAGGTCCCGGCAAGTACTTTCTTGCCCGGCAGTTGCCCCGTGGAGCCCTCAAAAGAAACCGGCATCTGCATCAAAAGAAGGTACTTACCGAATCCGTTGACGTGAGAAAAAAACTGCCCTTCCCGCGAGCTACCCCCCCAGGTCCCGCCTGGCGGGACTCGACCAAAGCTCTCAGAGCGGTCAACAGTTCTCCGCATCTGTGGAATCAGCAGATTGGCGTTGTCCCCTGCCAGTGCCAGGGGGGCGGGGCTCACAAACAAGTCCGGATGCTCGCCGACGTACGCTTCTGGTTTGACGGGAGCATCCGGTTGGCCAATCCTGGCCCGAAAAGCGGAGGTTTATCACAGGACGACGCAGCCCGCGGCCGTCACCGTCCTCCGCACAGACTAGCCGCCCCCGCCGCGCCAGTTGTCACACAGTTGTCATTGCTTTGCCGCCGCTCTGCCTGGACGCTCCCGGACGTTTCCTATAGACTGGTTGATGTTGTCAGCACAGGCTTTCCGCAGTCAGGAACGCCGGTCAGGAACACCATGCCCAAACTTAAGACCCATCGGGGCGCGGCCAAGCGCTTCAAAAAGACAGCCTCGGGCAAGTTCATGCGGGGCCAGTCGAAGATGCGCCACATCCTCACGTCGAAGGAGACCAAAACCAAGCGCAAGCTGGCAGCCAGCGTGCTGGTTTCGGACGCCGACCACAAGAAGGTGGCCCGCATGATTCCCTACGCCTGATCTTTCCGGGCCCCCCGCTCTCGCGAGCGTGGCGCGGCTCCCTCGGCAGAACCGCCGAGAGTGGACCAGGCAGGCAGAGCGCGTGAAGAGGTCATTCCCACCTCCAGCCGCTGAACCCTAACCGCTGTACCGCAGCACCAAGGAGAACCGCCATGCCGCGTGTAAAACGTGGGACTAAACGAACCGACCGCCGCAAAAAGATCCTGAAAAGGGCCAGCGGCTACTTCCTCACCAAATCCAAGCTCTACCAGGCGGCGCAGGAAGCCGTCGAGCGGGGGCTGAAGTTTGCCTACAGCGGCCGCAAGCAGAAGAAGCGGCAGTACAGGTCCATCTGGATCGTGCGCATCAACGCCGCGGCCAAGGCCAACGGGATCTCGTACTCCCAGCTCATCAACGGCCTGAAGAAGGCCGGCATCGAGCTGGACCGCAAGGTGCTCGCCGACCTGGCCGTGAACGACGCAGCCGGATTCACCGCGCTGGTCGGCCAGGCAAAGGCTGCTCTGAGCACGGCCGCAGCCTGATTCAGGGAAAGTTGACGGGCGAGGGCAGCCGACCGCGGCTCTCGCCGGACTGCGCCGGCTGGCGGCAGCCCATGTTCATTTTGGGAACAATCACAAATGTTTTTCGCTGGCAGAATCAGGTTTCGGCGCCGCGGAATGCTCTACACTTGTTGCTTCGGGAAATCTCCCACCACTGAGTCCATTGCCTGAATCGTCCACCAAAGCACTGGCCAGCACGCCAGTCACGTATGCCGACGCCGGGGTCGATATTGCCGCGGGTGACCGCACCAAGCAGCGCATTAAGTACCTGGCGCAGCGCACCTTTACGCGCAACGTGCTGGGCGAGATCGGCGGCTTCGGGGGCCTCTTCAAACTCGACGGCAAATGCCAGGAGCCGGTGCTGGTGTCGAGCGCGGATGGGGTCGGCACCAAGCTCAAGCTGGCCTTCCAGCTGGGCATTCACCACACCGTCGGGGCCGATCTCGTCAACCACTGCGTCAACGACATCGCCGTGCAGGGCGCAACGCCGCTGTTCTTCCTCGATTATCTGGCGACGGGCCGGCTGGACGGCGAGGTGGCGGAAAAGATCGTGTCGGGCCTGTCGGATGCATGCCGCGCCAACGGCTGCGCGCTGATCGGCGGCGAGACGGCCCAGATGCCAGGGTTCTACGCCGACGGCGAGTACGACCTGGCGGGATTCATCGTGGGCGTGGTGGAGCGGGCAAAGCTGGTCACCGGCGCGAAGATCCGTCCCGGCGACGTGCTGCTCGGCTTTCCCTCGACGGGCCTGCACACCAACGGCTACTCGCTGGCGCGCAGGCTGTTTTTCGAGGTGGCAAAGTACAAACCCGAGCAGTATGTAAACGCGCTGAAGGAGAAGGCCGGCGCGGCGCTGATGAAGACGCACCGCAGCTACCTGGGCCTGATCAAAAAGCTGACCGCGAGCGACTACGCCGCGGGGATGGCGCACATCACCGGCGGCGGCATTACGGAGAATCTGCCGCGCATCCTGCCGAAGACCGTTTCGGCGCACGTGGAGCTGGGAAGCTGGCCCGTGCTGCCCATCTTCGAGCACCTGCAGCAGCTGGGCAACGTGGAGCAGGAGGAGATGCTGCGCACCTTCAATATGGGCATCGGGCTGATCGCGGTGGTGCCCGCGGAGCGCTTCAAGCGCTGCAAGAGCATGCTGGATCGCGCCGGCGAAAAGGCTTATGTCATCGGCCGCATCGTCAAGGGCGACCGGCGCGTCATCTACTCGTGATGCACAAGCTCGGGGTTCTGCTTTCCGGGCGCGGCTCCAACTTCGTTGCCATCGCGGAGCATATCGCGTCGGGCAAGCTGCGCGACTGCGCCATTGCGGCAGTGATTTCAAATCTGGCGGACGCACCGGGGCTGGCGGCTGCGCGCCAGCGCGGGCTGAACGCCATCGCGATTGAGGCGCGCGGACGCAAGCGAGCCGAGCATGACGCGGAGATCGTTGCCTGCCTGCGCGAGCATCAGGTCGACCTGGTCTGCCTGGCGGGCTACATGCGACTGCTGTCGCCGGGGTTTGTGCAGGCCTTTCCGCAGCGCATCCTCAACATTCACCCGTCGCTGCTGCCGGCGTTTCCTGGGCTCGACGCGCAGACGCAGGCCTTCGACTACGGAGTGCAGGTGACCGGCTGCACCGTGCATTTCGTCGATGAGCAGCTGGATCACGGCGCGATCATTCTGCAGAAAGCGGTCCCCGTGCGCGCAGGCGACGACGCGCACACGCTGGCCGAGCGGATCCTCGAACAGGAGCACATCGCGTACTCGGAAGCGATCGGGCGGGTGGTGTCGGGGAAGTACGAAGTGGTGGGGCGGCGCTACTTGCCCAAATCCTGATCCGGCCTGGCGCCTGCGATCGGGCCGGCCTTCGGTGCCGGCGTCAGCGTGTACGCAAACAGCAGACAGGCCGCCGTCGCGAACATCAAGCCCAGGTAAGGCGCAGCAGTCAGCGTTTGCCCGCCCAGCCGGAGCGAATCCGCCGTGGTGCAGGCGGCGCCCATGCACGCGCGCAAATGGATGAGAAACGCCGCGATATAGCCCCCCGTCAGAAGCAGCCACGCAGCGATGAGGCCGATGAGCGGCGATCGCAGGTAGAGGGCAAACGTCGCGATGGTGAGGGCGGGAAAGATGAACAGGATGGAATGAGAGGAAGCGACACCGCTGCGCCACCACGCGAGCAGGCCCCACGCGGAACTGGCAAGGCTCGCAAGGCCGGCAACGGTCAGCAGCAGAATCTTCCGCACGGTGCAGTTATACAGCGTCCGGTCGGGCCGTTCCGGGCTGATTCGCTAAAATAGAGGTTCATGGCTGCCGGCTCACCGCTCGTCTCTTCCGATCTTGTCCAGA
>JASHNW010000097.1 GCA_030041435.1 Acidobacteriaceae bacterium
GGCTGTCCTTAGTACGAGAGGACCGGGATGGACGAACCTCTTGTGTTCCAGTTGTCATGCCAATGGCACGGCTGGGTAGCGAAGTTCGGTTGTGATAACCGCTGAATGCATATAAGCGGGAAGCACGCCCCAAGATGAGATCTCCCTGAAGGGCCCAGGAAGACCACCTGGTTGATAGGCTGGAGGTGAAAGCGCAGTAATGCGTGCAGCTGACCAGTACTAATCGCCCGTTCGGCTTAATCATAGAATTAACTCTGCGCAGCAAAATGCAGGGACATTCGACAAGCCTTGTAGTTCCAGTCGATTTCGTTTCGGTCCGCGAGCCTGACTTCGGTCGGGTCTCGCGGATTCGCTAAGTTGTGACGCCAGTCTGCCGACTCCGGTCCCTGAAGAAACTGTCCGGACCGCCCGGCCGCGGGAGAAACCACCCGCCAGGCGTCGCTCAGGTTTGCCGGTGACCATACCGCGAGGGTCCCACCCGTTCCCATCCCGAACACGGAAGTTAAGCCTCGCTGGGCCGATGGTACTGCACGCGAAAGTGTGTGGGAGATTAGGTGATCGCCGGCATAACATCGCAAAGAGCCCGCTCTTCGGAGCGGGCTCTTTGCTTTTTTGGGTACTATTTGGATACTGGAGGTCAACGATGCGACTGGGCTCCGCGCTCGCTCGGAAGAAATCGGTCTTCTGCGGATCGGCGCCACTCAACTGACCATCCGCTCATCCTACTGACACGGACAATTGAAAACGGCTTAAGGAGACTGCCTGTGAGACCCCTCCCCCTCACCAAGCAAGCCGCCCCGACTGCCCTGTTCGCCGGGTTTGTTTTGATCCTCGGCCTCTGTGTCTGCGTTACCCCAGCCAGGGCGCAGGCGATGGGCCCGTTCCCGCCGACCCCGGTCCCCGCAGAGGACAGCGCCAGCTTCAGCAGTTCGCTGTTGCCGCTGGACGCGCTGGCCAAAGGCGCATCGGCAGCGGGTCCGGCCCCGACCTCGGCCCCGGGTGCGACAGCGGCTTCGGGTGCGGCTGGGTTCCGCCACGAGCCGGTCGAGCCGTATCCCACGAATCTCTACCAGGCGCCGTGGTCGCGTGTTGGGATCGGGGCGGACGTATCGCCGCTCGGCATCGGCATGAAATCCGCGGTGGTGCTGAACACGTTTATGGACGCGCGGGTGATGGGCAATCTTTTCAACTACAACAGCGGGCGGTTCGAGATCGACGGCTTCAACGTGTATGCCGATCTGCATCTGGCTTCGGCGGAGGCGCTGGTGGATGTTTATCCGTGGGCGAGCGTGTGGCGGCTGAGCGCGGGGCTGATGTTCGTGAACGGAAACCAGCTCTCAGGAACGACGAGGGTTGCGGGCGGCACCAGCTTTACTCTCGACGGCCAGACATTCTACTCCGCCAATCCGAATCCGGCCACCGGCGCGACGCCGATTACGGGTTCGGGCGCGCTGGGGCTGCACACGCGGACGCCCGCGTTCATTCTCTCCGGGGGATTCGGCAAATTCATCCCGCGGTCGGAGCGCCACTGGTCTTTCCCGTCCGAGTTCGGTGTGATCTTCACGGGCGCGCCCACGATCAACGTGAACCTGAACGGATGGGCCTGCATCAACGCGGCACAGACGAAATGCAGCAACCTCTCCGACACGACGAATCCGGTGACGGTGCAGTTTAACAACGCGCTCGAGGGGCAGCTGAACAAGTGGAGGCGAGACCTGAACAATGTTCCCGTCTATCCGATTTTCTCCTACGGCGTGATGTACAGCTTCGACACACACTGACGGTGCAACGGGGAGGAAGGCGGCCGGTCAGCGTTCGGATTTGCGGATGACGAGCTTGAGTCCGGACCAGACCGCGTTGACAGCGCACACCTTGATGTCGACGAAGCCGAGGGGCAGGGCCTCTGCGCGCACCCCGTCTTCTGTTACATCCGTTGCGATCGGCGTGACACCTTTTGGCGGCGTCTTCTTCGGCCACGACACCCAGATGGTTCCATCCGGCGCCAGCAGGCGCCGCAGTTTGCGGAGATGTGTGGCCAGCTCGGCGCGGCGCGTGACAAAAATGTGCGCCATCTCGAGGCCGTCTGTCGCACGCTGCACGAGCACGGGCCGCATCCCGGAAGCGTCGATCTCCTCAGCCACGCTCACCGGCATGTTGACGCGCCACGTGCGCTGGCCATCTTTCACGCCAAGCTTCTTCGCGAGGGGTGTGCCGGAGTAGCCGGCGGAGGGTCGCACGCTGCGGGCGATCGAGGGCGTGGGCGTAACTGGTTTTCCGTGTCGTGACGTGGGTGGCTGAAGTTTCATAGCGTGGATGCGAGTGGCCCGAGTGTAGCAGGCACCTTTCGGAGGTTGCACTCGCTTCACCTGATATTGCCGCGCGATGCAAGCTCCGACCTTCGGCCGGATAACCTGGAGGATGGCTTGCAGCGCCTTCAGGCAGCGGCGAGGATGGCCCGCCCCAGCGCGCCGGTGAGCGCGTCCTGTGCGCTGAGAGCCACGTCGCGGCTGACGCCGGTCAGTCCACGCAGGTGGTTGGCGAAGTCCCAGGCGAGGTCGCGGGCATGGCGCATGTCCCAGAAGGCCAGCAGGCGGCCGATTTTGCCGGTGTCCTGCGCCAGCACTCCCAGGGTGTCCGTGGCCAGCGTGGTCAGCTCCGCCGGCAGCAGCGCGTCGAGCAGGCCATCGACGGACTCGTAGTCGGCATGTTCGGGGCCATTCGGAGCAGGAACCACGTTAAGGTCGTCGTCCGTCGCGAGGAGGGCGAGCGCCAGATCGTGGTTGATGTGGGCGTTCACGCCGGCCAGCGCGAACTGGATGCGATCGATGCCGGCGCGGAAGCGTGCTGCGAAGAATGCGCTCCATGCCGAGGGCACGGTTTGCCCGCCGAGGAAGCCGCCGAGGGCACTGAAATAGAGCCCGGCGAAGATGACATCGAGGTGAAGGATCCAAACTGGACTCTGCCATGCGCCTCCCGGCGGGTGCAGGTCGACCTGCTGGGTCACGGCGAGATAAAGCTGGTTGAACCACTTCAGGCCGTCGCTGACCGGCAGCAGCGCGTCGATTGCCTGCATACGCGCGATCACGTCTGCGATGGTTGCCGGAGCCGGGCCGGTGACGAGGTCGTAGAGCGGCTGGTCTGCAGGCGACGGCGATGCAGTGGACATACGGGACCCTCGGGAAGCAGTGTGCCGGAGTATATGCTTTCTGGCCGCGACACGCAGGACACCATGAACTGCCGTTATACTGCCGCCACATAGTTTTGCGTCGATTGTGGTCGCCTTTGGCTTCCCGCTGCTGTTCTGCTTTGAAAATCCCGATCGGAGTTCCCCAACACCGCTATGAAAATGCGCACTTCCGCCGCATGGCGTGCCGTTGTTATTTTCTCCCTGTGTTTCATCCCCGCCTGCATCGTCGCACAACAGTCCGTCACTGCGGATGACTATGCGCGCGCCGAGAAGTTCCTGCCGGGCAATGTCGAGCGGCTGGTCACGGGGATGGTTCGGCCTGTGTGGATCGGCGGCACGGAGCAATTCTGGTACCGCAAAACGGCGGACGACTCCGTCGAGTTTGTTCTCGTCAATGCCGCCACTGGAAACGAGGAGCCCGCCTTCGACCACGCAAAGCTGGCAGCCGCGCTCGGCAAGTTCACCGGCCGCACGCTCGATCCGCAACATCTGCCCTTCTTCGGCATCCAGTTTTCGCCGGACATGCGCTCGGTCACGGTTGCCGTCGGACCAAAGCGCTATCTGTGCGATCGGAGCGGCTCCAGTTGCAGCGCGCAGGATGCCGCGCGTGGTGGGGAGAGCCGCAATGAAGCGCTTTCGCCCGACGGGAAGCGGGCCGTCTTCATCCGCGACTGGAACCTGTGGGTGCGCGACGTGGCCACCGGCGCGGAAAAGCAACTGACCACCGACGGCGTGAAGGACTTCGGCTATGCCACCGACAACGCCGGCTGGATCTCCAGCGACCGGCCCGTTGTTTTGTGGTCGCCCGACTCGAAGAAAATTGCGACCTTCCAGCAGGACCAGCGTGGCGATGGCGACATGTACCTGGTGGAGACAAAGGTCGGTCACCCTGTGCTGCAGCAGTGGAAGTATCCTCTGCCCGGCGATCCGGTGGTGACGATGATCCAGCGGGTGATCATCGATGTAGATAGCGGGAAGATGGTGCGGCTGAAAATGCCGCCGGACCAGCACCGCTCCACTCTCTGCGACAACGTGACGTGCGGCGACGGACCCAATGGGGCGCCGCTGTGGGCCGATGTGGAGTGGAGCCCGAACGCAAAGACGCTGGCCTTTGTCTCCACTTCGCGCGACCACAAAGACGAAACGCTGCGCGTGGCCGACGTGGAGACGGGCGCGGTGCGCGATGTTTTCGAAGACAAGGTTCCGACTCAGTACGAATCGGGCTTCGGCCGCGTGAACTGGCATTATCTGCCGCAGTCGAACGAATTTATCTGGTACTCCGAGCGCAGCAACTGGGGCCATCTTTACCTCTACGATCTGAGCACCGGCAAGCTGAAGAACCAGATCACCCATGGCGACTGGAGCGTCGCCCAGGTTCTGCGCGTCGACGACGCGAAGCGGCAGATCTGGTTTACCGCAAATGACAGCGTGCCCGGCGAGAACCCGTATTACTTCCACCTTTACCGCATCGACTTCGACGGCTCGCACCTCACGCCGCTCACCCCTGCGCCGGGCGACCACATGATCACCGCGTCGCAGTCGGGACGCTACTTCATCGACGCCGACTCCACGCCGGAGATACCGCCCACCACCGTCGTCCGCGACGATGCGGGTAAAGTGGTCGTCTCGCTGGGCACGGCCGACATCAGCCGGCTCGTCGCCGCGGGCTGGAAGCCGCCTGTGCCCATCACCGTGAAGGCGCGCGACGGCAAGACCGACCTCTACGGCCTCATGTTCGAGCCCACCAACCTGGATCCGACGAAGAAATACCCCATCATCGACCACATCTACCCTGGTCCGCAGATCGGCAGTGTCGGCCCGCGCTTCTTCATCCCCGCGCGCGGCGACACGCAGGCACTGGCCGAGCTGGGATTCGTCGTCGTGGAGATCGACGGTATGGGCACGCCGCAGCGCTCCAAGGTTTTTCACGACGTCTCCTACGCCAACATGGGCGACAACACGCTGCCCGACCAGGTGGCCGGCATCAAAGAGCTCGCGCAGCAGTATCCCTTCATCGATCTCGACCGCGTCGGCATCTACGGCCACTCCGGAGGAGGCAACGCCAGCACCGAGGCCATGTTCCGCTACCCGGATTTCTTCAAGGTGGGGGTCGCCGAATCCGGCAACAACGACAATCGCGAGTATGAGGACGACTGGGGCGAGCGCTACCAGGGCCTGCTCGTGACCAATGCCGACGGAACCACCAACTACGACGATCAGGCGAACCAGAACTTCGCGAAGAACCTCAAAGGGCACCTGCTGCTGGCGCATGGCACCATGGACAACAACGTCCCGCCCTACAGCACGCTGCTGGTGGTCGATGCGCTCATCCAGGCCAACAAGGATTTCGACCTGCTGTTATTGCCCAACCAGCATCACGGCTACGGTCCGTACGCGAACTACATGACCCGCCGCCGCTGGGACTACTTCGTGCGCTGGCTGCTGGATAGTGAGCCGCCAAAGGAATTTCAGATCAGGACGCCGCCGATGGAGAGGGGCGGATTGGGCGGACCGGAGGAGTAACGGGCGGATTCGGAGGGCAGAGTGCGGTTCCGAGAGCGTGTGCGTGTGCCGGCGCATCTGCGTTCCGGCTCAGCCGGCAGCGCAAATCTATCGAGGCATTGCTTAGGCCCTTTGCACGCTGCTACCATCGCGCGCACTATGTCTCTCAAGAAGGCGGCAGCTGCAAAACGAAGCCCGGGGAGGAAGCGGTCAGGCCCGTCGCCGGAGGCTCAGCTGTACGCCTTCCTCGAGAAGTACTCGCCCGACATTGCCGACCAGGCCCGCCAGGCTCTGCGCAGGATGCGCGCCCGCCTGCCCGGGGCCGTCGAGCTGGTCTACGACAACTACAACGCGCTGGCGATAGGCTTCGGCCCGAGCGAGCGCACCTCGGAAGCGATCTTCTCCATCGCGCTTTTTCCGCGCTGGGTGAGCCTCTTCTTTTTGCTCGACGGAGCCAGGCTCCGCGACCCCGAGGGTTATCTGGAGGGAAGCGGTAATCAGACGCGGCACATCAAGCTCAGGAACCCCGGCATGCTGGACGATCCGGCCGTGTTCAATCTCATCGCTCAGGCCCTGGAACTCGCCCCCATTGCGATCGATTCATCGCAGCCTGGGCGGCTCATCATCCAATCGGTTTCTGCAAGGCAGCGCCCGCGACGGCCTGCGGCATAGCCGAGACCTGGGTATAACGAACACCGATGGCCGTTCTCGGGGCGCGACGGCCGGATCTCACCACGTAAATCCTCCCGATGGCGGGGGCCAGCTGCCGAACAGCTGACGCAGCAGGACGATGCGGCCGAAGTGATACGCATTGTGGGCGGCAAGGCTTTCCAACTGCTCGCGGACGCTCATGGTGCGCGTGGGTTTGCCGGCCGGCGAGGGGCAGCGGATAGGCTGCTCGATCAGAGTGTTTTCGTTGGCGATGGCCGCGGCCTGCTCGGCGCCGGCAAGGAATCGCCGGCAGAGCGCGGCGAAGGGCTCGGCCTGCGTGTCCTGCTGCGACGGAAATCCCAGCGCCGCGGTCTGCGGGCATGGCGTCTCGACGCCTCCGACCCAGTCGAGCGTTACCTGCTGCCAGAAGGCCATGTGCCACAGCTCTTCGTAGATAGTGTGAGGCGCGCCGGGCTGGCGGCGATGCGCCAGCGCGTCGCTGAGGTTTTCAAGAATGTGCGACGGCGGCGTGTGCGCGCTGTCTCCATGAAGGCAAAGAGCGAGTTCGGTCATGGGGAAATTGTCGCATCCGGACACGGCTCCGGCCCGTTGTCGGTTCGCCTTCGGCCGGCCCGGTTATTTCGGTACGGATTGCAGCAAGGGCGCCGCGCTGCCGGCGGCGTGACCGGTCTGCGCCGCGGGTCCGCCCACGGGCAGCATTTTCAGATGCGACCACTGCGTGGGAATCGGCTCAAACCTCGCATGCGGCCACTGGGTGGGAATCGGCTCGGTGGTTCCGCTGCGTGCCGAACGCGCGATCGTCGCGAATGACAGCGGCTGATTCTGCGCGAGGAGCGTTTGCGCAGGCTGGAAGGTGAACGAGGTGGGTTGACAAGGAGCCGAGAAGACGAACGGCTGCGTTTGCGTGAGCAGCCGCTGGCTGCGTACAGCCGGGCTCACAGCCACCGGTCCGGCCTGACCAAAGATTGCGGGCCCGGCCAGCAGAAAGAAAGCGAATAAAGCAATCTGCATCGCACGCCCCCACGTTGCGACCATGCGCAGCCGAAAAGGTGAGCAGCTTTCCGGCCAGCCGCAGTTACTTTCGGCTGACGAAAGGCCGGCGCTTGCGGCCAGGTCGATACATCTCATCCCCGGCGTTTCTTCAACTCCTGCCAATCTTTTTCGGTTTGGTCGGCGTAGGTTTCGGCAAACTTCGCAATGGCCGTGGCAAATTTTTGCCCGTTGCCCAGATAGCCGGCCAGCAGGCAGGCGTCGCCAGAGCGCGCATGGCCGCGCGCGAGCAGTTCGCCGCACATCTCGGCGTAGTCGATCAGGCCCTGTCCCCGCAGGTCCTCAATCTCAATGGAGCCTTTGTGATCGTTGAGCTGGCGGACGAGATAGTCGCGGCCGGCAATCGTCGTCCAGCCAAGGAACGAGTCCGACTGGAACTGCATGGCGCGCTGCCCCTCGGCTACGCGGCGGCCCTGGTGTCCTGCGGCGGGGATAGCGTTGAGATACGGCGCGTAGGCCGAGCCCGGCTCCTCCTTGATTTGCAGGAAGAGGGGATCGCGCGGGCCGTTGCCCTCGAAATAGACGAGATAATCGCGCAGAGCGACGGATCCGGTGCCCACCACTTTGAACGCGACGTCGAGGGCGCGGTATTGCGACAGAAAATGCTGCCGCTCGGGCTGCAGGCTCTCGCGGTAGGGCTTGACCGAAGCAAGCACCGGCCGCGCCTGTTGCGGTGTGAGGCGGCGCAGAATCGGCGGCTCCTCTTTGAAGATGCGGCCCTTTTTTGTTTCGACGGTCAGCGTGTCGAGGGTGTGCAGGGGCGTGGCGCGCTCGGCCTTCAACAGGGCATTGGAGACGGGCGAGATGCGCTGCAGACGATGCACCTGGAAGCGCGCGACGTCGATGACCGGCATGCGCGACAGCGTCTGGATGAGCTTGCGGTAACTGGCGATGAAGCGGTGCACGGCGTCGCGCGATTCTTTGGGGATGGTTGCAGTTGGGCAGGTCTCCCGCGCTGCCAGCACCAGGCTGGTGGCCAGGCGCTTGAGGTCCCACTCGAAGGGGCCGCGGATGGTCTCGTCGAAGTCGTTGATGTCGAAGAGCAGGCGGCCGTCGGGCGCGGCGAAAGCACCCAGATTGCGCACGTGCGCGTCGCCGCAAATCTGGTTCACGATGCCGGTGTGCGGCAGCAGGGCGAGATCGGCGGCCATGACGGGCACGGCACCGCGGAAGAATCCGAAGGGCGAGGCCAGCATGCGCTCGTACTTCAGCCCGACCAGCGACGCCACGCGCCCACGCATCGACTCTTCGACCAGGGCAATGGGATCGTGGCGGCGGAGCTTCGCGTCCCAGTGCGCGTGATCCTGGCGGTGTACCTGCTTGCGGCGCGCCTGGCCCAGGGCGCGGCGCTCCTGGGATGTAGGAATATGCGGCATATGTTTTCAAATGCGAACGTACATTCTACTGCCCCCGATTACAAATGGGAGCGGCGGATTTCCGCGGCCATGGCGGCCAAAGTTTCCGCGGGCAGCGGCGGCATGGCGCCGGACTGCGAAGCCATCCATGCGCCCCAGCGGTTGCCCGCTTCGCTGATGACGGGCAGGGGCGCGCCGTGAAGATAGTAGTGAGTGAGCGCGGCGGTGAATGCATCGCCGGAGCCGACCGTGTCGCGCACCGTGGCAGCGAGTCCATGGTGGCGATGTGAATGCTCCCGCGTGACCAGCAGGCTGCCCTCGCTGCCCAGCGTCAGGCAGACCAGGTGCAGAGCATAACGGTCGAGCAGCCGGTGCGCGCCGCGCATCAGTTCGTCCTCGTCCGGCACGCGCACGGGATAGGGGCAGGCTCCGATGCCGAGCAGTACGTCTGGCAACTCTGCAGCGTTCAGCTTGAGAATCGTCGCGCGCGCCAGGGAGCCGCGCAGCACGTCGCCGGACCAGAAGGGTGCGCGCAGGTTGCCATCGAACACCCGCACGCACGCTGGACGCGTGGCGTCGAGAAAGTCGAGAATGGTCTGCCGCGAGCCGGAGTCCCGCTGTGCCAGCGTGCCGAAGCAGACTGCGTCAGCCTGATTCGCCAGGTCGCGCCAGTCCGGAGTGAGGGCGAGGTGGTCCCATGCTACCGGCTCGTCGAAGGTGTAGTGGGGCTCGCCGTCGTCCACGGTGACGGTAACCGTGCCCGTGGCAAATTCGGAATCCATCTGCAGAAAGGAGCAGTCGACGGGAAGCTCCTCGAGAACGGCGCGCGCCTGTTCGCCGAGCGTGTCGGCGCCGACACGGCTGGCGATGACCGCGCGGTCGCCAAGCCGGCCCGCCATCACGGCAAAATTGGCGGGCGCACCACCCAGGCGCGGCCCCGCGGGCAGCATGTCCCAGAGCAACTCGCCCAGCCCCACTACGATCTTTTGCCGACTGCGTTCTTCCGCCATGGCACGACCTCTCCGCGACCCGAAACCTGGACGAACCGGCGGAAGATGAGTTTGCGGATCGCAAACACACGCAAACGCATGATAGACCTGAATTGTGGCGCGCGCATGGCAGCCTCTTTGCGCGGATCGGGTTCTAAGCGACAGGAAGCGAATGCGCGGCCATCGCGGGCCACGGAACGAGGAGAAGGTGCGAAGCATGGCCGACGGCGTCCATCGCGAGGAGCCGACCACGGCGCAGAGCCGCCCGACGCGGCGATTGTGGCGTGTCCTGTTGTGGCTCGGTGCAGCACTCGTCGTGCTGCTGGTGGCCTTTTTCGCCGCCGGTGACATTGTGCTGCATCATGCGGGACCGCTCCTGAATGAAAAGGTGGTGGAGACGCTGAGCGCGCGCTTCGACAGCCGCGTGGAGCTGGCGCGTTTCGACGTATCTTTTGTGAAGGGTTTTGAAGTTTCCGGCTCCGGCCTCAAACTGTATCCCAACCATTTGCAGATGGACGAGCCGCTGATCGAGGCGGACCGATTCTCGTTCCACGTCCTGAACTGGCATCAACTCCTGCGAACTCCGCTCTACGTGAACAAGGTACAGGTGAACGGGCTGTCCATTCACCTGCCGCCCAAAAGCCAGCGCGCCAACCTGCCGCATCTGGAAAAGTCCGGCTCCGGTGCAGGTGGAAACCACAGCGGCATCAAGGTCGTGGTTGGCGAAATCCTCGTCGATCACGCTGACCTCGTGATCGAAAACGGCAAGCCGAACAAGGTTCCGCTGGACTTCGAGATCGACCAGCTGCAGCTCCGCTCGGTGGGCGAGGGACGACCCCTGAGGTTCCGCGCGATCCTCGTCAATCCGAAGCCGGTGGGCGACATCGACTCCAGCGGCGACTTCGGTCCATTCGATGCGGAAAGTCCCGGCGACACGCCCATCGACGGCACGTACGCCTTCAGCCATGCCGATCTCAGCACTCTCAAAGGCATCGGCGGCATGCTCTCCTCCACAGGCAGCTACAGTGGGCAACTCGATCGCATCACGGTGGACGGCGAGACCACGACTCCGGATTTCCGCCTCGATACTGCCGAGCATTCCCTGCCGCTCGATACCAAATTCCACGCCGTTGTCGACGGCACCAGCGGCGATACGCAACTGGAGCCGGTGGATGCGTGGCTGGCGCGGACGCACATCGTCGCGAAGGGCGCGGTGGTGCGCGCAGTGAACCAGCGCGGCCACAATATTCATCTCGACGTCACAGTCGGCCCCGGGCGCATCGAAGACCTGTTGCAGCTGGCTATCAGGACCGATCCGCCGCTGATGAACGGCCAGGTACAGATGAACGCCAGCTTCGACCTGCCGCCGGGCAATGCGTCGGTGACCGACAAGCTGCATCTGGATGGGTCGTTCGCGGTGATGGACGCGCACTTCTCGAACCAGAAATTCCAGCACGAGGTGGATCAGCTGAGCCTGCGCGGACAGGGCAAGGCGCAGGAAGCGAAGCAGGAGGAAGCGGCGATGAAGCTGGGCAATACGGATGGCGGCACGCATGCGAACGTCGGGTCGGACATGCGGGGCGACTTCATTCTCGGCGACGGCAAGCTCACCATCTCTGCGCTCAACTACACCGTGCCAGGCGCGGACGTTGCGCTGAATGGCGTTTACACGCTTGACGGGCAGGTGTTCGACTTCCGTGGCGACGCGCGGCTCGATGCGCACATTTCGCAGATGGTGACGGGATGGAAATCGTTGCTACTGAAGCCGGTCGACCCCTTCTTTGCGAAGCACGGAGCGGGGACGCAGGTGCCGATCAAAATCACGGGAACGAAGTCGTCGCCGCAGATCGGGCTGAACTACTAGAAGCTGTCTCGTGGATGAACCTGATTAATCAACGTCAGACGTAAGTCCCTGAATTACAGTCGAAGGCCTCATTTCCGTTCCAGAACGCCCCAATCTTCGCGTATTCACTCGCGCTCATTTGCAATGGTTTGCGATTTGGTTGTCGAGCTTGATTCATCCGTGAGACTGCCACCAGGCCGCGCTCAACTCTCGCGGGCCGGCCCGGTGCGCAGCTCCGGCGTGCGCAGACGCAAGCGGCGGAGCGGTTCGCCCACCAGCGTCATCAGCAGCACTCCGCAGACGATCACCGCTGCGTCGAGCGGCCGCGGCATCAGGCCCAGAGCGATGAGCAGCGCGGTTGCGATGGCCGCGGGCTGGCTGGCGCGGAGCAGCATATTCGCAAGCACCGTGGTGGCCGAAGCCACTGCTGCGCAGCCGACGCGCACGAGCGGCACGCCGGCGGAGGAGACCGGCGGCGCGCTCCATGCGTGGGTCAGCAACAGGGCAAGCCAGGCAGCGCCTACGCCGGCCAGATGCCCGGCAATAATGCTGTACGGTTCGGCGCTGCGCCGGTGGGGCGTCTCGATGAGTTCGTAGGCGGTGGGGCCGAGGCTCGCGAAGACGAGGGGCTGATGCGCGGCCCAGCCCACAGCTCCGACGACCAGAATCAGCAGCGCTTCGCCAACGGGCGCGATGGCTAAGTCTCGCTTCAGCATGACAACGGTAGGATGCCGCGGGGCGCAGAGGCGGCAGGCGGCTGATAAACTCCACTCAAATGGCCCACAAAGCGGAGGACGCCGAGCGGCTGGTAAGCGCGGCTCGGGCGGATGACGAAAACTCGTTCGAGCTGAAGCTGCGGCCGCGGCGGCTGCGCGAGTTCATCGGACAGGAGAAGGCCAAGGAGCAGCTGGCCATCGCGCTGGAGGCGGCGAAGTCGCGCGGCGAGGCGCTCGACCATGTGCTGCTGTTCGGGCCGCCCGGATTGGGCAAGACCACGCTGGCGACGATCATTGCCAACGAACTGGATGTGGGTTTCCAACAGACTTCGGGGCCGGCGCTGCAGATTCAGGGGGACCTGACGGCGATCCTGACCAACGTGCGCGAGCGGCAGGTGCTGTTCCTGGACGAGATTCACCGGCTGCAGCCGGTGCTGGAAGAGAAGCTGTACACGGCGCTCGAGGACTACAAGCTGGACATCATCATCGGGCAGGGACCGGCAGCGCGGACGCACGTAATGGAGATTCGGCCGTTCACGTTTGTGGCGGCCACGACACGGCCTGGGCTGCTGTCGTCGCCGCTGCGGTCGCGGTTTGGAATCCTGCTGCGGCTGGAGTTCTACACGGACGACGAGCTGCGGTTTGTTGTGACGCGGTCGGCCGAGGTGCTGGGCGTGGGCATCGACCAGGACGGCGCGGCGGAGATCGCGATGCGGTCGCGCGGGACGCCACGGATCGCGAACCGGCTGTTGCGGCGGGTGCGCGATTACGCGCAGGTGCGCGGCACAGGGTGCATCGACCGCGAGACGGCGGGCCATGCGCTCAAGATGCTCGAGGTGGACGCGCACGGCTTCGATGAGCTGGACCGGCGGTTACTGCTGACCATCATCGAGAAGTACGATGGCGGCCCGGTGGGGCTTGGGACGCTGGCGGCGACGCTGGCCGAGGAGGAAGACGCGCTCGAAGAGGTGTACGAGCCGTTCCTGATCCAGATCGGGTTCCTGGACCGGACGCCGCGCGGGCGGTGCGCGACGCGGCTGGCGTATGAGCACTTTGGCTTGCCGATGCCGCGGCGGCAGGCCGGCCTGTTCTAGCTGTGAAGTTTCAACAGGTTGTCCATTCGATCCGGATCAGAGAAGCTGATGGTGACCAAACCGCAGTTTCCGAGAGGAGATCGAATGGACTATCACCAGAATGCCCGACTGACCATTCATAGTCGAGAGCTGATGAGCAAATCGGTTGTCGAGCGGGGTAGCACGTTGAAGGCGGCTGCAGCCGCCTTCAGCGTGAGCGCCAAGACCGCCGCCAAATGGGTGCGCCGCTATCGCGAGCATGGTCGGGCCGGACTCGCCGATCGCAGCTCACGCCCCCACCGCATGCCCCGAAGAACCTCTTCCATCTTGTTGGAAAAGGTAGTTGAACTTCGCCAGTTGCGCCGCAACGGCTGGCAGATCGGCTGCCAACTCAAGCTCAGCCGCTCTACTGTGAGTCGCGTCCTGCGCCGGGCTGGGCTCAACCGCCTGCGCTCGCTCGACCCTCCGCCCCCTGTGGTTCGCTACGAACACAAGCATCCCGGCGACCTGGTTC
>JASHNW010000098.1 GCA_030041435.1 Acidobacteriaceae bacterium
CAGGAGCCTGCGCGATCCGCACTGCAGCGGGCCCGATCCGGTGTACGGCATCGCCATGGACGTAGGCAAAACTGCCGATGCCGCGGAGTTACAGCGGCGCTCTTTGCTTTTCGGCGCCGTGGTCTACGCCAGCGGCCGCCTCGGCGACGAGCCGGTGCGCAGCCAGGGACATGTCCACGCCATCGCGCCCCACTGCGGCTGGTCCACGCCCGAGCTCTTCGAGATCTGGGAGGGCCGCGCCGTCATCTACGCGCAGGAATCCGCCGGCGACAACCCCGGCCGCTGCATCGCGGTTGAAGCCGGACCCGGCGATCGCGTCGTAGTGCCCCCGGGCTGGGCGCACGCCGTCATCAACGCCAGCGAATCGGAGCGCATGGTGTTTGGCGCGCTGTGCGAGCGCCAGTATCGGTTCGTCTACGATGCGGTCCGCGCGCACGGAGGTCTGGCGTGGTTTCCGCTGCTGCGCGACGGCCACATGGAGTGGCAGGCAAATCCCCGCTATGAGAAATCGTCGCTGCAGGTGAGGCACGCCCGCGCGTATCCCGAGCTCGGCATCCTGCCCGGCGTGCCGCTCTACCAGCAGTTCGAAGCCGATCCTGACCGCCTGCAGTGGATTTCCGAACCCGCCCGCATCGCCTCGTTGTGGAACACCCTGGAGCCCTGAAGACCGCATGAAACCCATCGATCGCCGCACATTTCTTGCCGGCAGCGCCGCAGTCGCCCTGGTCACCGGCCTTGAACGCCCCGCTGCCGCCGCTGTTCAGGCAACGCATCCCGCGCCAGCGGCAGGCGAACGCGCGGAGTCGTTCAACGCCGTCGTTGATTTCCGCTACGCTCCCGCCGACTATCAGTCGACCATCTGCTTTCCCGACGATCCCGCGAAGACCCTCGTCGGCAAATGGGGCGATCTCCGCTACGATTTCCCGCACGACCAGTTTGCCGCCATCCATCAGTTCGGAACCATCGTCGAGTTCACGCTCTCCGGCATGGCTCGCGATGCCTGGGCCGGGCAAACCATGGAAGCGCCCGGCGTTCCCATCGTTCACACCCGCATTGAGCGGCCCACGGTGACGATTGAGGTCATCGCCTTCTGCACGCGCCGTGAAAACGAAGGCCGCGTCGACAACGTCGTGATGGAGATCCGCGCCCGCGATCTCGACGTGACCGCTACGCCGCTGGTCCGCATTCGCTCGTGCGACAAGTTCCAACTGAGGCCGACGGCCGGCATCGTCACTGAAGTCGTGCGCGGCGCAGAATCGACGCCGTGGATGATTGCCATCCCCCAGGACAACGCATCGCGCGATATCTCCTGGCTGCCCGAAGAGGGCGGCTACCGCCTCACGCTCGAGCACGGAACCGCGAGCCGCAACCTCCCGCTGCGTTACCTCTTCCGCTTCCCGCAGTCCGGAGCCACCGGCAGCCTCGATGTTTCCGCCACGCCCGATCAGCTCCTCAGCGAAGTGCGCACCTGGTGGCAGCAGGGTCGCGCGTTCAGCGCTCCCGTCGCGTGGACGATTCCCGGCACGCAGGGGGATTTCCTCACCGCCTGCGCGCGCAACATCCAGCAGGCAAGGGAAGTGAAGGACGGCCGCCTCGTCTTTGAAGTCGGTCCCACGGTGTATCGCGGTCTGTGGATCGTCGACGGCAACTTCATCCTCGAAGCGGCGCGCTACCTCGGCTTTGACGACGCAGCCGATCAGGGCCTGCTCTCGGAGTGGAACCAGCAGGTGCCGACCGGGCAAATCATCGCCTCCGGCGGCAAGGAGCACTGGAAGGACACGGCCATCGCCATGTTCACGCTGGTGCGCGCCTGCGAGCTGAAGCAGGACTGGTCGCTGCTCCGGCGCCTCGCGCCCAATGTTGGCCACGCCATCGATTTCCTCATCCAGCTGCGCGACGACGCGCGCAAGGGAGACTCCCCGAACGGCCGCTACGGCCTGCTCGCCCCCGGTTTCCCCGACGGCGGCATCGGCGGCGTCTGTTACGACTTTACGAACACGCTCTGGACGCTGGCCGGCCTGCGCGCTGTTGCACGCGCCAATGAAAAGCTGCAGATTGCCGACCTCGGGCGCGCCGGTGGCTTCTACCGCGAGCTGCGCTCTGCCTTCGACGCGGCCGCGCGCGCGGAAATGGTTCAGGATCCGCGCGGCTTCGCGTACCTGCCCATGCTCATGCGCGACGATCCGCAGATGCACGCCGACGCGTGGGATCGTCCGCGTCCACAAAGCGCGCAGTGGGCCCTGTCGCAAACGATTTTTCCCGGAGAAGTTTTCGCCAAAGACAATCCCGTCGTGCGTGGCCACATCGCTCTCATGCAGGCCTGCACCCGGGAGGACATCCCCGCCGAAACCGGCTGGCTCCGACACGATGGCGTGTGGAATTACAACGCCGCCTTCGTCGCGGAAGTCTACCTCTGGGCCGGTCTGCATGCGTGGGCGCACCGCACCTTCACCGGCTATCTGAATCACGCCTCGCCGCTGCACGCATGGCGCGAAGAGCAGCCGCTGCAGCACGCGCTCGTCGGCGACCTGTGGGGCGATATGCCGCACAACTGGGCCAGCGCCGAGTGCATCCGCTATCTGCGCCACCGGCTCGTGCTCGAAGATGGCGATACTTTGCGCCTGCTCGAAGGCGTGCAGCCCCCCGATCTGCGCGACCGCCGGCCGTTCTCCCTCGCAGGTTCGCCCACGCGCTTTGGCCGTGTGGCGCTGTCTGCGGAGCCGTCAGGCAGCCGCGGCTGGAAGGTGCGCTTTACGCGCGAAGCGGCAGGGGCGGCTCCGCAATCCGTGCAGATCCCGGCAAAGCTCGATGCCGGCGCGGCGTTCACGCGCGTCGAAGGCGCAGCCACGCGCACACTCGCGTTCGGAACGATCGGCGTCGACCCTGCCGCAACCGGATGGACTGCTTTCTGGGAAAGCTGAACTATACCCGCACGCGCGCCTGAATAGTCCCAAGCTCCCGCTTCGGATTCGGCGTGCACGGCCGGATGGTGTACGCGCCCACCGCGGCTGGAACAATGAAGGTTTCCGCGTAATGCACGACGAACGGCGCGAAGGCGCCGGCTGGGCTCTCCACCACCGCCGCATCGCCTTCGATCAGGTTCAGCACATGCACAGTGCCCCTGGTGTCGTGCGGCACGGTGCCAGTAAACCAGTGGCGCCGCGTCTCAATAAACTCCAGCTCGTGCAGGCCGGTGCGCTCTTCGCGCCAGCC
>JASHNW010000099.1 GCA_030041435.1 Acidobacteriaceae bacterium
AGCCCGCGCCGGCCATCTCGGATTATCAGCTCCGGCACTGTCGTCCGACTTCCAGCCCCGCGGCTCGGGTTCGTCCCGAACGGCATAATCCCAACTCCATCGCCACTCTGCGCATCCTGCTGGCCCGCTCCCTGCTGCGCCAGCTCTGCCGCTGCCCCTTCTGCGGTGCCCGCCGCTTATAACACAGTAGTACTAGAACCCATCTCGCCAATGTCTTCAGAGAATAAATAGTTGCGCGGAGAGTGGATCGGCAGCAGACCGGAAGCACGGCCGATCTAACGGACGCGCAATGGGAGTATGTCAGGCCTTTTGTTGAGTGGGATCAGGAATCTCGACAAAGGCCGGACGGGAGGGGCGGGCGCTGGAGTGATGCCCGCCGGATGTTGAATGGAGTGTTGTGGATTCTGCGCACCGGCGCCCCATGGCAGGATCTTCCGCCGCGCTGCGGCGTCTACCAGAGCTCTCACCGCCGTTTCCAGCAGTGGCAGCGCTCCGGGGTGCTCGACGGGATTCTGTGGGCGTTGTGTGAAGACCTGCCGGCACGCCGCGATCTGGGGCTGGAGGAGGGGTTTATGGATGCCTCCTTCGCGGGAGCAAAAAGGGGGGGGCGATCGCATCGGTCCGACACGCTGCGGCAAAGGGAGCAAGATCGAGGCAATCACGGACAGCTACGGTCTTCCTGTCGCGGTGCGGGTTACAAGCGCTTCGCCGAATGAGTTAACCCTGGTCGAAGACACACTCGCGCAACGACATATTGCCCAAGTCCCACGGCGGCTGACCGGCGACAAGGCCTATGACAGCGATGCTGTGGATCAGCGGCTCCGTGAACGTCATGACGTCGAAATGATTGCTCCCAGTCGGCGCAACAGAAAGAGAACTCAGGACTGCAGACCTCTGACTCGTTATCTGCGGCACTGGAAGATCGAGAGGCTGTTTGCCTGGCTGAAAGACTTCCGACGACTCACAAGCAGGTGGGAACGCCATGCCAACAACTTCCTTGGCATCGTTCAACTCGGATGCCTTTTAATTCTCCTGAGACATCTGTGAGACTAGTTCTGGCAGGCTACTGAAAGATCACTCGGGTTGCACAGGCTGAAGATGTTATGACCTGGACATGCGAAGCATCGATCATCAGCAAGTGCATGTGTTTAGCTATCTGTCGCCGGAAGAGCGGGTGCGGGAAGATCATTCGCTGCGTGCGGTGCGGGCGACGACGGACGGGATTCTGCGGGAGATGTCTCCGGTGTTCGACAGCATGTATGCGCGGTGCGGGCGGCCATCGATTGCGCCGGAGGAGCTACTGCGGGTGCAGTTGCTGCATATGCTGTACTCGGTGCGCTCGGAGCGTCTGCTGATCGAGGAGATCGACTTCGGACAGCCGCGAACCGGTAAGATTATGCCCAGTTCGAAACCGCCATCCTTGCATGCTCAGGCTTTTGGCGCGATGCGGGAGAGACATCGCCGAACCCAGAGAATGGGCCGAAGCGGAATGTAGAGCCAGAACAGCCGATCGGGAAGACGCAGCAGTTCAAAATCGAGCTTACAAAATGCGAGGTCTGCGAAGATCTCACGCCAGGATCTGCGACGATGGAGCCAGCGCTCGTAATACAGTCGAGATACCGCCATGCGAAGCGTTGCCAGAGCGGAACCCGGATGCCTCTCTGCAGGATTCAGCATCGACAGGGCCACACGATCAAGAAACAGCGAGGGCAGACGCCCGGCTGGCGCAGCCAATTCCTCGGGCAGGGGCAACCCGTACAGATCACTCAATAGACGCAAGCATAGCAGTAGCGAGTTTTCCTCGCCCAAAGCACGGGCAGATCGGAAAGCTGCACTCCAATCCACGTAGTTGGCGGCATAGATGCGTGCCACGTCACCGAGCCATTTCGCCCGGCTCCAACAGTGACTGTTGCCATGCTCGCAAAGATGGAGAGCGAGATCAACTGCACTTAGGGACCGATAATTGAAGCCGTGCCAAGTCAATGCGGTGCTTCGCGCCCATTGGCCGGCCGTATGGTCGGGTGATTCTCTGTGCGTACGCCAGTGAAGCTCAAGAAGGCACTGCTGCACCGGATGCCAGTAGACTGTGTGATGCCCGATCTCCCGCAAAAACTCGGTATGCCGCGGGCTGAATGCCCGGCTCAATTCCCATGCCTCTACAATCCAACCGCCGGCGCCGGCCACCTCCTGGTTCTGTGTCATTCCGGCTCTCTCTTCATCGATGTACACTCGCCAACCTATTTTCTCAAGGCAGGCTTGAGCCCTTGACATATCGTCGAGAGCCACCATGATGTCGATGTCGCGGGAATGACGAATCGCCAGGTTGCCATAGATTTCGAGTGAAAGAAGCGGACCCTTCAGCGGGATCAGGGGAATACCAGCGTGGTTGAAATCCTCGAGTACCTGTATCAGCATTGAAGCGAGCCGCATCGCCCGCATTTGGCAGGAGGTGCTGCGCTGTTGCAGCGCCTGACTCACCTCCGCCGGGAGAGTTGCCTTGGGGGTCCGCCTCAGAGCTTCCCAACTCAGAGCCGGAGTTCTGTGCCAGTCGACCAGCGCGAAATACTCGTCCCAGTCCGGCCCGGAATTAAGGGCCGCGAGAATTGCCCGATCCTGATGATCACGCCAATGCGCCGGGGCCAGCCAGGAAGTAGCGAGCATCAGCTGGAATGCAGAGCTGCCGCCTAACGGCATTTTCGATTCTCTTGTTACCACCACCGATCCCGTCTCCGTCACAATGGGCTACTCAGTATTCGCACCCCGGATCCAGAGCGCACAACAGGTATATGAGCTAAGACAGTCGTTTCTGCGTTAGCCAGTGTTATCAGACTCTGCGACTCTCTGATCTGCCGGAGCTGCGATGCTGGGCAGAAGTTCTGAAAAAGAAAACAGTGTTCCGCATTCGAGACGGCGCAAAAAGCGGCCCAGGGAGAGAGCGCGGAGCAATTTGGGCCAGTGACCCACCATTCCACCGTTGGCGTCGGCCTGCGGCGGTGACATTTGCAGCATCGTTTCCATTGCGGGTAAGTCCACAGCGTGGGCGATCAGGTCCACATGCCTCATCCGCCCTACCTCCGCCAGAGCTTCTGCGCGCTCCGCCTCAAAGTGGATGCTGAAATCAGCGGACTGCAGTCCCTTATGCCGCTCGGAGCGCACCTGCTCCGGAAGCCGTCCAATCATTGCATTTCGAATCAATGAGCGGGGCACACCTTTTTCGCAGTAGTATTCGACAGGGACGGACAGGCAGTACTCGATCACCCGCCGGTCGCCCGTAGGGTCGGACATCCCGACCCCGGTCAATTGCCGGAAGGCTGACGCAAACGGTCCCAAATCAGGTCTGCGCAGAGCCGAAAGACGCAACGCGCGGTTATCGCTCCGGCCGCGGTCATTTTCCAGCATCATCAGGCCGAGCTCGTGCTTGCGTGCGAATTCCTGACGGATCATCGAGTACTCATGCGTGGCGCTGAACTTACCGCGCAGACGGTCGATTGCGTGGCGTGCACGGATCGGCATCCACGGGCGAATAACCTCGTGTGCGAGGGATAACCAGCGCCGCGGGCCTTCGCGATGCAGGTTGTGCGCCAGGCGCGCGAAGGCAGTGACACGGCCTTCGCGCAACAGGGACTGCAACGCGCCATCGCCGCTATAGCTGATGGTAAAGTTGCCGAACTGGCCGATCAGAAGTGTCTCTATGCCACGCCGTTGGGCTCCCCGGCAAATCTCATAGGCCCAGCCGTAATTCGACGGATTCAAGATCGGCTCTTCCTGTATCGCGTTGAACAGATCGATCAGGAAAAACGTCGAATACGCGCCGTGAGTCACCAGAACGTGATCGATATTCGGGTACGAGGCAGCCACCGCAGCTGCGAGCGGCCCTTCGTCAGTAAACCGGCCGGCAACCTCAACTGCATGTTCCGGAACCGCGGTGAATGCACAGAGCCTGTGGCCTTCCTGACACAGCAGCCGCGCCGCTGTGACAGTTACCGAGGAACTGTCAAGTCCTCCGCTCAGTTGCGAACCCATCGGAGATGTTCCCGTCACGCGGTCCCGCACCGCACGCTCGAATATATCCACAACTCCCTCGACATATTCGCGCGAATCGTGGAGTCGAAGCAATGGAACGCTCTCCGGCTGCCAGAAGCGGCGTACCAAGATGCGCTCGTCTTCAACCGATAGCATGGTTCCCGGAAGCAGACGAAAGATATCTTCGAAGAAGGTCTCAGTTGTCGGCTCGGGAGCCAGCGCAAGCCATCGCGCAATGTGCCGCTCGTTCGGGCGCGCCGCTAAGCCCGGCCAGTTCAGCAAATGGCTAACTCCGCTGGCAAAAATCAGTTCGCTGCCACGCCTGGAAAAGTAGAGCGGCCTAAATCCCAGGGGATCGCGGCCGAGCAGCAACCTGTGCATATTCGCATCCCACAAAACAAATGCATAGTCGCCATGCACGTGATTCGGGAATTCGTCGCCCCACTCGCGGTACGCGTACAGCAAAAGAGCCGACTCATCGGCTGGCTCCGTACCGAGCTCGCGCTGCAGCTCAGCCTGTCCGAATATCCGTCCCGAGAGCAGTACGCACTGACCGTCGGACGGAACGAAAGCCACACTAGTCCAAACCGATAACCTAAATCGGCCAAACACGCAAGAATATGCCTGCGTTAGACCAATTTTACCGTCTGGGGTGCCCCGCCCTCCCTGCCCGATAACTCCAAAGAAGGGCGCATCCAGTCGACCAGTCACGTTGTCCACTGACGAAAATCCTTATCGCGTGATCGGAGAACCGGTCCAGGCGCCGCGCTGTCGCCGCCGCGTGCAATTAACTGTAGATCCCGAAGTCGCCTCCGCTGCCGTGTATGGCGGCCTCGGCCTCATTCATGGGCAACTCTTCGACAACTGGGGTTTGCCACGGCTTCCGCGCGCCAACCTCTTGCAGCTGCCCGATCTCTTCAGTGCCATTCATCTCTTCCACGATTGACCTCCTTGGGCTGTAGGAATCTCCGCGAGTTTCATATGTTCCGGTTTACGTCGAAACGTTGACTCGAGGCTGGATACGGATCGACTCCGCCCTCGATCCTCAGATAGCGAAGGCGGCCCCACGCATGCATCTCAAAACACGAAGTGCTTTCGTCAGGCACCCCGTCATCGACTCGCCTCTCGGCGGAAGGACGGAAATGCTCTGACTGAAACAACTTTACAGCAGGCGCGGGCGAAAACTATCACCATTGTGTCATTAAAGAGTCATTTTTCTCTGAAGACCAACCCTAAATTGAGTTGGAAATCAACTTCAATCTATGCCTTCTACTCGCGAAGCTGATAACTATTGCCGGGGGCGTAAGCGCCGGACATTCGATGAAGACTGAGTGCAGCATCCGACTTAAGCGCGGATCGGTAACCCGATGACACCGCCGTGGACTTATTCTGCCTGTATAGATCGCTGCGCGGTACTCACAAACCACGGAAGTGGATGGTGACTTCACGCTGCGTGAGAGCGCAGACTTCGCATTTCGTTATTGACGCAAAGAGATTCTTCGTTACATAACAACCGACCATGGAGCTATCTGCAGGATTGCTGCACCTCAGTGGACAAACATAACGTATTGACCGCCGCCTTTCGCACTTGCTGAACCGAGCCGCATGTGCAGTGGCCGCTCGTAGTCGCCGACCCGCCTGTCCTGGCCGGTTTCCGAATGAAAACCCTGGTGCCCCCGTTATCGGGTTCAACTCAGCGTGTGACTGGATTGCGAGAATCCGCAGGTGAATTCGTGGCCTGACTGCGCGATTGCATCATCATCCGGAGATAGCAGCAGAAGCGACATGGCAAGGTAGGAGGCCGGACTTTTGTCGAAGAAGTATGCGAGCGCAGTCATGCCGATTTCCGCCTGTAGCCGGCCACGCCTTTCGATCAGAATCCGGCCGAGCTGTCGCTGACTCCTACAGCGAGTTCAGACACACACTTTGCTCCAACGTGAAATGACAGAAGTTCCTGAAAGAGGTCCGGATTTGATGCGAGTGTTCGCATCGCGCCCGCCTCGAGCGAAGGCCAGCGATCCATCGTCAACATCAGCGCACCCATCGCATGAGGCAGCCTGCCAATGCATTTGTGAGAGCGAGAATAAGAGCCGAGATTTCCGCTCTCGATTGCATCGGCAAGCGCGCACGCGTGGCGAAATGCCATTGCGAGTCCCTCTCCGGTGATAATGTCGGGGGATCCGGACGCGTCACCGATCAAAGCAATTGAGCCGCGTGCAATTGTGTGTAGTTTTCGAGTCGCAGATACCGCGCCTCTCTGCTGCGATAACATCGCAACGCCCTGCAGACGCGCCTGAAGCTGCGGGAATTCATCGAGAATTTGATGCCAGTTGCAGTGCCGATTCCGTGTGACATACACAACACAGACACAGTCGTCCGCTACCGGACTCACAATGATCTGCCCGGCGCTACCCCAATAGACCTCAACATACTCGTCCCAGGGGCTTAGGTTGTAGTGGCGGCGAAATCCATATCGGACGCTTTCTTTTCTAAAAGTATTGAGGCCCGCCCATCGGCGGACCGAAGACGCCTGTCCGTCTGCGCCCACCAGCCATCGGAATTTCACTTCATGGCCGTCAATCAAGGCGGAGTTCTGATTGCCCAGTGTCGCCCGGCTGTTCCACCGAACGTCGGCTCCCGCTTCGCTCGCGTGTTCGACCAGACGGCTATGGAGGCGCGTGCGACGCACGCCTATGCCGGAGCACTGCGGGAAATCCGCCTTAACCTGATGAGTGGAATCTGTGAACCGTATTCCGCGGAACGGATGACCGTCTCGGGCAGTTATCTCGACTCCGAGTCTCGCCAGTGAAATCAAAGCACTCGGTAGCAATCCCTCACCGCAGGCCTTGTCGATCACCGGAGACCGCGCCTCCACCACAACACAGTCGATCCCCTTCTTGCGGAACGCGATCGCGGCGGCTAAGCCGGCTGGTCCACCGCCGACGATCAGAACATCCGTAGTTGAAGCGACAGGCATCGAGCTCACCACCGCAGCAGGACCAACTCCGAACAGAATCCCGGCCCCATTGCGGCGAGAAGACTGTAGCTGGCCGGTTCTCCCCGGCGCCTCTCCAAATTCTCCTCGAGAACCGCGAGCACCGAAGCGGATGAAAGGTTTCCGATCCGACGAAGACTCGACCACGAAGCCTCAAGCGCGTCCTCCGGAAGGTCGAGTGCCGCAGTGGCAGCCTCAAGAACTCGTGGGCCTCCGCTGTGCAGGATCCAGCTGCCCACGTCTTTGCGAGTGAGCCTGTGTTTTGCCAGGAACATGTCCACATCGTTCCCGAGATTCTCCTTGATCAGTATCGGCACCGAAGGCGAGAGAACAATTCGGAACCCCGTCGCGGAGAAATCCCAGCCCATCGCATCTTCAGTATCGCGGTAAAAGACAGAGCAGGTGTCGATGATCCTTGGCCCCGAGCAGGACGTCTCAGCTCCCGCCAGGACAACCGCAGCGGCGCCGTCTCCAAAAAGCCCGGATGAGATCAGGTTGGCAGTCGAAACATCGGCCATTTGCCAAGTAAGCGAGCAGAGTTCGACCGAAAGAAGCACCGCAGTCTGATCCGGATACGCCCGCACATAGTCGGCCGCCCGCGCGATTCCGGCAGCGCCTGCCACGCAGCCGAGGCCGAACATGGGGATGCGTTTCAGATTGCTCGGGAAAGCCAACCTGTTCATCAGACGCGCATCTATCGAGGGACTCGCCACCCCCGTAACTGAGGTGAAGAAAAGCGCGGATACGTCACCTGGCTCCAGATCCACGCGCTTCAAAGCCCGGGAGACCGCCTGCGATCCCAGATTAACCGCTGCTTCAGTCCAGATCGCGTTGGACTCACCGAATCCGGAGAGGCGATTATATTCAGCGAGCCCGAGAACCAGGTTTCTTCGTTCGACGCCACAACGCCGGTGAAGCCGGGTCAGTGACCGCGGATTTTCAAGCTTGTCTTTCCACACGCTCTCCAGGGCCTGGGTGATTTCAGACTGAGAGTAGTTGTTGGCTGGAAAGGCTGTCGCAGCCGACGCAATAATCATTCAGTCGGTTCCCTCTTCTAAGCACAGAAATTACAGTCGATCCATTTCCTGCACGGAACGAAGAGCCTTCAGCCGGATTGGGACGAAGGCTGAAGCGTCCTTCCAGGGCGGAGAGGATCGCGGCAGCATAGTTACCCGCCCGCTCTTCTGTCAGAACATAATGCAGAGCGACCAAACAAATCTGTTCGTGAATTTACCTTAGGCGCATTGATTGATCTATGCAGACTCAGTTGCCGCAGCAGATGTTCGCTGCCCCGACCTTTATATTGGACGGATCTGGGGGGCTGAAGTGCGTCAAGAAATTGTAAAAGGTGCATTAGGCGATGTCGACGGATACCGTGATATAGGGTGCCGGCGCTCGCCGAAGGCAGAGCCGCGTCCACACTCCGATCGTGTTCAAGGCTCCGCATCAACTCCTGCAATCCGGTACAGCTCGCCACGGAGGTCGAAGGAAGGATCATTGTCCTGACGCCGGCAGGCGGTGCGCCTGGCTCGGGTTGCTGGCGGAGCCGGGTTCTCCGCCGCACTGGGCAGAATCTGCATGAGACTGGCGATTTCACAATCCAGATCGGCGATTAGCTTCTGACAGGATCGATATCCTTCCAGTGACTGTCGCAACGCAAACAGGTGTTCGGGGCAGTAGTGTCCTTCAAGAACTTTGACTACGATCTCGCGTGGGTTCCTCGCGTGGACATGGCACAGCTTCGCAAGTTCGACCGGATCGTGCTGGCCCGCGAGAATGCACTTCTGCTTCTCCTTCGTCCCCTCCAGTGCTGCAGAGCACGGCGTGAACTGCGAATCCAAAAGTCTCCCAGTCGAGATCGTTGCGAACTTCTGCAAACGTCATCACTGACTCCTGCGCTGCCCTCAGACCCAGGCTTCTTGACGGGTTTATGAACACCAATAACGATCGCGGGCCGTGACTGCCGCACCCCGCAGCACAGACATGATCGCCTAACCACGTTCCTCGCGTCCTCTTCTGGGCCACGTCCAGGCGTTGGGTTTCTTGTGAACATCCAGTTCGATGCAATACATCTCGTCTCTGAGGAGCCTCCGAGGTTGTTCTCGGAATCAGCGTCCGCTGAGTTCAGCCTTTTGTGACACCTCGTGCTTCTCCTCGACTTAGCATCCAAACAATTCAGCCTCTACGGGTGGGTAGCCACGTTTACTGTGGGCGCGCAGTTCAGTTTGGATACGCATCGCCAGGGTGGACGACCCGGATGTCGTGATCGGTGAAAACGAGGTGTCCGCCGAGCATGCGCGTGCGCGGCATGTGGCAGGTGACACATCCGGAATTGGCCACGGGGCAGGATTTAGGCTGGGAGGCGTATGCAGGCCCCGGTGCCGTTGCGGCATCGGCGGAGCGCGCAGTGGCTTTCCGTCCGGACGGGCGGGTGGCCACCGTGTGGCACGCAAGGCACTTCGCGTCGTATGAGGCCAGGTTGCGGATGAGCGGCTGATGCGGATCGTGGCAGGCGACGCAGCTGATGCGCGGGTCCGTTCCATCGAAGCAGCGGCTGTTGGCAAGCCGGTAAGGCTGGAAGCGGACGTTGGCTTCGCCATGCCAGCGGCTGCGCACCACCATCTCCCAGCTGCGGTGGCACTGGCCGCAGAAGGTGGAGAGATCCTCAGTGCTGAAGCGGCTGAGATCGGGTGGGTAGACGCTGAAATCGCCACTGTTCATGGCGGCCTGGTGCTCGAGCGCTCCGGTGTGGCAGCGAGTGCAGGCCACGCCGGGATGCAGGGCGGCGAGCGTGAGACGGCCGTCGACGGCGGATCCGGTGGAGTGACAGCCGAAACAGGCGCGCGCGTCGACGGGGTCGAGCTGGCGGCCGAAGGCCTGCTCGATCGTGGCGGGGACGATGGAATCGTCGCCGGTGGTGGTGTCGAGGCCGTCGATGGAGGTGTAGTAGCTGACCAGGCTTTCGTAGAGCTGGCCGTCGCGATCGAGTACCCAGGTCTGGTTGCCTGCGCCGAAGCTCCACACGATGGAAGCGGAGAGAGTGGACTTACCGTCGGTGACGGAATAGGTGCTGTGGCCACCGCTCGTCTCGACGGTCCAGGTGAAGTCGCCCTTCTGCACGGTGAGGCTGGGGTGCGCGTCAAGGACGGGATTGTCGCCGGCGAGCGAGAGAGCACGGCCCATCATAGTGCCAGGCTGGGTGCGCACCTGAGCTTCATGGCAGCGAGCGCAGGTGAGCGCCGACGTTTGGGCGGCGAGTGCGTGCGGTTGGTCGGCGGCTGAGCAGAGAACAACCGCCAGAGCGGGCCAGACGAGCTTTTTGGACGAGAGAACAGGCAGAAATCCGAATCGACACATAGGAGCGAACGAGCGCGCGGCGGTGCGATAGATTTTGGGCTGGAGGCCGGGTTGCGGGTTTGCTTCGAGAACCTTCAGTCAGGCGCGGATCGTGGGCATCGCGCGCCGTCGGTGTTGGCAAACGGGCGGCGATGTGGGAGCGCTGCCGGAGTTGGTTTGCACACAGCGATGTGGGAGCGCTGCGCATGCTGAACCCATGCGAGTCAGGGCGAACGTGCCGCGGGAGCCCGCTCAAAAGATGAAGAATAGACGTCCTGGGGCTGACGGGTGAGAGCCAGGCTCAGGACGCGTTCGCGGCGAGCGAGGTCCCGCTTACCGGATTTGGAGTAGGCGATGGCCAGACCGATGTGCACTTCGACGTTTTCCGGGTCCATACGCAGAGCCTGCTGCAGGTGATCGAGACCCTCCGTGAGGTCGTCCGTGCCGACCAGCGCACGGCCGAGCACAAGCTGGGTCATAAAGAGATCGGGATCGAGCCCCTCAGCTTTGCGGGCGTAAGGCAATGCTCCCGCTGGAGTGTTGTCGAGGATGTGGGCCCAGGCGACGAGGGTGAGCGCGGGAACACTGTCAGCGTTAAGGCGGAGGGCCTGCTGGAGCTGGAGGACGGCGGCATCCGGATCGTGGCCGAACAGAAGATACGCGTAGAAGTAGTGCGCGTTGGACAGGGTGGGATAGCGGGCAAAGAAATCGGTGAACGCCTGCGCGGCAGCCGGAGTATTACCCGTGACGAATTCCCACCCAGCCTGACCGGCGGCAGCAGCGGTTTCCGTTTGGCTCAGGGAGGCATCGCGGGGCAAAGTGGGGTCGCGCAGGCCGGCGAGGCCGAAGGCAGCCAGCAGCTCGGGATTGGGCGGCGCGGTACGGACCAGGGTCTGGTAGACGCCGAGCGCTTCCTCGAAACGGGAGGCATGCGCCAGCAGCAGCGCTTCATGGAACAGGAGGATCTGCGCGTTGCGGGCGTCGTTGGCGGCGCCGAGAGAGACAGCGCGCAGGATGTCGTCGAGCGAAGCGGTGTAATCAGCCGACCCGAACTCGCACAGGCCGCGCAGGGCAAATGCCGGACCCGCGGAGGGCACGAGCTGCAGATAATGGGTGAACGCATCGACGGCGGAGGCGTAGTCGCTGGCCGAGTATCCCAGCATCCCGAGATACCACCAGCCGTCGGGCCACTGCGGATTGAGGGCCACGGCCTGGCGGAGGAGTGCGACCGCGCGAGGCAGGTCGTCCTGGTCGCGCGCGGCAGCCGCCTGGGTGACCAGCGTGTCGAATGCGGCGGGGGGCGGAGCTTGTTGCGCGGCGGCGGCGAGGGGAATCATCGCAACGGGACGCGGCCGGTACAGCGTTGGTATCATGCTGACTTTCATGACACCTTGATCGGAAATTAGTTCGGGAAGGATGCCACGGCTCGGAATTGAGCGGGGGGCAGGCTTGCGACACCAACCATGAGCGTCGCGTTTGCTGTCAATGTTGCGGCCGAAGCCGACAGGGTACCTGAGAGGTCGACATCCACCCCATCGGCGAACGAAGCATGCACCGCGCACATGCCTGTCTGAACAGGTGGAGCTGCCGGAGCGCGCGCGCAGGCCAAGAAATAAAAGTCCAAGCAGAAGCAGAGATGTCTTTCTCATGATGCTTGAGCAGCGGTCATCGCAATACTCCATGTCCCCTGTCCCGCAGACGTCGCTTTTTGCGCGCGAAGCATGAATAGCTCACTTCCTGCGCAATCGCCGGGTATCGGACTCACGGCCTGTTCAAGTACCCGGGGCACGATGAATCCACCGTCTTCATTCCGCCGCGAGGGCCTCATTCCTCTCCTCTGATGCCGTGATGGTCGAATGCCCGCCACCGCCTGGAATTCAAAGCGGGCAGGGCGGCGGCCGCACGGCGACGTGCCCCAGCGGCGTGCCAATCAGGTATCGGATCGGGATTCGGCCACCGTCCTGGTCGCCCACCTGCCAGGCGTAGTCTGGCGCGGAGAGACCGGCGGTCAGCTGACGTAATTCATCGATCGAGTAGCTGCGCAGGCAGGAGAGGATACCGTCGAGCCAAAGCACGAACGGAATCACAGGGAGGATCCAGGTCCAGAAAAGGCGGCTGAAGCGCACCGGCCGCGCACGGGCTGCCGCGCGCAGCGCAAGCAGGGGGATAGCATTGACGGCGATCATCGTCCACGCGTTGCGGCGGGCGCTCTCGAAGATTGCGATGCCCTCGCGATGGGCAAAAGCATCCGCCAGGATGGCCCGCGCAACATCGGGATCGAAGTGGTGAAACGATGAGAAGACGCTGCGGAAGCCATGCAGATTTGCCGGAACGTTCCGCGCATCCACCGGCTCTGCGATTGCGGTGATGCTTGCGTGGCCGGAGAAGCCGGAATCGGCTGGCAGTCGGGAGCCGTTCGACCCCGCCGGCGACCTTGTATTCGGATAGCGATCCGTGAGCCGGATCGTCAGCGGCCTGCCCGCCGCAACCTCATCGCACAAGCCTGGCCATGGTCCGCCGCCGCCGGAACACAGGTCGACGACGCTGGTGGTTCCTGCCGCGCGCAGAGCCTGACGCAGCAGCGGCGCGATGGGGCGATAGGTGCCGCTCGCATTCCAGATAGCCTCGAGCGACTCCGTCATGATGTCGCGCAGAAAACCAGGGAACCACGGCCCGTCGTGGATTTCAAACCAACGCTGCCGCTTCAGAGTCGCCATCGCCCGGACCGGTTTCCGTCTTCAATCTGCAGCAGGCACGGTTGAGTCATGCGATTCGCCCGCGGCCGCTGCCCCCGCCTCTGCTCTAAGGTATGAATAGCGCTGCGCTGTTGCCGTCGGTTGCCAGCACCTCGCCGTTTAAGAGCCGCGTCAGCGTTTGCGGGGTTGCCAGAGGTGCGCTGGCTGCCGGCGTCCACTGGTTGGTGGAGGGATCATAGAGCGCGGCGCTGGAGCCCCCGCTTACCAGAGCACTTCCGGCAACCAGAACATTGCCCGTAGCCAGCAGCGCCAACGGGCCGCTCACATTCGGCTGGTTAGAGGTTGCCAGCCAGACGTTCGTAGAAGGATTGTAGAACTCGCTTGCAGTATTTCCGTTCTCGATCAGGGCGTCCCCATTGGCCAGCGTCGCTGCGAAGGTGGGGGTGGCGCCGCTGGCGCATTGAACCAGGTTCGACGTCAGCGTCCACCCGTGGCCCTGCGAAAACAGCTCTGCACTGCACGAAGCTTCATTGTTGCCGTCATTGTCCTCTATCGGGCCGCCTGCCGCAATCAGGGCTTCCCCGCTCGGGAGCAGGGTCAATTGCGTGCTCGCGCGCCCATAGTGCATGGTGGCGGCTGACACAAATGACAGGGAGCTCGCGGAAGGGTTATAGAGATCGGCGGCGGATTCGACTCCAAAGATATTCTCGCAGTATGTCCGGGAGCAGTGGCCACCCGCCAGCACCACGTCCCCGCTGGGCAGAAGCACTGCGCTGTGGTCGTAATGGCCCTCGACCATTTCGTCGACGGTTTTGCTCCATGTGCCGGTAGAAGGGTTATACAGCTCAGCGCCCGTAGTAGTCCCTCCTGAGGCCGTGACGCCCCCGGTAACCAAAACTTTGCCGCTGGCCAGCAGCGTTGCCCTGTGCTTGTATACGGCTTCGACCATGCTGCCGGTTTCACTCCACGCGCCCGTGGAAGGGTTGTACAGAAAGGCGGTGGCAGAAACCTGGCTTGTCGTACTATTGAAGCCTCCCGCAACCAGCACCTCGCCATTCTCAAGCAGCGTGGCGGTATAGTCAGTGAGGCTGGGCCCGGACATGCTGCCGGTCGCTGTCCACGTGCCGGAAGCCTGGCCGAGGGCCGGGGCCGCAGTGGCCGCTGTCAGCACGGCGGCGAGCAAACCCGATCGGGTGATTGTGAGAATCCTTGCAAATGTATGATGGATCGTTTGTGACGTTCCCTCTTTGCCCGCGGGAGCCCAACTCGCTTGGTCGCTTGTTGCCGTCATACATGCTCCTTCCTTGCGGTGAAGAGTTGCGCAAGCGAATGCACTGGCCAGAATCTAGCTCAAATCATCAGACAGCTTGTCACTGCATTGTCATTGGAATGCCTTTTTTGGGGGCAAACCCGAAAACTAAGCCGTTTTGAAATTGAGAGATCGCAGGCGGTATGGTTCTCTTCAGGAGAGAGGACAGCCGGAAGATGGCGAAGCGCGGACACAGCGAAGAGGTGATTCTGTGCGTGCTGCTATACCCTTCGGGTAGGTAAAGAAACCGCCCGCATTCACGCGAGGCCTCAGAAAAGGGCGGGCAGACGGGCAGACAAAAATGGGGCCTGCCATAGCAGGCCCCGGTTGGAACCGGCGACTCCAGGCTGCGGAGGCTTTCGTCGCCGCTCGTACCGAGGCGGCCTTCTGAGGCGGTTTCGGCTTTTGCTTCGTGAGTTTCCCGCAGGTATGCACAGATCAGAAGAAGTATCCCTGTGCCACCCAGTAATGCCAGTCTTCGACAACCAGGCGCGTTGACTCATCGGGGTTAGTGGCGGTCAGTTAAGATGGTGGGGCTGCCAGGTTCCGGTCCTGCCAGCGGATCACGACGACCATGTCTCCCGAGCAGGCGTCTTCAGGCGCCAAACGCCGGACCCCCATAGGCTCGCCCTTGTGGAGGGGCTGGGTCGTTCGGGAAGCAGTGCACCGCGCGCGGAAGGGGAAGCGGATTTTAGCTTCCAGGTAGTAGAGCCAGCTCATGGCCTGTTCTTCTGGCCCATTGGCGTCGACGATGATCTCGTCATGGATTCGATTCTCCCGCCTTCCTGGGATGCCAATGTCAGTCGTCCTTCAGCGACTTACTCAACCTACCAGCACACCCACCCTCAAATCATGCAGCCTTGCCGAAAGGACACCGTAGGTCTTCGCCGTACAGCTGAACCCAGCGGGAATTGTAAATACACGAAAGCGTCTAAAGATTGTGAAGGAACCAGAGCAAAAGCTGCGCCTCATCACCGGCGTCCTGCACGCAATTAGACCTTGATACACCGGACTGCTCCCGGCATTGCTCTTTTCAGCCCCCGACAATTCCGGAGTAGTCATGCCGAGAGGTTAGATCGGACCGAATGGAGCTGTTCACGATTCGCAGGCTGTTCTTCGCCATCTTCTGCGGTTGCAAGATGAGACGCTTTTACATAACGTTTGGGGGTGTAAGGCAAACTCGGCTGCCAGAAATCGCCGATTCTGCTTGATGCCGCTTTGACGCTGCCCAATGACGTGCCTGCTACCCATCTCGTAAATGCCGAGAGTCCCCGAAGCCGAATTCTGACCGTCTCGCTTTTGTGATTCAACTTCGGGATTGGCTCGTCAACCCACCCAGGTTTGAACACGACGCCGCGCAGGCTGGTTGTTGGGGCGATGGGACGGGGCTCGATCACGGTGTCAGCTGAAATCCGTGATAAACGGGAGCGTGGGTCACTGTAATATCCGGCAATCACGCCGTTGTCGTTGATGATTGCGGGGTAAGTTCCTGTGGCCCCGGTCGTGCCCGCACCGGGCGCGTTGAGGGCCGTTATCGTGCCGTCGGCGAAGCGAACGAATCCGTGAATAACCGTCGCTCGCGTCAACGTAGTATCCGACGAACGCTTCACCCGCGTTGACGCTCCTGGCGAAAGTCTCTTGGGCGACGACCGTGACTTCCGTGGGCAAAAAATGTCATGGCCGCCCTTCAAGGCTGGAAAACGCCTGCGAGAGAGCAAACCCTGACCTAAAGCCGGATTGGTAGAGTTCCCACGCCCTTCGAGCTTTCGGCGGAGTTCGTGCAACGTTCGAGTTGCGCGTTGTCATGGGCAAGGGCTACGGCTCGAGTTTGAACACAATGCCGTCGCCGTTTGCGCCACCGTCTAAGGTGGTGCCATACAGGTTGCCCTCCGAATCGAGGATCACGCTGCTGGGGGTCACCCCGGGGCAACGCGCCGAGCCAAAGGTGCAGAGCACCGTCTCGCTGCCGGAATTACTCAGCTCGTACACCAGCCCATTGCCAGGGTTCTGTTTGGGGCCGTTGGATGCGCTGCCATATAGATTGCCTTGTGAATCGCGAACCACGCCCCCGGGTTTTTCGCCGTCGGCGCAATTCGTCAGCGAGCAGAAGTTGTAAAGCACCGTCTCTTGCCCGGATGCATCCAGTTCGAACACAACGCCCTTGCCGTGGGCGCCGCCGGATCCGGTGGTGCCATATAAATTGCCCTCCGAATCGCTGATCACGCCGGACGAGGGTCCGGCCCCATCAGGGCAACTCGCCGAGCCAAAGCTGCAGAGCACCGTCTCTTGTCCGGATGGAGCCAGTTTGTACACCACTCCATCGCCAGCCGATATGCCGCCGTTTGGGCCGCCGTTTATGGTGGTGCCATACAGGTTGCCCTCCGAATCGAGGATCAGCTGTCCTGAGGGGAGGGACCCGTCGGCACAATTCGCCAGCGAGCAGAAGTTGTAGAGCACCGTCTCTTGCCCGGATGCATCCACTTTGTACACTACCCCGGCGCCGGACGTTACGCTGCTGCCGTTGGAGCTGGCGCCGCCGTATAAGGTCGTGCCATAGAGGTTACCCTCTGAGTCGCGTATCACGCCGCCACCGGGGGCGGATCCGTCGGCGCAATTCGCCAGCGAGCAAAAGCTGTGTAGCACCGTCTCTTGCCCGGAGGCAGTCAGTTTGTACACAGCTCCGACGTTGTCGGCACCGCCAAAACCCGCGGTGCCGTACAGGTTGCCTTCGGAATCGCGGACCGAGACGCTGGCGGCCCACCCGTCCGTGCAACGATCTCCGCCCTGCGAGCAGAAGTTGTATAGCACCGTCACTTGCCCGGATGGAGCCAGTTCGTACGCAACTCCCTTCCCGTGTGCACCGCCTGCAAGCGTGCCGCCGTACAGATTGCCCTCGGAATCGCGGATCACGCCCCCCAAAGGTTGGGCACCGTCGGCGCAATTCGTCAGCGAGCAGAAGTTGCGGACAACCAACTCCGTCGTCTGCGCCGACGCCGCCACGCTCACGGCTGCCAGACAGGCCAGCCCCACCAGGCCCAGTCGCGATCCACAGGCGCTCTGGCGACTTCGGACGCCGATTTTCCCTCTTGCAACCGTCATATTCATAAAGTCCTCCTCTTATTCAACCTCCGGCCCGAACGGGCAATGGATGCAAGAGCCTGGCCAAACCAGATTCCCAAGATGTTTCCATCGATAGCCGGTTTCGCGGGATCCGCGCGGAGCGGATCGCCGAGTGCTGCGAGCTTTAGAATGCCAAGCCGCTTCCCAAACCGGTCGCGTCCGAATGTAAGACCACAGCGACCGTGGACGGAACGCCTATCGCTGGCCGCCCTGGCCATTTGGACCATGGGGTGGACTGAAGACGATTGATGCAAAGGTTCCGGCCATTTCGCTTTGTGCACCATTGCCCGGGCCTACGGTGACGAAGAGTTCGTTTTGAGCTCCATTGACGGAGTTTCCGCCACCGAAGGCGATAGCCCAGGTGTTGTTGAAGATAATTTTCCTCCCCTGCTCGTCTCTTATCGAGCCCACAAACTCCCCGGTTTTGGGATTGAAGCCGTTGATCGTGCCGTCGGTGGAGTTGTTGGAAACCAGAAGAGCGTTGCTCAGCGGCCCAAAATTGCCGGGAGCGAGAGCAATGCCCCAGGCCTGATTTAGCGGCAGTCCCTGGATCAGTGTCTTCACGAAGGAGCCGTCCTCATTGAAAACATCGACGAAACCGCCGGCGCCGACGTTCGGTATAGCATAGGTGACGTAAACTAGGCCATTGATGTCCTGGATGCCAAAGACCGAGAAATTCGATGGGATCGACGGATCGCCAAACGACTCCACAAAGTTAAAGTTGCCGTCGAACATATCGATTCTATTGTTGGTGTTGTCCGCCGCGTAGAGGAAGTTCCCTGAGGGCTTGCTGGTGATGGCCAGGCCTGTGTACATTGCACTGTCGGCCGATCTGTCCACCACGAGCGTCGCCAGGTCCTTGTTCACGCCAAATGCCCAGGCGCTGATCGTGCCGTCCAGAGTCGCAAAAATGAAATTCGCGGACTCGCCCTGAATCTGAAAATCCATCGAGCCGTTGTAGCCGACTCCCGTCGGTGTGCCGGGGCCGTTTAGGCCTGACGGCGAGGTTGGACCGTTTCCGGCGGTGGGAATCAAGACCTTGAGCGATTGTGGTGTTCCGGTTACATTGTAGACAGTCGCCCATCCCGAGAGATTGTCGCTGACCCACCATGGCGAGGTGGCGCTGGTGCCCCGAGCTAATCCCCAGGCGTTGACAAGCAGTGGATCGGTATTCGGGGCATGTTCATCGATTTGATTCGATACCAGGTTGGTAACGTGATACTGCGCCTGGGCCAAGTCCGAAACCATGAGAAGAACGAGGCCGAAGCAAGCGCCAACTGCGATTCTGCGAACCAGCATATTCATTCCTCCAGGGGACAATTCAGCGGCAGAGCGAGCTCGAAACAGGATCTTAGAGCGACTGTGTGCCGAACCTCTTCTGACCTCTCGGTTCACGATCCTAGACCGAGTCGCGACCCGAAGTTGTCATTCGCCTGTCGCCAATTTGTTAATTTCTCGCCTTTGGAATGCGCGCAGCGTGGTCGCGCACAGGCTTCTGACGAACTACGACCGTCAAGACCGGGCCCGCCTGACATTCGACAATTCGACAATGATTTCCGGCAAGGAACGCGGCGGCAGCAGGTTTACGAGAATTATGTTGTCCGCGTAACCGGCGGATAGCTTTGCAGCTTGACGCATCAGGTTCGATGTAAGAAAAACAGTCAGAGAGTTCTCACCGGGCGGCAAGCTGCTGACACTCTGCGCCAAGTAATAACCTCGACATCAATCGACCTTGCTGTAATCGCGTGGCCGAGTAGCAAAATTGGCCAGTTCATCAGCGAAACGAATCCCAGGCGCCATGGTATGGACATGGGCGGAGCCCTGATGCCGACGCAACCAAGACCAGCCTGCGAGGTTTGTGGCCAGGACTCCCAGATACAGCAATCTCAGCTTTTCCGTAAGCGTCTTGTCTTCCATCTGGACAGCCGATGAGCGGCAGCCCACGATAGTTCGCATGGCCGCCGATTGTTGTCCGATGTTCCCTCTTCGCCCACAATCCATCCACTTCGGATCGGGCGTGCAGCACCGGATACAGCGACGAGCCCTGCTCAATGCGATCAGGCACTTCTTTGAGGGCATCTCGTGTTTTCCAGATATTCCCCTCGTTCAAAAGCCTCGGCTTCACGTCTGCTCTCGCGTGTCCGGAGGAGCTCGGCGTGCTTGGGCGCGAAGACGAATTCCTCAAGGAACCTGAGTCGGTTCGGCGATGACCGGCGCGTGACGAGCAGATTGCGATGTTCCCTGCAGAATTTCTTAAGGGCGTCGAACTCGATAAGGTAGCTCACGACACCAGAACCCGACTCCCTTCGCACCGCCTTCAGAAGTCCCAATTCGATCCATCGGGTCGCCTGGCCATGCCTGATCCGCAGGTGAGCACAGACCTCGCGCAGGCTCATCGCATCCGTGCTTAGATTCGTGTGTTCCCGCCGGTAGAGGAGGTTATAAAGGCTCTTCGCGTCATAACCGAACCGAAGCGCGGCGGAGTGGACACCGTGATCGGAGATGTACTCGACCAGTTCGTCGGTCTTTTTAGGATCGAAATTGTGCCGGGAAGCAGACCCGGGCCGCTGAATCCCGTGCCTGGTCATGAACCCCCAACATGCGCGCTCGTTCTTCCCGGTCAGGGCGGCCAGCTCTTCGCAGATTGCGACCGGGTGTTTGTTTTGGCGCATGATCTCGACAGCTTCAGGTGGAAATCGCCGCCACGCCCTGCGTTGGGGGAGGGGGTCGACAGAAGAAGAAGACATACCTCACCTCGTGTCCTGACATGCTCAGGATCTGTGTAAAGAACGTTTGGGGTTTTGATCGTACGTTCGTTGGTTGTCGCTGCGGCAGGCCCAGCTGCCCGTCCCGCGACTCTGCGCGTGCACCACCCGCCCGATTTTGCCCGGGGTTCCCGGCTCGATCGGAGCGGGTGGTTCTCTCATTCTGCGAGAGAGCGTCATATTTGAAGGATTTTTCTGAATGATGGTCGGGTTTGCGGACATATCCGCGCGGTAACGCACCGATCATCGCCTGATATCAGCTCCAACCGTCTGTTTCAAGCAATTTAGGCGGAGTTCGGTTCCCTTCGGCAGCCTGAGAGAGCGCGCAGAACTGTCTTCAACGCGGTTGGCTATGCCCTCCATATCGGCTACGCGCGGGTCAGGGTCGAGCAACGAGTCCGGGTCGTTTCTCCTTCGATTCTGCAATCCGCATATTGATGGCTGTGACTCGGCCGATAACTTCGGCCTGCGCCGGATGGCGGAGCTCGCGTACCCGGCATCCGGACTGAGGATACGGGATCAGTATAAGGCTGCCCCCTCTCTCTTCGCACCAGGAGCAGGCATATTCGTCCCGAAGCTCGATGAAATAAATCGGGCGTTCGAACACGTTTTCCCATCGGCCGATTTCGATTCTGCGCTGCAACGGATCGATCTCAACAAAGGTGCCAGGGCGGATCAGAGGGTAGAGGGTGAAGTCTCTTGTGCCTATATATCCGTACACGGACATGCCGGCTGAACTCTGCGGAAAAAGGCTGGATTCAGGTCGTCCCAGGCCGCCAAACATGCGGGAAACCAGGTCAGTCCTCTCTGTCTGGATGGAATCGAAGGTCGCCGGAGGGGCTGTCGTCGGCGCGCGGGGAGCGCCGACATATTCCGTATTGGGAAGTGGCTGGCGCACCTGTTCACGTCCAATATCGCTGATCTGGATACCAAAGAACGCCAGTACATGATCGAACCGTTGCTGGTAAATCGTACCGAGGGTGTAGATCTTATAGATTCCCGGGGTCAGTTCCCCCCTCTCTATCTGTGAAAGCCACGCGTGCGATATGTAATATTCCTGATTCTGCTTGCTGTCCGCCAGGGCGCGGCTCATCCGCTCAACATCGCGGGTCGAAAGACCCAGCCGTTCGCGTACGGCGCGCAGGCGTCGTCCGGCTTCCGGGTTGGGGGAGGAGGCAGGCATCGACAGGTACTGAACTGCAGATTTCTCCGGACCGTGCGGTAAGTGAATCACCCTCCGGAACTGCCCGACTTCATCATTACCAAAGTGCTCAACGGCAATTTTGAAACCGTATTGAAGTGGTTATCTATCCGACCAGAGCCCCTCTTCGCTAAAACGACATATTAGCGCGCTTCAAGGCAATTTGTGCTCCCGGCTGCCATGCACGTCAGTCGCTCCATTTGTTTCGTTTCCCGCGAGGGCAGCCAGTTCAATAATGCCATCTCCCGCGGGTCTCGGGAACGCCATTAACGGTCTCCTGAACGGCAACCGGGCCAGCGCGGGATGCGTGGCGGTATGGTGGAGACGATACGGTGGGAGGCAGGAGAAAGAACCGCGGCCCGCGTCAGGGCCGTGCTCGCATCTCGCAGCCTCAGCCTCCATCAGGTCTCCTCCGCCTCGGCCCGGCTATACGGGGTGAATTCCCCCTTCTATATCCCGCACACGCTCTACCATGCTCTGGCCAGTTCGGAGGTTTTCGGCCCAAGTCTGGCACAGACCTGCGCATTGAGCCGCACTTCCGGTTACAGGCTCGAAGACTGGATAGCGGTGCTGGGTATCGACCTCGAGCGAGTCACCGGGATCGAGGCCGCTCTGCCCCTGAAACGCACGCGACTGCTCGAGCCGCTGAACAGCCGGTCCGCTTTCCGGACGGGCGGTCCCTCAGGGTGGAAAGGAATGCCCCCCGCGCACAGTGTCTTCCCGCTGGGCCAGCTTCTTCAATGGTCGAACGATGTGCCTCAGAAGGCGACCGAGCATCGATCCCTGTTCGCGAGGATCGGCTCGGAGGATGCCTTCGCCTGGCCTGAGTTGCTTCCTGGCAGCATCGTTCGCGTGGCTCCGCAGCCGCGGGCAACCATGGCCCCCGATCGCGGCGATCCGCCACTGCGCCTCATCGAGCACGAACGGGGGCTCTGGTGTGGCCGATTCCACGTTTCCGATGACGGAACCATCCATGCCGCTGCCGCGGAACTGGCTTACGCACCGAGCGCGTTCCGGGTTCCCCTCGAAGCGCGCATCGTCGGGGTGGTCGATCTCGAGATTCGATGGCTGCATCGGTTCGAATGGCCGACGGTGCCCAGGGCGTTCTCCCGGTACAAGGCTCCGAAGCCTCTCAATCGCTCCGCAGCAAGTTTCGGCATCCTCGTGCGTCAGGCGAGAGTGAACGCGGGCCTGACTCTCGAGGAGGCTTCTCTGCTCTCGCAGAAGATCGCGAAGAATCTCGACCGTGCGCAGTACGCGATCGCCCAGAGCACGTTGTCCGAATATGAAGCCCAGGACGCCCCTCCCCGCCACCTCGAAAAGGTGGTCACGCTGTGTGCGATCTATGGAATCAGTCTGAGGAACCTCGTGGCCGCTTCGGAGAACGCGCAGGTCGATCAGGGCCGGCTGTCGATGCCGCCGCATTTGCTTTCAGGGGCGCTGACTGACGAGGAACCCGAGGAGGAGCAAAACTCGTCCCCGACGCAACCCGGTACCGTATCTTTTCTGCCCGAGAACCTGGGTGAGGTCCCCTGGTTTCTGGCCAGTTCGCTCGAACGTATCTCCGGGATACCGCACCTGTCACTCCGCGATTTCTACTGCCTCTCGGGAAACCAGCCGTTTTTGCCGACACACACCGGGGGAAGCCTGCTCGCCCTGGTGGATCGCCGCAAAAAGAAGCCTCGTCGTCTGCCCGGTCAGCCTCCGTGGCAGCAGCCCGCCTGGATTCTCATTGACCGCGACGGCGAGCACCGATGCGCCTGCTGCAGTTTAGAGGGCGAGAATCTTGTGCTCTAT
>JASHNW010000100.1 GCA_030041435.1 Acidobacteriaceae bacterium
TCGGAAGCGATCGGGCGGGTGGTGTCGGGGAAGTACGAAGTGGTGGGGCGGCGCTACTTGCCCAAATCCTGATCCGGCCTGGCGCCTGCGATCGGGCCGGCCTTCGGTGCCGGCGTCAGCGTGTACGCGAACAGCAGGCAGGCCGCCGTCGCGAACATCAAGCCCAGGTAAGGCGCAGCGATCAGCGTTTGCCCGCCCAGCCGGAGCGAATCCGCAGTGGTGCAGGCAGCGCCCATGCACGCGCGCAAATGGATGAGAAACGCCGCGATATAGCCCCCGGTCAGAAGCAGCCACGCAGCGATGAGGCCGATGAGCGGCAATCGCAGGTAGAGGGCAAACGTCGCGATGGTGAGGGCGGGAAAGACGAACAGGACGGAATGAGAGGAAGCCACACCGCTGCGCCACCACGCGAGGAGACCCCACGCGGAACTGGCAAGGCTCGCAAGGCCGGCAATCGTCAGCAACAGAATCTTCCGCACGGTGCAGTTATACAGCGTCCGGTCGGGCCACTCCGGGCTGATTCGCTAAAATAGAGATTCATGGCTGCCGGCTCACCGCTCGTCTCTTCCGATCTTGTCCAGATCGATCTCGTGCCGAAGCGCCCGGCGCCCAAACCGGAGTGGCTGCGGGCGCGCGCGCCCATGGGCGACAACTACCACGACCTGAAGAAGCTGGCGCGCAGCCTGAACCTGCACACGGTGTGCGAGTCGGCCCAGTGCCCCAACATCGGCGAGTGCTGGCACCATAAGACCGCGACCTTCATGATGCTGGGCAACACCTGCACGCGGCGGTGCGGCTTCTGCGCGGTTCCCAAGGGGCGTCCCGACGCGATCGATTTCGACGAGCCGCGGCGGGTAGCGGAGGCGGTCGCGCAGCTGGGGCTGAAATTCGCCGTCATCACCAGCGTCAATCGCGACGACGATATCGTGGGCGGAGCGCGCGCGTTCGTCATGGTGATCGAGGAGATCCGGCGCCAGGCGCCCGGCTGCCAGGTGGAAGTGCTGATTCCCGACTTCCAGGGCAACGAGGAAGCGATCCGCATGGTGGTGGAAGCGCGGCCGGAGATTCTGAACCACAACACCGAATCGGTGCCGCGGCTCTATCGAGTAGTTCGGTCGGGAGCTCGCTACGAGCGCACGCTGCGGCTGCTGGAGTATGCGAAGGAAATCGAGCCGAAGACGGTGACAAAATCCGGCGTGATGGTCGGCCTCGGCGAGGAGATGGGCGAACTGCTGCAGGTTTATCGCGATCTGGCTGGCGTTGGTGTGAACGTACTGACCATCGGGCAGTATCTGCGGCCCTCGAAAGATCATCTGCCCATCGCGCGCTACTACACTCCGGACGAGTTCGCGTTCATGAAGCAGGAGGCGCTGGGGATGGGCTTCCGGCATGTCGAGTCCGGGCCGCTGGTGCGGTCTTCGTATCACGCGCACGAACAGGCGGACGCCGCTGAGTCGAACGGGGTGCGGGTGGTGATGTAATGTCAGGGCCGCACGCAGCGGTCCAGGAGCTGGCGCGGGTTCCTTTCCGGGCAGGTCGAGCATCTCCTCCTGTTTCTGTCTGACCGGATTGTTCCGATAATGCATTTTTGCATTACAATGGAACCGGAGGGCGATCCATGGCGAAGCTGACGGTCACATCCCGGGGCCAGGTGACGTTCCGGAAAGAAGTGCTGCAGCACCTCGGCATCCGGCCCGGCGAGAAAATCGAGCTGGAACTGCTTCCCGGCGGCCGTGGAATCGTGAAAGCCGCTCGTCCCTCCGGCGGCATTGAGCGCATCTTCGGATTGCTGGCTGGGCGCTCCTCCAAGGTGGCCACCATTGACGAGATCAACGAGGCCATCGAAAAGGGATGGGCGGGCGAAAAGTGAAAATCACTGCGGATACCAACATCCTGCTTCGTGCTCTGGTGCGCGATGACGCAGCTCAGGCAAGGGCGGCCTCGCGAATCCTGCGCGAAGCCGCGCTCATCGCTCTGCCGCTCACCTGTCTGTGCGAACTGGCGTGGGTGCTGCGTCGGGTTTACGGATTGCAGCGGGACGAAATTCTCCTCGCTCTCGAGACCGTGCTGGAAGTTGAGAATGTCTCTGTGAATCGCGCTGCAGCGGACGCGGGAGTTGCCGCGTTGCGGGCCGGCGGCGATTTTGCCGACGGCGTAATTGCCTGGGACGGCGCCTGGCTGGGCGGCGAATCGTTTGTTTCCTTCGACAAGAGAGCTGTCAATGTTCTGAAGAAGCAGGGAATCGCAGCCCGCCTGCTCGAATAGAGAATGAATTGAAAGCAGCGCAGGCGCGTACAATACCTGTTTTGAGCCTCCGTACAGAAGGACAACCATCATGGCACCATCCGTAATGGCGGGCATCCCCGCACTCAAAGCCGACTACGCGCAGCTGCGCACGCGCATGGACAAAGCTGTGCAGGATTTTCAAACCAACCTCGGCTCGGTGCGCACCGGCCGCGCATCGATCCACATGCTCGACCAGGTGAAGGTGGACTACTACGACACGCCGACGCCGCTGAACCAGGTGGCGCAGCTCACCACGCCCGATCCAAACCTGATCGTGATCCAGCCGTGGGACGTGAGCCTGATTGTCGAAATCGAAAAGGCGCTGCGCACGTCGGACCTGGGCTTCAATCCCAACAACGACGGCAAGATCGTGCGCGTGCCTGTGCCGCCGATGACCGAGGAGCGCCGGCGCGAGGTGGTGAAACACCTGCATCGCGTCCTCGAAGATCACCGGACGGCGGTGCGCAACATCCGGCGGGACGGCAACGAGCTGATCAAGAAGGCTTCGAAAGACAAGAAGATTTCAGAAGACGAAGAGAAGCGATCGCTCGATGAGATTCAGAAGCTGACCGACGAAGAGATTAAAAAGATGGAAGAGATGGCAAAGAGGAAGGAAGTGGAAGTGATGCAGGTTTGAGCGCGCTGCCGCGCAGAGCGCAAAAAGGCCGTCCCATGCGGGACGGCCTTTTTATCTGCGACCAGGAGTAGCGCTTCGCTGTTACACGCCGCTCGAAATGTTGCCGCTGTTGGCCGGGGCGATGCCGATTTGCAGGAAGGTTCCGGGTTGGAGCTTCAGGTTGCCGTCCTTCTTCGTAAAAGTGCCGGAGTTCTGAGCCTGCACACTGCTTTTGAGCGCAATGTGGTTCAGCACGCCGGACTCCTGATCGATCCTGGCCTGGCTGTCGACGTGTCTTGGGGCAGACCCTATCGTATCGACGCCGTACGCTGCCAGCGTGTCTGCGTCAGATGGAAATGCGCCGAGCAGGGTGACCTTCACCGGAATCTGCTTGCCGCCTTTCAACTGGGCGGTGGTGAAATCCAGAGTCAGCTGCGACGGGCTGCCGTTGGCGGAGGGTTCGACGCGTTCCACGGTTCCGATCAGTTCCGTCCCCCTGTCGAGCTTCAGGCCGTCTGCGGTTTTCACGGATCCATCGAGCTTCGCCCTGACCGTTTCACCCTGTTTTGCCGATTCGGTATCGATGGAGCCGACAAGCCGGGCGTTGACGCCGACCAGGCTCCACGCATGAGCCGAGGCAGACTGGGTGGAGGGATCCGACGCCTGCGCGTTTTGGTCCGCCTGGGCGGAGGCTGCACCGGCAACCGCGAAAGACGCGAGCGCCAGGCCCATAGACAAATTTCGCAAGTATGCTGCAAATCGCATCAATGAACTACTCCTTTACATTTGGGAAAATTCGCGCTTCGAACGCGCGAGCGGAATACCTGGTTCCGCCTTCGGGACCGCTGCCGCGACGGGCAGCCATCCAACAGCATTTCTCCTGCGGAGCTCAGCGGGGGAGCATCCGGCCACCCGCACCGCGATCAGTTCCGTATGGAATGAAATGCCTGGGTCATCACCATCCTCTGTATTGTTCGACGCTGCGCAACCCGATCGGTCGCAGAATCGAGGTAGTGGTGGAGAGTTTATTTATTTTCGTGCGTGCGCAACCAATGCGCGCGGCGATCATCGTGCTGCCGCCGAGGAGCCGCGTGCGACGAGCGCCGGGGAACCAAAGTGGAGGCCCGGGCAAAAGAAAGGGCCGTCGCGCCGGACGGCCCCACAATTCGCTCTCAGAGAGGATGGCACAAACAATTTGCCGATTTCTTACTCGGCTGCGCTGGTCGAGTTGCTGGTCGTCGCCGGCGCCACGCCCATCTGCAGATAGGTGCCCGCGGTCAGCTTGAAGTTTCCATCGGCTTTGGTAAAGGTGCCCGAGTTCGCGCTCTGCACAGCGGCAGTAAGCGCAACGCCGGGCAGTGCACCGGGCTCCTGATCGACGCTGTGGTCGGGGCCGACGTGATTGGCCACCGTATCTATCGTCTGGTCAGCGTCAAGCGACTGCTCCCCCTCGCTGGAAGGGTAGGCGGCCAGCAGCGTCGCCTTCACCGGAATCTGTTTTCCATCTTTTAGCTGCGCCGTGCTGAACAGCACGCTCACGCTGGCGGGTCCGCCGTTGGCCGCCGCTTTTACATCGGTTACTTTGCCGAGCAGCTCCGTGCCCTTCGGGAGCTTCACCCCGTCAGCGGTTTTCAGAGTGCCGTCCAGCCTGACTGCGACCGTCTGCCCCTGGGTTGCGGTTCGCGAGTCGAGGGGCTGCACCAGTCTTGTGTTCACGCCCACCAGCGACTGCGCCGATGCTGCGCCGGCAGACACGAAGGAAGCCATCGCCAGGGCAAAGGACAAGTTCTTCAAAGAAAGTGTGAATCGCATCAGATAACTCCTTGTACAGATAGGTCGCCCTGCCAGTTCGCAGCTTCGCCCGATTCCGACGAATGGCGCGCACACTACGGCCTTCAGCATCAGGGCCGCAATATGGCGGTTCATCCGGAGCGTTGACTGGGTAACGGCGCGGGCGCGCCAGCGGAAAACAACATGGTTCCGCCCCGCAGATCGCCTCCGATGCCCGGCAGAAAAAACGCCCGGAGGAGACGACCCAATACCACCCTCTGTAAGGTTCGACGTAAGGGAAGGCAAAATGGATTCAGAAAACCCCGCGCCTGTAACCAAACTTTAGCTTTCGGCGCGGCTGCGCGTTACATCACGTAGGCGACGCGTTCCAGCTCCTGCTGCATGCACTCGATGGGGCAGGCGCTGCCTTCCAGCCGCGCTACGGCTTCGCGCACCATGACGGAGTCCACTCCATAGCCGCGGCCGGAGAGGAAGATAGTCACCAGCTCCGCCGCCTGGAAGGTGTCGAAGCCGGACCGGAGGAGTTCGGTGCGCAGACCTGCAAGCTCCGCCACCGGGAATTTCTCAATTCTGCTGTCGCTTGCCATGGTTCGCTCCGTTTCATCCAGCGCCTGTTGCGCCGGAACCGTACCGCTGTTTCAACCCCTCGTTCGTTTAGACACTGGTTTGCGGCGGAAGTGTCGCTTCCCGTTCCTCGATTCCCGCGGATTTTTGTTGCATGCGCTGTGCCGTTCCATGCCACGACAAATTATTGTTGCGCCGTACACTGGATTGCATGGCCGATTCCAACGATTCTCGCGATACGCAGGCAACCCGTGGCGGGCCTTCCTGGGGCCTGATGCTCCTGATCATGCTGCTGGCCATGCTTGCCGCTGTCGCCATCGCGTGGGCCTTCATCACCCCCGCGCTGCACCCTCACTGATACGCTGCGGCCTCGGCGCCGGTTCCGCATCTGCGGCGCCCCAGCCTTACAATCGCATCGGAAAGATTGGCTGCACGCCATGCGCGGTGTGCGGATTGGAGACAGATGCTGCGCGTGGGTCTGACCGGCGGACTGGGCAGCGGCAAATCGACGGCTGCCGCGATGTTCCGCGAGCAGGGCATTCACCTGCTCGAGGCCGATGCCATCGCGCGCAGCATGATGCAGCCCGGAGAAGCCGTGTATCGCGCCATCGTCGAACACTTCGGCCCTTCGGTCGTGCGCCCTGACGGCGCTCTCGATCGCGCGCGGCTCGCGGCGCTGGCCTTCGGGCAGGGCCGGCTCGCGGAACTGAACCGCATTGTGCATCCACCGGTGGTCGCCGAGCAGGAGCGCCGGACGCAGGAGATCTTCGCATCCCATCCGCAGGCAGTCGTGATGATCGAGTCGGCGCTCATCTTTGAAGCGGAGGCGTGGGGCACGGCGCCGGGATGGCGCCGGCGCTTCGACCGTGTGATTTTGATTCAGGCGCCCGACGATCTTAAAATCGAGCGCTTCCTCGCGCGCATTCTGCCTGCGGATGTCAGCTGCGAACAGCGAATGGCGGCGGAAGCCGATGCCCGGGCGCGCCTGGCTGCGCAACTGCCGGATGCCGAGAAGGCTGCGCGCTCCGACTATGTGATCGACAACTCCGGCGCCCTGGATGCTACCCGGCGGCAGGTGGAGCGCATTGCCGCGGAACTCCGCGCCCAGGCCGGGGTTTGAACATCCAGTCGATACAATGAGAATTGCCGGAAGTTCCGCACTGCCGCCTGGCCCGCGCTCCGTTTCTGTGCCCATGCACGCGGCGATGCAGGAACTTTGAACGAAGAATCCTATGACTTTCCGCAGACTTCTACTCGTTTTCCTCATCGTTGGAGGTTTCTGGTATTTCGTCACCCACGCCAACCTGCGCAACCTCAGCCTCGCAGACTCAAACCGGTCGGCGCTCACGCTCACCGAGGCCCAGGCGGCGCCGGAATATACCTCCTCCGAGCTGAACAACATCTCGATCTACAAGCGCGTGGTCCCTTCGGTCGTCAACATCACCTCTACGACGGTGACGCTCGACTTCTTCTATGGCTTTGTGCCCGCCGAAGGGCAGGGTTCGGGATTCATCCTCGACAAGCAGGGTCACATCCTGACGAATTACCACGTGATCGCCAATGCCAGGAACATCGAAGTCCAGACGCACGACAAGCATCGCTACTCCGCGCAGGTGATCGGCCGCGATAAGTACCACGACCTGGCGCTGCTGCAGATCAACGCGCCCAATCTAGTGCCCGCGGTGCTGGCCAGCTCGCGCGATCTCCAGGTGGGGCAGCAGGTCTACGCCATTGGGAATCCGTTTGGGCTGTCCGGGACGATGACGGAGGGAATCATCAGCGCCATCCGCTCGGTCAAAGGGCCCGAAGAGGCCCCCATCGAGAATGCGATCCAGACCGACGCCGCCATCAACCCCGGCAACTCCGGCGGCCCGCTGCTGAACTCGCATGGCGAGGTGATCGGAATCAATTCGATGATCGCCCAAAACGGGGCGGAACAGAACGCCGGCATTGGATTCGCCATTCCGATCGATACGGCGAAGGCTGTGCTGGGAGACTTTCAGAAGTATGGGCACGCGCGGCGGCCGTCGCTGGGCATCAGCACGCTGGCGATTGGGCCGGACCTGGCCGAACAGATGGGCCTGGCTGCCAGCTACGGTCTGCTGATCGAAAGCACCGTACCCGGCGGCGCGGCCGAACGCGCGGGCCTGCGCGGCGGCAACCAGACTGCCTATCTCGGCAACATGCAGATTTCCATCGGCGGCGACCTCATCGTCGGCGTCGACGGCCAGGAGATCACCAACGCGCAGCAGCTCGCCGACATCATGGACCAGCACCAGCCTGGCGACACCGTGACGGTGACGTTCTACCGCGGGCGCAGGAAGATGACGGCGCGGGTGACACTGGGCGAAGCGCACGACGAGACAGCCTGAGGGTCAAACCATGAGCCAACCCACGTCGCGCTGGACGCCGGCACAGATTCCGCCGCAAAACGGCAAGCTTGCTTACATTACGGGCGCCAACAGCGGTATCGGATTTCACGCGGCGCTGGAGCTGGCTCGCGCCGGCTGCGCCGTCATCCTCGCATGCCGGGACCGCGGCAAAGCGGAGGCGGCGCGCACGCGCATCCTCTCCGACGTGCCTGCGGCCGAAGTCGAAGTGGCGCAGCTCGACCTGGCCAGCCTCGAATCGGTCCACGCCGCTGCTGAGACTTTTCTTGCCACGGGGCAGCGGCTCGATCTGCTTGTCAACAACGCCGGCGTCATGGCGCTGCCGGAGAGGCGCACGACGCGGGATGGCTACGAGATGCAGCTGGGCACCAACCACTTTGGGCACTTCGCGCTCACCGGGCTGCTGTTGCCCGCGCTGCTGCGCAAGGGACCGGCGCGCATCCTCACCGTCAGCTCCGGCGCCCACCGCGGGGCCACGATGGATTTCGCAGACCTCGAGTGGGAGCGGGGCTACAAGCCCTGGCCGGCTTACCGGCGCAGCAAGCTGGCGAATCTGCTGTTCGGCTTCGAGCTGGAGCGGCGGCTTAAGAAGGCGCAGGCTCCGGCGATCAGCGTGGTGGTGCATCCGGGCGTCTCCAACACCAATCTCTTCGCCGCGGGGCCCGGACAGGGCGGCGGGCTGCAGGCGAAAATCATCCCGCCCCTCATTGCGCTTATCGCGCAGTCCGACGCGCAGGGCGCATGGCCCACGCTGTATGCAGCGACGATGCCGCAGATCCACGGCGGGCGTTACTATGGGCCGGATGGATGGCGCGAGATGCGCGGCTATCCGGTGGAAGTGCGAGCGGAGGCTCAGGCATACGACGAGGAACTGGCGGCGAAGCTGTGGGACGTATCAGAGAAACTGACAGGCGTGCGCTACACTTTCGCGGCGTAGCGGCAGGCGCGCAACACCGTGCGCCTACTTCATCCGCTGCCGCACTTCGGGCCGGATCAGGTAGAGGAACAGCATCAGGTTGATGAGGACCATCACGATCATCGATATATCGTGCGTCTTCAGCATGGCCAACATGCCGTAGACCGCGGAGAGCAGCACAGCAGCCAGGGTCAGCGCCCATCCCCAGCGGCGCAGCTTGAGCAGACCCTGACCCGCCGCGGCAAACGCCACGCAAAAGACCAGCGTCACAGGTGGAAGCGCGTGACGCGTCACGCCGATCAGCCCCCACAGGCACAGCACAAACATCCACAGGCTGATGGCCGCGACGCCGGGCAGGGGCCGGCGTGCGTCCTGGCCGGGCGGCTGGGTTTCCGGCGAATCGATCTGCTGGCTCATAAAGTATGAAGATAAGCCAGCAGCGCCTGCAGTTGCTGGTTGTCAAGCTGATTTCCGCAGCCCGGCATCATTCCGCGTCCGCGCACGATCACCTGCGTCACGCGGTCGTCGTTGGCCGGAGCTCCGCTGGGCAGATACTTTTTGCGATACATGGCGAAGAGGCTGGGACCATGGAGGTCGCCGGTCTTGTTCGCGTAGTGGCAGCTCGCGCAGTCCTGCTGGTAGACGGCGCGCCCCTGCACTTCCTGGGGGCTGAGTTCGCTGAGCGGCTTCGATGGCGCCAGCGACGGCCCGCAGCCGGCAACCATGAACAGCAACCCCAGACCCACACAGGAGAATGAAAGCGTATCTTTCCGCATCGCGATCTATACCCTATACCCTAAACCCTCGATCAGTTCGCGTCCGCAACGGCGGTCACAATGCGGTCCATTGCATCGCGGGCGGCATCGCCGGACGGATCGTGGTCGTTGCAGAGTACGGAGATCACCAGCGTCTTCCCGCTTTTTGCGGTGAGATAGCCGCTCAGCGTGTTCACTTCCCCCAGCGTCCCTGTTTTCGCGTTCACGCGCCCGCGCATGTCGCCGCCGAAGCGGTCGGCGAGGGTTCCATCCACGCCGCCGATGGGCAGGGTCGAGCGGTAGAGCTGGCCCCAGGGCTGATGCGCAGCGTAGACCAGCAGCGTGGTGGCTGCGCGCGGGGTGATGAGGTCGGCGGACGAGAGGCCGCAGCCGTCGAAGAAGACGAAGTCGCCGGGATCGACGCCGGCATTCATCAGGAATTGCCGCACCACGCGCGCTCCCTGCGCGATCGATCCGTCATCTCCCTCAAGGCGTCCGAGCAGCCGCAGGTAGAGCTCGGCGTGCAGGTTCTGGCTGACCTTGTTGGTCACCGTCACATCGTCTTCGAGAGGCGGCGAAACATGCGTGGCCAGCACGCGCAAACCTGTGTCCGGAGGTGCGAAGGTTGGCATCGTCAGCGGGCGCAGCACAACCACCTGGTCGACTTCTTCGCGATAGTCCTCGGTGTCGACCGGCAAACGGTGCCACGCGCGCGCCGTACCGCTGACGGTGACGCCGCGGGCCAGCAGCATCTGGCGCAGGGCCGTTGCGGCGAACTCAGCGGGGTCCTCGATGGCCAGCCCCTCGTGCATGCCGTTGGGGGTGATGGCGCCATAGAGACGGATCGTGCGGCTACCCGGATCGCGATCGATGCCCGAATGCGCCGGCGCTCCGGGTGCGGCGAGGGTGAGTGAATTCTCGAGCGCATAGTACGGCACATCGGGATTCCAGGTCACGACGGTCGGGGTCGCCGGAGAGCCCTGTGCCGGAGTTACGTTCAGGTACACGACGTTGTCGTTGACCGTCAGCGCCGAGACGGGCGCGCCGTAGTCCCACTGCAGGTCGTCCCACGCCCAGTCGCCGCCGTACCGCTCCCAGGGAAACCACGAGTCGTCGCCGACGATGTCGCCGTCGATCCTGCGCACTCCACTCGCGACCACCTGGTCCGCCAGGCTCGCCAGCGCCTGCAACGGGGGATTCGGCCGCTCGGTTTTTCCGTCCCATGGATAGGCGCGACCAGACATGGTGGGATCTCCGGCGCCGAGCAGGCGCACGTCGCCAGCCAGCGTGCCATTCGCGTCGACGACTCCGGAAGTGACGACATTCGTGGTCCAGGTGGCGTTCGCCGGCAACAGCGCCAGCACAGCGGCTGTGGTGAACAGCTTTGCGTTCGAAGCCGGCTCAAACAACTGGCCGTCGTTGAGGGCGAATACCGTCCGGCCCTCGGGCGTCACCACAGAGATGCCCCAGTGGGCGCGCGCTATGTCGGGCGCGGCGAGAATCGCCTGAATCTGCCGGTCGAGCGGGACGGCTTTGTGGGATCGCGCGGTTTTGCGGTGACCGGCCGCCGAGGCCGGGAGCACAGCGAGGATGGCAACGAGCAGAAGGAGGCAGGAGCGTCTCATCATTCAGAAGGTAATTGCGAGTTGGGGTTTTGGCGGGATCGCAATTTCTCTGGAGTGTAGCATCGTTTTCTGTATGGCCTTCATCCGCCGGCCTCGCTCCCTCTGGCAGCTGCGCACACGAACCCTCAACCTGGGCGAGCGCACGCTGGTGATGGGGGTGCTCAACGTGACGCCGGATTCTTTCTCTGACGGCGGGCTGTATTTCGGGACTGGCGCCGCGGTGGAGCAGGCGCTCACGATGCTGGACCAGGGCGCAGACATCATCGACATCGGAGGCGAATCGACGCGGCCCGGCGCGCAGCCGCCAGGAGCCCAGGAAGAACAGGATCGCGTGCTGCCAGTGATGAAGGCGGTGCTGCGCGAGCGCCCCGGCACGGTGATTTCAGCTGACACCTACAGGGCGAGCACCGCGGTAGCTGCGGTGGGCGCGGGCGCAGAGATCGTGAACGACGTGAGCGCCTTCACGTGGGATGCGGAGATGGCCAGCGCCTGCGCGCATTTGCGCTGCGGCGTGGTGCTGATGCACACGCGCGGACGCCCGGATGCCTGGCGTACGCAGCCGAGGCTGGCAGCGGAGGAGGTTGTCCCGCTTGTGAAGGAGGACCTGAGGCGGTCGCTCGATCACGCCTTTGCGGCAGGCGTGGAGCGCAGCCGCATCGTTCTCGATCCCGGCTACGGGTTCGGCAAGGTATTCGACGACAACTATCCGCTGCTCGCCCATCTGGACGAACTGCTCGGTCTGGGCCAGCCACTGCTGGCCGGAGTATCGCGCAAGTCGTTTCTGGGAAGGACGGTGGGCGCGGCCATCGGGGTTGCCGATGTTCCGGCCGGGGAGCGCGGGAACGCCACGCTCGCCGGAACGGCTGCGGCGATTCTGGCCGGAGCGTCGATCGTGCGCGTCCATGAGGTGCGTCCGGCCGTCGAGGCTGCGAGCATCGCGGACGCGATTCTGGCTGCGCTCTGAGTCTGAGGCGGTCTGCCGTGGCCGCGCTTTAAGCGATCACGTTGAGGGCGCCGCCGCGGTCGTTGTCCTGGTCGGCGGGTTGCTTTTCCGCGCTTTCTTCCTGCTCTGACGCCTCGGCGCCGGCCTCGCTCTCAGGATCTTCGATGTTCTCGACAAACTTGCGGCGCCGGTTGGCGGTCTTCGGCCACGACGGAACGTTGTCGCGCCCTACGCCATTCATCTGCGAAACTCGATCCACTTCCATCGCCGGAGCCCTTTTTGCACCACACACTCGTTGCTTCGGCGCGTTGACGGAGGGACTTGAGGCGGGGGCGCGCAATCGGGTTGCCACTCACCCGGGGCGTCCAAATCCGAATCACCCGATTGCGTCCCGCATCGAATTCCCACCCCCACAGAAAGCGCATAAACTGATGCCATGGCGAAGACAGACCCACAAATCGTCAGGGAGGTACTGGATCGCATGGGCGACCAAAGCAACGATGCAAAGGCCCGTGAGATCGCACGAGTGCTGGGGAGACGCATTCGCCAGCGCGTCCGTGATCGGGGCGCAGTTGCCGAGGGTGGTTCGGATCCCCGGCCGCAGCCCTGGCTGAAGCAGCCGATTCGCCCTCGAAGCTCCGCTTCCAATGGAACAGGAGGGCGACGCTATTCGCCCGTTCGCATTCAAGGCGAGCCGCTCTCTTCGACCATTTTGCGTGACAGAGGAACGTATTGACGTACTACTTCCTTGAGTCCAGCGCCTTCGCAAAGCTGTTTGTCCTGGAACAGGGTTCCGAGCCGCTGATCGAGTTGCTGGAAACAGTGGAGGACACGCGAAAGCTGGTTTCTTCTTTGGCATCGCTCGAGGTCCGTTCGGCGATCAGGCGGCGCGAAAGGGTGGGAGAAATCCTCCCCTCCGACGCCGGCCAGGCCCTGGACGGGCTGGAAGCGGAAAGCGTCCGGATTGTTGAGCAGCCTGTCAGTCCCGCAGTCATCGACGTGGCAAGGATGGTCCTCGACGGCCATCCGCTGCGCGCTCTCGACGCCTTGCATCTCGCAACCTCCATCGTTATGCGAAACACTTTGCAGGCATCGGACTTCTGTTTCGTCAGCGCCGACGATGCCCTGCTGAAGGCTGCCGATGCCGAACAGTTTCTGATCCTGAATCCCCTCAAAATGTAGCTCATCTCGTCCCGTCCCCCGCCGCGTATTCTTGAAATGAGCCACCAGATCCAGTCATGGGCCGCATCCGCATTCTCTCCGACCAGGTCGCCAATCAGATCGCCGCCGGCGAGGTGGTCGACCGTCCCGCCTCCGTGGTGAAGGAGCTGCTGGAGAACGCCCTCGATGCCGGAGCCACGCGCATCCGCGTCGAGGTGGAAGCCGGTGGCCGGAGCCTCATCCGCATCGCCGACGACGGGTGCGGCATGGTGCGCGACGACGCCCTGCTGGCATTCGAGCGGCACGCGACCTCGAAGATCCGCTCTTCCGACGACCTGCTCTCGATCGCGACGCTGGGCTTCCGCGGAGAGGCGCTGCCCTCCATCGCGTCGATTGCGCGCCTCGAGCTGGTGACACGCCCGCCGGACGTGCCCACCGGCACGCGCGTCGAAATCGCCGGGGGCAAGGTGCTGGTTGTCGAAGACTCGGGCAGCCCGCAGGGGACGACGATTGCCGTCCGCGATCTCTTTTTCAATACGCCGGCCAGGCGCAAGTTTCTGCGCGCTGAGACGACGGAGCTGGCTCACGTGACGGCGCTGGTGACGCATTACGCCCTGGCCCATCCCGAGATTCACTTTGAGCTGCACTCCGCCACGCATGCGCTGCTGACCGCTCCGCCGGTGCGCGAGGCTTCGGAGCGGATTTATCAGATCTTCGGGCGGGAGACGCTCGATCAACTGCTGCCGATGGCCGCCGAGCGCCGTTTCGACCATGCCGGCATCCCCGAACCGCCGCCGTGGCGGCGCGGCGAAGATTATCGGCCTCCCGATCCCGGCTCGCTGCGCGTCACCGGCTTTGTTTCGCGGCCGGCGCTGCAAAAGCTGAATCGCAATTCCATCTACATTTTCGTGAACCAGCGGCTCATTCGCGACCGGCTCATCCTGCACGCCGTCACCGAGGCATACCGGAACATCATCCCGCCCACGTCGTTCCCGGTGATGCTGCTCTTTCTGGAGATGCCGCCGCACGAGGTCGACGTCAACGTGCATCCGGCCAAAACCGAGGTGCGTTTTCGCCAGCAGTCGCTGGTGCACGATTTCGTCCGCGAATCGATCCGCATGACGCTGATGAAGGCGCGTCCGGCGGCCAGCTTTCTCTCCGCGCTTACCGACAGCCCGCGCGCATCGTCCTCGCTGGTTCCGGCAGTCGGGGCAGAAGAGGAAGCGTTTGCGGAAGCCCCGGCCTCCGAACCGCCGCCGCAAAGCGGAGACGCATCTGCGTTCACGCTGGCGCCCCCCGAGCCGCGGCCGGACGAAGTGCCCCTGCCGTTTGCTGCGCCGGCCCACGGCGTGCGCCCTGGGGGAACGATGCCCGCCACCGCGATGGCGGCTGCCGCAAGCATCCAGCCCAGCGCCGGCTCCAATGGCCACGCCTGCTCCGAACAGGTTTTGCCGGAAGGCGGAGAACCCGCGCCCTCACTGCACTCTCTGGCTTCGCTGAAGCCTCTGGGCCAGCTGCGCGAGTCGTTCATTCTGGCCACCAACGACGAAGGCCTCTGGATCATCGATCAGCATGTCGCCCACGAGCGCGTACTCTTCGAGAAAATCCTGCGCGAGCGCCAGACGGAGCGGGTGGAGCGCCAGCGCCTGCTGATGCCCATGCTCATCGACCTGCTGCCGCAGCAGATGGTGGTCTTTTCCACGCTCGCCGCGGAGCTGGAGCAAAACGGCTGCGAGGCGGAACCGTTCGGCCCCCACACCATCGCCATCAAAGCGGCGCCCGCAGGCCTGGGGGGGCACGAGCTGGAGCGCATGATCCACGAGGTGCTGGAACAGCCCGGCGCCTCTGCGCAGTCGGACAACCTCGAAACGGCGCGCACGCGCATTGCCGCCTCCATCGCCTGCCACGCTGCCATCAAGGTAAATATGCCGCTGGACCCGGCACGCATGGAGTGGCTGCTCCAGGAACTGGCGCGGACTGACCACCCGACCAGCTGCCCCCACGGCCGCCCGATTGCTTTACGATATTCATGGAAAGACATTCAGCGGGCATTCCAGCGAATCTAGCGCCCGGCGCCACCCCGTCCCGCAACCGAAGCAGGCCCTTTTTTGAATCAGCAACAGTTACAAATCGCGCGTGCCGCGCTGTGGCACCAGAACGCCGCGCCGCTCCTGACCCTCGACGATGCGGCTGCCTGGCTGGAAGAGACGGGCCTCTGCCTGTTTCTGCCCCGGCATGCGCAGTTGCCCGCGCCGGCGCCGTCGCTGGTCGAAGCCACGATGGGCGCACCCGGCATCGCGCCTTCGGCCGGCGCCATCGCCACGGCAATGGAACTGGCCGCGCGGCTGATCGACGCCGGCCGCGCCATTCCGCTGAATCTGCTGGGAACCTTTTCCGAGCAGCCGGACTTTCTGATTACGCCCGAGGTTCTGCCCTGGGTTGCTGCTGTCCGCGGAGATCGCCAGTGGAAAGCCGCGCCCGGCAACCGCGCCGCGCCGATCGTGGTGCGCACGTGGGAGGCGCTGGAGCAGCAGAGCGCGCAGACCGCCGTAGAAATCCGCGAGGTCCTGGGCCGCGAGCTCACAGAAGCAGCGGTGCAGCGCGCGCTGATCGAGCTGTGGACCAGCCTGCGCGCCTTGCCGGTGTACACGCCCGGGGAACCGACGCGCTGGAGCCTCGTCAGGGATCGCTATGCGGCGCAGCTGGCTACCGGCGCTAACACCGCGCAGCCTACGGCTCTCTCCGCGCTCCTTTCGCTCTATCTGCGCTCCGCCGTTGCGGCCACGGCTGAGGAGGCGGAAATCTTCCTGTCGCCCCTGACCGCGCGGTCGCGCATCCGCGAAGTGCTGCACGGCATGACCGCCGCTCGACAGTTTGCGACCATGTCAGTCGCCTCGCAGACGCTGTTGTTCCTGGAAGGCTCGCTGCCGGAAACTGCGCCCGAGGCGGAGCCTGAAGCCGCTCCTGGGGCATCTGAACCCTCGCCTGTGCGGCCAGCGCGAGCTTTCCTACCTGCGCAGCGTCGATCCCAGGGAGGTTTTCCCAGCCAGCCGCGCAGCGAAGAACGAACCGGCCGTCCCCGGAATGCCCGGCCGCCTCGCCGCGAATTTCGCCCGGCGGCGCGCGCGCGCGACGCTGGATCTCGAGACGCAGCGGCCCGCGGCGACGCCCCGCGGCGCGAAGGCCAGCCGTCGCGACCCTTTGACAGGAAGCGGAGCTGGCAGCAGCGGGACAAGAAAATCCCTGCGCGGTTTCCCCGCACGCAGGGCGAGCGCGCAGGCATACCGCGTCCGGCGCAGGAAGACAGCCGCGGCACGCGGCCTGACAAGCGCGGCGTAAAGCCCTGGCAAAGGCGGGGAAACGGGGAATTCCGCAGCGAGAATCGCGAAGGCAGACGCCCGTTTCCGCCACGCGACAACCCAACCGAGCACCCACGCACCGAGCGCCCGCGCGGCGAAGGCCGTCCGTGGCAGCAGAAGAATCGTCCCGCCGGCGCACGTCGTCCTGAGAAGCAATCGCAACGTGGCGCCCGCCCGCCGTTCCAGCGCCGCGACCGGCCCTCCGGGCAAGCGCGGGGGGATGAGCGCGGCCCTTCGGAGTTTCGTCCGCGCCGGGACTTTGGCGGCAAAATCTTCGATCGCTCCCGCAGCGGGGACCGTCCGCAGCGCGGCAAGGGTTTCGGGGAAGGCCGCTCGGCGCGCCCGGTCGCCGGCCGCGCTGCGAAAGAATTCCCCGGTAAGGCGCGTCCCTTCGACGCGGCGCAGGGGGGAGAAGGCAAGCCCCGATCCGGCAAGCCGGCTTTTAACGGGCCCCAGGGACGGCGAGGACCCGGCAAGTTCGGGGCGGGAAAATTCGGGGCGGGGAAATTCGGGACCAGAAAGAGCGGCCCGGCGAAGTTTGGTCCGAAGAAATTCGGCTCCGCGAAATTCGGCCCGGCCCGGGGAACGCCTGAAGGGCCGCGCAAGGCCCCATCCGGTCCGTTAGGCCGGGGTGAATTCCGGCCCGGTCCAGGGCCCGGCAAAACTTTTCGTGCTCCGAAGGCCCGCGGCGAGCAAAAACCGCGCAAGAATCGCAGCCAGGACGAGAAACCCGAATGAGCCGCGATCCCATCATCGCCATCGATGGCCCGGCCGGCGCCGGCAAGAGCACGGTGGCGCGTCATCTGGCGCAGCACTTCGGCCTGCTCTATCTCGAAACCGGCGCCATGTACCGCGCCTTTGCGCTCAAGGCGATTTTGTCCGATCACGACTTCGACGACTCGGTCGCCCTCGAACGCCTTGCCCGCGACACAGAGATCAGACTGGAAGCCGACCGCGCAGGCAACCGCGTTTATCTGGATGGCGAGGACGTTACGGAGCGGGTTCGCGACTCCGACGTTACGCAGGGAGCGTCGCGGGTGAGCGTTCACCCTGCGATCCGTAAGTGGCTGGTGGACCTGCAGCGCAATCTCGGCAGCAAAGGCGGCGTGGTGATGGAAGGGCGCGACATCGGGACGGTCGTCTTTCCGGATGCCGACGTCAAGGTCTTCCTCGATGCGTCGCCCGAGGCGCGGAGCCAGCGCCGCTACGAACAGAATGCTCAGAACGCTGCCGTTGCAGCCGGCGCGGGAGCGCCGCCATCGAACTCCGACCATGCCTCGATCTCTCAGGAACTCCGCGAGCGCGACCGGCGCGACCGGAATCGCGCCAACTCGCCGTTGCGCCCTGCGCCCGACGCGATCGTCATCGACTCCACCTCTCTGGGCCTGGACGAAGTGCTGACGCGCATTGAGGACCTGGTGCGGCCGCTATTTTTCACAGAAAAAGCCGCGAAGTAGAGGCTCCTTTCACCTCTTTCTTCGCGGCTCGGCTTTCTCTTCGTCCCTTATTGCTGCTTCACCTCGGGCTTCACGCCAGCCGGGGCGCGAAAGTGCTTCGCTCCGGGTGCGGTCACCGCGGGCTGAGACTGATCCGATGGCGTTGCGGCCAGCGTAGTATTCGTCCCTTTGCGCAGCTCCAGGTTCCCATGCTCCGTCTCCAGCTGGAGCTGAACTCCGCCGTGACCCACGGAGCCGCTCAGCGTCTGACGGCCGCCATCGGTGGCCATGTGCAGCGGGAAATCGGTCCGCACCGCTTCGTCGTCGCTCGTGCTGCCGGTGACGGTAAAGCTGGCATCCTCAGGCATGGTCACGATGACGTTGCCGGTGTGATCGGTGACCTGGACGTTGCCCAGGGGCGAGGCCGTCACCAGATCCACGTCGCCGTCGCTGTCTTCAATGTGAGCGTCGCCGGCAACCTGAGTCAGGTCGATGTCTTTGGACTTGGCGATCACCCGCACCGGACCGGCAGCGCGGCTCACGCTCAGGTCGCTCTTGTCGAGCGTCAGCGATCCGTCAAGGCGCGGGATATCGAGCGTCGTCATGCTGGACTGATAGTGCACCGCGCCGCTCATCTGCTCCATGTGAATGTCGCCGTAGAAATCGCCGTCGATGGTGGCCGCTCCTTTGATCGCAGACAGCGTGATGTCATCGCCGTTGCCGTCCACCAGGACCTTGCCCTGCACGTTGTGCGCGGAAAAGTCTCCCTGGTCCATGTGACCCTGCGCGTCGCCGCTGATGTCCTCCAGCTTTACCTCGCCGTGGTCATCGGTCACCTGAATACCGTCGTTGAGGCCGTCGGCCGTCACGTCGCCATGCTCGGCGGTTACGGTGGCGTAGGAGGCAGCCGGCATCTCCACGGTCAGATCCACGCGCGCTCCGTCTTTCTCAGGGACGCTGACGACGGCGCCGCCCGAGGACGTCTCCACCTTCGGCTTCAGCTCGCCAAAGATTTTTCTGGCTTCGTCGTCCGAGGTCCGGTGCACCATTTCGTGCGCGCGAACATGCAGCTTGCCGTCGCTGGAGGGCGTAATGGTCACGTCGCCGCGCGGGTCGCTGATGCTCACCGAGGGCTTTGCCGCGGTCAGGACCTGATCGATCTGTACGTCGTTGTCGTGCTCCGGGCCCATCCAGCTCCAGAAGTCGTTGCCGTTGTCTCCGGAGAACTCCCAGGCAAAGGGCCCTACCAGGTGGCCTTCGCGCGAGATCCATCCGAGACAGATGAGCAGTATCACGAGCCAAACCAGTCCGCCCAGGGGGCGCCGGCCTACCCAGGGGCTGTGCCAGTCGAGGAAATACTCGCCCAGAAGCAGGGCGCCCAGGCCGATGAGCAGCATGGGCCACCAGTGCGCATACCAGGCCCAGAAATCGACGGCGTCCATGCGCCCGGTGGAGATGAGCAGAGCAATAATTCCGATGGCCAGCAGAACCACCGGGCCGATGAACGAAGGCCGATGAGCCCCTCGCCAGCAGGCACGGTAATACGCTCTCTGCGCCCGGGCCTGAGCCTTCCACTGGTCCCTCTGCGCCCGTGCCTGGGCTTTCATCTCCCGTGCCTGCCAGCGGGCATCCTGCGGCGAATACGGCGGAGGTGCGCTTCCCATAATTACCTCCTGTCCTCACCCTCGGCCGGCACAATGGCCGTCGAGGAGTTCGATCCGCCCTGATTTCCCGCACCGGGTGCGGTCCCCGGCGGCGGCTGCCCCGCGGGATCGTAGTTCGCGGCCCCGTGCCCCGCGGGTCCGTACCCTGCAGCTCCGTAACCCGGCCAGGTTCCGTAGCCCGGCGGAGGGGGGTATCCGGGAACCTGCCCTGGCGGCGGTGGCGGGTTTTGCGCCAGGATGGCGTTCTCCGCCAGCTTCAAGATCCCCCACGCGATGATGTAGAGGGGCCAGCTGTCGCCGTAGCCGATGTTTGTGTACTCGGCCAGGATTGCGGTGATTCCGAAGACCAGCAGGAAGATCGGGCCGCGCATTCTGCGTAAGAACAGGTATTGGTTCATTGCCCACCTCCCGGCCGATTCGCGTCAGCATCCTGCGGCGTTTCCGGCGGTTTCGGCGGTACGCGTGCTGCAAATCCAAAGCGGCCAGGACTGTTTCGCATGAGCAGCCAAATGGCGACAGCGACGATAATCAGCGGCCATCCATGACTCACCCATCCAAAGCTGAAAAACCCCATGGTATTGAAAAGAAACAGCATGCCCAGCAGGATGAGCACGATCGCCCCGATCGGCTCGCGGCGTGCCCGCTCCAGCTCCATTTGCGGCGGAATGGGCGGCACGGGGGGGATCGGCGGGACCCCGCCGGGCGGCACATAGCCGGGCTGGGCCCATGCGGCTGCAGGAGGCGGCGCGGCCCAGCCTCCCGCGGGAGGCGGAAACGGTGGCGTGAATCCGGAAGCCACCGGTCCTCCACCCCACGCAGCGGATCCCGGGGGGTAGGGCTGGGATGCCTGGGCAGCTTCGGCCACGATCCGCGTCCGCAACTGCTCGCCCCACTGGCCAGCCTGTTCGCCCCACTGATGTGCCTGCTGGCGGGCCTGCTCAGCCCAGTCGGCGTACGGATTCGCCTGCGTCCCGGTGGCGCCGGGGGTGGGCGGCGTGCCCGCCGGAGGGGCTGGCGGAGGAGGAACGGGAGGAGGAATCGGGCCCGTGTGTCCGCCAATCCGGTTCCCCAACTCGTTCAAACCAAAGGGGTCCGGCAGCGGCAGCCCATCGCGGCGGGCTTTCGCCGTCTGGTGGGCGTCAAAGACCTGGTAGAGAACCCAGAAGCCGATGAGCAGGCCGAAGAACCAGAAGCGGTCCGACATGCCCACGAGGACCACAAAGACCAGCACATGCACGATGGCCTTGATGTACTGGCCGTTGTACATGGCTCCCACGCCGGGGATAAACCCGAGAATGGTCGCTGTTCCGGGATTCGGGCCGGAGGGTGGCGGTGGAACCCAGCCCGGCGGGTACGCGCCCGGAGGCATAGAGCCGCTATAGGCCCCCGGCGCACCCGGACCCGCAGCAGAACCTGGCGCTGCGCCGGCAGCAGGGCCGGTGCCCGCAACGGGCATTCCTGCCGTTCGGCCCGCCAGGCACTGGTCGCAGAAGATGTTGCCCTGAACCGTGCGCGCGCAAGCCGAGCACAACCCTTTTCCGCAATTCTGGCAATAAGCGGTGACCGCCGCATCGGAGTGGTTAACGCAATAGTTCATGCCAGGCTCCTTCCCTCGTACCCGGCGGATTCAGTCACCCGCCGCGGCCCGGCCCTGTGAGTCCCCAGGGAAATCAAATGGTCAGCCTCTGTTCCTTCGTTGATGAATGAGCTCTGTGCTCTGAGCTGCGAATGCCGGTGGCTGACCGCTGACCGCTGCCCTGCGTTGAGCATCTCGCCCTGCACAGGACCCGGATTCAGCCACCCGTCCTTGTCGCTCCGTTTCGATGGCGCACTCTTCGCCGGAGCCGAAGGGGCCTGTTGGGCGTCGCGCCGCAGCTCCCGGACTTTTGACTCCAGCTGATAAACGAACCGCATGTTGTTGTAGAACCGCACCACCGACCCGCGCGCTCCGTAGAACTGGCGCGAGAGGGTGCTGCTGATGGTGGAAGGCCGCAAATCTGCCAGACGCAGGCTGGTCACCTTCACTCCCGCCATGTTGAGGGTGACCGCGATGGAGAAGAAGGCCATGGCCACCGTCATGAGCAGGCGAGTCTCGTGGAAGCTTCGCCGCATGGGCACTGCGATGGCCGCGGCGCCAACGCCCTGGCCGGCTCCGGCCAGCACCGGCACCGGGATGGCTCCGGCGCCTGCCGTCCTATCCAGAATTTTGCCGACCAGGCCGGCCGGAACCTCCGGTTCATTATGAAGATAGACCAGCCATTCCTGGCCCTGTTTCGCGTGGGCGAGCAGATCGGCGCAGCCGGCACAGCTGCCGCTGTGGGCATGGAACGCCGCCGCCTCGCGCGCGGGCAGCAGCCCGTCCAGCGCGTCGGCCAGCAGCGCCTCCCATTCTTCGCAGCGGAGTCCGCCGCCGCCCGGGGTGGCGTCCGGCATTTTCCCGAATTTGTTCTGCTCCGCCATACCTACACCACTTGCCCTTTATTACGCTCCAGCAAACGGGCCAGTTCCGCCCGGCCCCGGCTGATCCTCGACTTTACAGTACCTTCGGGGATGTGCAGCACCTGGGCGATCTCCTTGTAGTCCATGTCCTGCAGATCGCGCAAGATGACTGCTTCCCGCAGCTCCGGCGAAATCTTGGTCAGAGCTTCCTGGACCATCTTCTCAATTTCTTTCTGCACTGCGCGGTCGTGCGGCGAGGCGCCGGTCTCGGCCAGACGTTGCGTCAGCGGCAACTCGTCCCCGTCGCCGTCCCAGCCCGCATCGATCGAATCCGTCACTCGCAGCGCCCGCGAGCGGCGGAAATGATCCACCAGCAGGTTGCGGGTCATGGTGGTCAGCCAGGTCTGGAACGTGCCGCGCGCCAGATCGAAGGCGGTCAGGTTCCCGTAGACCTTGAGGAACACTTCCTGGGTCAGATCTTCTGCATCCGTGGCGGAACCCGTAAAGCGGTAGCACAATCCGTACACACGTCTGTGATGCGCCTTCACCAGCTCAGTCCACGCGAACGAGTCCCCTTTCAGGCACCGCTCCACCAGGACCTGCCACTCGGCTTCCACAGGCTTCTCCAGGATTCTGTCCCCGCCCCGTTCGTGAATCCGTTCCCCGGACTGCTCTTTTTTTTGCCAGCGCTCCGCCGGATTCGACTGCTGCCCCCCGGGTGTGCGAAGCTGGCCCGGCGGCGGCGTCTGACCGGACCGGACTACCGTCCGGCTCGCTGGGAATCCCATCATTCCCAGGTTCCACGTCATGGCGCCCGCAAGGCTCATGGGCAATCATACGCAGACCGCCCCGCAGCGGTTCCGTACGGAGGATTTGCGGACACGCCAGTATACGGAAGGAGCTTTGACGCCACGCAGGAAATGCAGGTTTCCGCTCCGCGTCGCTTCCTGCTACCTTTTTTGTAGCTCCGATGCCCTCCAGCGCCCCCGATCTCTCCGTTCGCGCCACCCGCTTTGTTCGAGCCTGCCTGCGCCAGCCGGTCGACCGCACCCCGGTGTGGTTTCTGCGCCAGGCAGGCCGCTACATGCGCGAGTATATGGAAGTGCGCCGCCACCATTCGCTGCTGGAGATCTGCAGGCGGCCGGAGCTGGCCGCCGAGGTCACCATCACCGCCGCCGAAAGGCTGGACGTGGACGCGGCCATCATTTTTGCCGACCTGCTGCTGCCGCTCGCATGCATGGGCCTGGATTTCGAATTCCAGGCAGGGGAAGGACCCGTGATTCACAAGCCGCTGCGCGATGCAGCCGGCATTGAGGCATTGCAGACGACCCGAGCAAGCGAGCTGAGCTACGTTGCGGAAGCCATCCAGAGGGTGGTTTCCCATTTCCACGACCGCATTGGGATCATCGGGTTCTGCGGCGCCCCGTTTACCCTGGCCAGCTACATGATCGAGGGCGGGGGATCGCGGAACTATATCGAGACAAAGAAGATGATGTATCGCCAGCCCGGCCCCTGGCGGAAGCTGCTGGACAAGCTGTGCGTGGTTCTCCGCGAATTTGCCGCGCAGCAGGTCGCCGCCGGCGCCGACGCGATCCAGATCTTCGACAGCTGGGCGGGTGCGCTGGCCGTCCCTGACTATCGCGAATTCGTCCTGCCGGCGACACGCGTGCTGGTGCGGGAGGTGCAGTCGCTGGGCGTTCCCGTGATCTACTTCGGCGTGGATACGGCCAGCCTGCTGCCCGCCATGCGCGAGACCGGCGCGGACGTGCTGGGTCTCGACTGGCGCACGCCGCTCGACCAGGCGTGGCGCGGGCTGGACTACGCCTGCGCGGTGCAGGGCAACCTCGATCCGATTACGCTGTTTGCCGAGCCGGAGCTGATCCGCACCAGGGTGCAGCAAATCCTCGATCAGGCGGCCGGGCGGCCGGGCCACATTTTCAATCTCGGCCACGGAATCGTTCCCGGCACGCCGGTTGAAAACGTCCAGGCGGTGGTGCAGTTCGTCCGCGCCTATGCTCCGAAAGTACTGGAGCCGCATCGTGGCTGACGCCGTCCTGCTGCTGGCCCATGGCACCCCCGACGTGGTGGGGGAAATCCCTGAATACCTGTCGCGGGTGACCGGTGGACGGCCGCTGCCGCAGGAAGTGATCGAAGAAGTGAGCCATCGCTTCGCCCGGATCGGCGGAAGCCCGCTCACCCGGCTGACGCTCGAACAGGGCCACCTGCTCGAGGAGGAATTGCGTCGACCGGTCTATGTGGGCATGCGCAACTGGAAGCCTTATATTGCCGACGTGGTCCGCAGGATGCGCGACGACGGCATAACGCGCGCGGTCGTGATCTGCCTCGCTCCACAAAACTCGCGAACCAGCGTGGGGCTCTATCGCCGGGCGGTGTTTGCCGCCGCGGAAAATGAGCTGGAGCTGCGCTTTGTGGAAGACTGGGCGGGCCACCCGCTGCTCGCCGACGCCTTCGCCGAACGGCTGCGAGCGCTGCGGGAGCCGTTTGTGACAGAGATCGGGACGCCGATTCCGGTCCTGTTCACCGCTCACAGCGTCCCTTGCCGCACGGTGATGGCTGCTCCGCAACCCGATCACCATCTGCCGCCGGAACCCGCCGATCCCTATCCGATCGAGGCAAAACTCACCGCATCGCTGGTGGCCACGCGGATTCGCGGGCTCTCGGAGCAGGACTGGTTCTTCGCCTTCCAGAGCCAGGGGATGTCCGGCGGTCCATGGATTGGGCCGACCGTCGAGGACACACTGACGGCGCTGCGCAAGCAGGGAGCGACCAGCCTGATCATCCAGCCCATCGGCTTTCTTTGCGATCACGTGGAGATTCTCTACGACATCGACGTCGGCTTTCGGGACTTCGGCGCTAACCTGGGCATAACCATCCGGCGCCCGGAGTCGCTGAACGGCTCGCGCCTGCTGACGCTGGCGCTTGCCGATCTCGCCCGCCGCGGCCTCACCTAGCCGGAGGGCGCGGCCTTCAGCGTCGCCGCCTTTCCCGCGGCCGCGCATCTGAGTATGCTGAGAGCGCAATGAAGACCTGGCAAAAAGCTGCCCTGCTGATCCTCATCCCCATTGCCCTGCTCGCCTTCGGCATCTGGCGCATCAACGTGGCGCGCAATCGGCCCGTGGCCGTGCCGCCGCGGGCACAGGAGCGGCCGCTGACGCAGGACGAGATGGTGCAGCCTCGCCAGCTGTTTATCGACGACCTGAAGTCGGCGCGCGACCTGATCGGCAAGCCGGTGTGGATCCACGCCGGCTACGAGCTGGACTACTACCCGTATACCGCGCACCACGTCGAGTTCGCGCACAAAGCCGGCGTGCTGCCCAGCGCGCAGCGGCTCGACGTCGTCGATATCGTCCTGCAAAAGGTCCCTGCCAGCGTCGCGAACCGCATTGCACACGGCGATAAGCAGGCCTTCGCTGTATTCACCATGCCCGGCGACAGCCAACAGTACGCTACCGCCATCGGCTACATCCAGGGAACGGACTCGACGTATTACTGCGACAAAATCTTCTACTACGACGATCCACGGCAGATGTACAACTTCTGGCCTGTGAACGTCTGGCAGGCAATCGATCAGCATCGACCCATCACCGGCATGAACGAGCTGCAGACAACTATGGCGGTGGGCGTGATGCAGCAGTCGGACTCGTCCGACTACGGCAACCGCACCGTCTATTACGACGCCGGCCCCGCGCGCTGGGCGGTGACGTTCCAGAACGACAAGGCGACCCAGGTGCAGCAGCAATCCAGCAGCCCGGCAACGGGAAAATAGTGGATGCGATGGCGCGCGCAGATCGCGCGTCCCTTTAAGCACGCTCCGCGAATCGCACCGGCGACGACAGGAATCGGTTGCGAAGCAGGGTAATCCAGTCGCCGAAGCTGCTCTTTACCGGCGCGGAGACTGCGGGGCTGAACTGAGCCGCCGTCTTCGGCTGTTCCGGCCCGCGGTACTGGTTTCGCCGCGCCTCGGCCTGTGCCGGTTCCGTTTGCAGAGCGCGCCGGCGCAGGTACTCAGACACCGTTACGCCCGCCCTGGCCGCGCACTGCTGGAGCTTGTGCTCCTCCGCATCAGACAGCCGCACCGACACGCGCTGGCTGCGGTCCAGCCTGTTCGATTTCGTGGGCGCAGGGGTCGATTTCCGCTGCACGCTCTTCGCCAAGACGTGGCGAAAATCCGTCTGCGTGGCCTGGTGCGGCGCGGCTCTCTGAGAACCTGGCTTCCTGGCCGCGGCCGCGACCGGTGGAGCGGTCTTCGCTGTTCGCTTTTTTGCCGTGGAGGGGTCCGATTTCTTCTTCGCCGCCGGCGTGGACTGCTGCAGGCCGCGCGTCGCCGCAGCCGATGTGGATTTTGGCGCTGTGTCTGCAGGAACAGCCGCCAGTCTGCGCGGCGCGGCGGATGTCTTTTTCGGCAAAGCACGGTGGGGTGTGTCCGCCTCTGCCGGCTTCGGCGCAGCGGCGGACACGGACAGTTTGACGGGAACGGCTGCAGTTGGCTCCACGGGAGTCACGGCTGCCGCGGCGGACTGCGGTGCGCGGCGGCCGCGCAGCCGGCCCATGGCCTCTTCATAAGGAATCTCGCGCACGTCTTCCTCGAGCTCCCTGGGCCGGTTGCCGGTTTGCTTGCCTGTCCATGACTGGAAGCGGCTCAGAATGGTGTGAATGTCATCAGGATTGGATTCCCGCTGCATGCGCAATTCCTCCATGAGCCGAGGGTAAGAGGAATGTCATCGGCACGAGCAGGAAAGCTAAGAATTCTCTCAGGGGCATTCCTGAAACAGACCGCGGCAGAACGCCCGCCCCGATTCGGGAACGACCAGCTCGAACAGGTTCGAGCAGGTACCTGCCGGCACGGGGTCCTGTGCATGTCTCCCGGTCTGCTGTGCCGATTAACCCGTATTGCGAAGCCCCGCGGCGATGCCGCTGATGGTGCCGGCGATGGCGCGGTTCACCTCGTCGGTGTCTTCGCCCGCGCGTTTGCGCCGCAGCAAATCCACCTGGATGAGGCTCATGGGGTCGACGTAGGGATTGCGCAGCAAAATAGAGCGCGCCAGCACCGGATTCGATTCGAGCAGATCCTTTTGTCCGGTCACCTCCAGCACGGCCTCGCGGGTGCGCTCGAATTCGGCTTGCAACAGGCCGAAGACGCGTTCGCGCAACGCGGCGTCCGGGACCAGCGAGGCGTAGAGCGACGCGATGCCGAGGTCCGCTTTCGCCAGCGCCATTTCCACGTTGCGCACCACGTCGATGAAGAGCGGAAACTCGGCCATCATGTCGCGCAGCAGCCCCGCGCCGCCGGGCTTCTTCGCAAACTCGGCGAAGGCCGTGCCCACGCCGAACCACGCGGGGACGAGCAGGCGGCTCTGCGTCCAGCCAAAGACCCAGGGAATGGCGCGCAGATTCTCGAAGCTCATCTGGCCGCGGCGGCGCGCCGGGCGCGACCCGATGCGCGCATGCTCCAGCTCGGCCACCGGTGTTGCCACCTCGAAGTAGTGCAGCACATCGGGATCGCCGATGATGTGGTCGCGATAGTACGCGAAGGAAATTTCCGACAGCTCCTCGAAAACGCTCTCCCACTCCGGCTGCAACACGCCGGAGTAGCGGCCGCCAGGCAGCAGCGCGTTGGGGCGCGCCAGGGCGTCGAGAGACGCCGCCACCATCAGCTCCAGATTGCGTTCCGCCAGCACCACGTCGGAATACTTCCAGTGCAGCACCTCGCCCTGCTCGGTGATGCGAATCTGGCCCTCGAACGCTCCGATCGGCTGCGCGTAAATGGCGCGATGTGTCGGGCCTCCTCCGCGCCCGACCGTGCCGCCGCGCCCGTGAAAGAGCCGGAGGCGCACCCCACACTCGCGCGCCACCTCGTGCAGGGCGCGGTGGGCGCGGAAAATTTCCCAGGTGCTGGTCAGCATGCCACCGTCTTTGTTCGAATCGGAGTAGCCGAGCATCACCTCCTGGGTGTTGTCCCACGACGCCAGCAGCTTTTTGTAACTGTCTGAGTTCCATAAAGTGCGGCAAATCTCAGGAGCGTTGCGCAGATCTTCGATGGACTCGAAGAGCGGCACGGGCATCAGGCCCGGATCGCCACAACGCGGGCCATCGCCCCCGCCATGGCCGGCCACTTCCACGCCGCCCAGCCGCGCCAGCCACACGACGGCGGTGATGTCGTCGACGCAGGTCGCGCCGCTGACGACATATTGCCGGATCGCCTCCGGGCTGCATCCTGCTTTGATCTCCGCCACCACACGCAGGGTCTCTATGACGTCGCGCGTCTCCGCACTGAGCGGGCCGGGCGCAGCAGCGCCGTTCTGCGCGCACCAGGCCGATGCCTCCTCGAGCGCCTTGCGGTGCACCTTCGCATGCTGCCGGATATCGAGCGTGTGCAGGTGCAGTCCGAAGGTGCGCACCATCAGCAGCAGGGGATCGATCAGCGTCTCGGCCAGGCGCAGCCCCTTGTTGGCAGCCAGGCTGCGGCGGACCACTTTCAGGTCTTCGAGCAAATCCGCCGCCGAGCAGTAGGGCGCCAGACCGGCGAGGGACGACTCCGGCATTTGCGGGTCGTCCACCGTTTTTCCCGCTGTTTGGCGCAGACGCGCGCGGACGCACACCAAATAGCGGCGGTACATTTCAAACTCAAAGGTGGCCCCGAAGGCGGCATCCGCGCTCAGGTGCAGCTCCGCCTGAAAGTCCTTCAGGCGCGCGCGCAGCTCGTCGCTGACCGGCAGCTGCTGCGCCGACGTTGTGAGCAGATCGATGGTTTGCTGCAGACGCTCGTCGTAGTGGTTGAGCAGGCGCGCGCGCGCTGCGAGAATCGCCTGCCGCGTGACTTCGGGCGTGACAAAAGGATTGCCGTCGCGGTCCCCGCCGATCCACGAGCCAAAGCGCAGCAGCAGCGGCAGCTCCGACAGTTCAAGCTCCAGCCCGTATTCGCTCTTGAGCGCCGCCGCGACTTCTTCATAGAGCCCGGGCAGCGTCTCGAAGATCGACACGTCGTAGTAGTCGAGGCCCATGCGAACCTCGTCGGCCACGGCGGGCCGGCGGCTGCGCACCTCGTCGGTCTGCCACAGGGCGGTGATCTCCGCGGTGAGCGCCTCTTCGAGCGCAGTCAGCTCCTCGTCGGGAACGGGGATGCGATCGAGACGCTCCAGAAACTCGCCCATGCGGCGACGCTTCATCAGCACCGAGCTCCGCGCGATCTCGGTGGGATGCGCGGTGAAAACGGGCACCACCAGCACCTTGCTCAGCCACTTGAGCGCCTGGTCGGCGGAGATGCCTGCTTCGCGCATGGCGCGCAGCGTGCCGCGCAGCTCGCCGCGCTGCGCCTCGCGACGATCCACGTTGCCGCTGATCTGCAGCGAGAGGCGGCGGCGCTTGCGGTGATTGGTCTCCGCCAGGTTGATGAGCTCGAAGTAGAACGCGAAAGCGCGGCTGAGGCGATAGGCCTGGTCGACGGGCAGCGTGTTCACCGCGAGAACGGCCATCTGCATCAGGTCTTCGGCTTCGCGAAGGCGGCCTTTGCCCTGGGCCTCGCGCCGGCGGATTGCCGACTGCCGCAGCTCTTCCACTTTGTGGTAGAGCGCATCGCCCGCCTGCTCGCGGAGCACGCGCCCCAGCAGAAGGCCGAGCGAGCGGACATCGCGACGCAGGGGCGCTTCCTTGCGCTCCCCGGAGCGCGCTTCCAGCTCAGCGAGGCGCTCCTCCCAGCTTTCCGGTTTCCACAGAGGCGGCATAATTTCGATTAAAGCATTTCTCCTGTCAATATGCCGGTCGTCCGGCTAGCCTGAGAATGTTTCGTCGTGTTATTCACACTCCGCATTGCCGAACCCCGCGACATTCCCGGCATGGCCGCCATTCGCGCAGCCGAATGGGAGACGCAGGCTTATTGGGAGCAGCGTATTTCCGGCTACCTGGCGGGGACGCACAACCCGCAACGGGCGCTGCCCGAACGCGCCGCTTTCGTTGCTGAAGATGGTGGCGCGGTGGCTGGCTTCGTCGCCGGACACCGCACGCGGCGCTTCGACTGCGACGGCGAACTGGAATGGATCAACGTTGCTGCGACGCATCGCGGGCAGGGAATCGCCGGGCAACTGTTTGCGCCGATGGCTGCGTGGTTCCTCGAGCAGCAGGCCTGGCGTGTCTGCGTGAACGTGACGCCGGAGAACACCGCGGCTCGCGCTCTCTACGGAAGGCTGGGCGCGGTTTCTTTCAAAGAATACTGGATGGTCTGGCCGGATATTCGCGCCTCGCTGCCGCGAGGTCGATGAAACGGGAAAGTTTGCGTTATCCTCCTGGAGTCATGCGCAAACAAGTTTTCGCCATCGTTGCATTCGCGGGGCTGATCGCCGCTCCCGTGTTCGCACAGCAGTCGAGCAAAATGACCCCCGAAGAGACCGAGGTCTGGCAGCCCGTGCCGCCGATCGTCACGCCGGGCGCGACGGACGCGGATCCGCCGTCCGATGCCATCGTGCTCTTCGACGGAAAAGACGAGAGCCAGTGGGTGTCCGCCCAGGATCACACGCCGGCCGCATGGGTTGTTCACGACGGCATCCTCACCGTGAACAAGAAGGCCGGCAACATCGAAACCAGGCGGACGTTCGAGGACTATCAGCTGCACGTCGAGTTCCAGATTCCTGCGGACATCACGGGCAGCGGGCAGGCGCGCGGCAACAGCGGCGTGTTCCTCGCATCGACGGGTCCGGGCGACGACGGGTACGAGCTGCAGGTGCTGGATTCGTACAACAACACCACGTATGTAAACGGACAGGCGGCCAGCATCTACAAGCAGAGCCCGCCACTGGTGAATCCGGCGCGCAAGCCGGGTGAGTGGCAGAGCTACGACGTAATCTGGACCGCCCCGCGCTTCAACCCGGACGGTTCGCTGAAGTCTCCCGCGTACGTCACCGCCTTCTTCAACGGCGTGCTGGTGCAGAACCACTTTCAGCTGCAGGGGCAGACGCTGTATATCGGGAAGCCCTTCTACAAGGCGTACGATCGCGCGCCGATCAAGCTGCAGGCGCACGGAGACGCCAGCCAGCCCATCAGCTTCAGGAATATCTGGGTGCGGGAGCTGAAGTGAGGCAGGGGATAGGGTTTAGGGTTTAGGGTTTGGGGTTTAGGGTTTAGGGTTTAGGGTTTAGGAGCGACGCCGGGGTGCAAGCTCTACGACGATCTCAAGTGTCTTTCTCTATACCCTAATCCCTAAACCCTATCCCCTGCCGTTAACTCAGCTTCATCGCCACGGGATCCCACTTCACAATCGCTTCGCGGTCATAGCTGAGATTGCTGAGCAGCGCCGCGCCCGCTGCGCGATAGCCGAAGACGGCATCCTCGACGACCGGCTGCCGCGAGCGAACCGAGGCAAAGAAGTTTTTCAGGTGGTCGTAGCTGTCGCTGTAGCCCTCCGGAACCACATAGCGGTCGACGCCCATGCGCGTGGGCGTGGTGGGCTCGGTGACGGGATACTTTTCCCGATACGCCTTGAGAATCTCCGCCTGCATGGCGGTGGTGAAGGTGCCGATCATCAGGCCGGGATCTTTCTCGCGCGGCACGCGGGTGACGGTTAGACCGTTCCAGCCGATCTCCATGGTGCCTTCCGAGCCGGTGAAGGTGAGGCCTTCGTTCTCCGCGCCGCCGCAAACGAAGTTGACGCGCAGGCTGAGGTTGAAGCCCTCGGGGTAATCGAAGAGGCCGAGCATCACGTCCGGCACATTGCGGCCGTCCTTCCAGTAGCGCAGGCCGCCGGTGGCCATGGCGCGGGTTGGGCCGTTGGCCCCGGTGATGAAGTGCGTTCCGCTGAAGAGGTGGACGAAGAGGTCGCCGGCGACACCGCTGCCGTAAGCCTTCCACTTGCGCCACTGGAAAAACTGTTCGCCGTTGAAGGGAATTTTGGGCGCGGTGCCGAGGAAGCGTACCCAGTCGCACGTTTCCAGCGAAGCATCCGGCGGAACGGTGTAGTCCCACGCGCCGACGGCGGAGTTGCGATCCCAGTGCGCGGTCACCATATTCAGTTCGCCGATGGTCCCCGCCGCCAGCAGCTCTTTGGCCTTGATGTAGATGATGTTGCTGACGCGCTGCGAGCCGATCTGCAGGATGCGGCCGGTAGAGCGCGAGGCCTCGATCATCTGCGGGCCGTCGCTGTAAAGGTGGATCATCGGCTTCTCGCAGTAGACGTCTTTGCCGGCGTGCATGGCGTCGATGGAGACCTGCTTGTGCCAGTGATCGGGTGTGCCGACGATGACGGCATCGATGTCTTTGCGCGCGAGGATCTCGTTGTAGTCGCGCGTCGTCTGAATGTCCGCGCCCCACACTTCCTTCGCGTGAGCGAGGCGGCCGTCGTAGCAATCGGCGACGGCGACCAGTTTTACGCCCGGAACCTGCACCGCGGTCCGCGTGTCGAACTGGCCCTGACCGCCAGCGCCGATGAGCGCGATCTGGATGTGGTCGTTCGCGGCGATGGGTTGTTCGGGTTCCGTCTGCGCCGGCCGCAGCAGCATCCCTGGCTCACCCTGTTTTGCCAGCGCACGCAGCTGCGTGGCCAACACAGCTTCCGTCGTCGCGGTTCCCGCCAGCTTAAAAAAGCTTCTCCGATTCAGCACGTGCCGCTTCCCCCCTGAGAAAATGCCGATTTGCTGCCCCTGCCAACATAAACTCTTTTGCAGCGCTTTGCCGAGCGATTGGCGCAGAGCGAAAAACAATTCGCTCCGCCCTGGACCGTGGCTCGCAGATATCATCGATACGATATGCCGGATCGCGGCCTGTATGCGTCTTATCCGAGCCTGCGCTCTCGCGTGGTGGTGGTCACGGGAGGCGCGAGCGGCATTGGCGCAGCGATTGTAGAGGCTTTTGCCGCGCAGGCATCGCAGGTTGCGTTTCTTGATGTGCAGGCAGAAGCCGGCAGGCAGCTGGCCGCTCGCCTCGAGGCTGCGGGCGCGCCGGCGCCGCTCTTCGTGGAATGCGATCTGACCGACATCGCTGCGCTGCAAACGGCGGTTGCAGCTGTTATCGGGAAGCTCGGCACGGTCGACGTGCTCGTGAACAACGCGGGCAACGATACGCGGCACACGGTGGAGGAAGTCACGGCGGAGTTCTGGGACCGGTCCATCGCAGTGAACCTGAGGCACCAGTTCTTTATGGCGCAGGCGGTGTTGCCGGGCATGCGGAATGCCGGGCGCGGATCGATCGTGAATATGAGTTCGATCGCCTGGGTGATCCCGTCGACGAATGTGCCGGTGTACGTGACGGCGAAGGCGGGGATCGTGGGCATGACGCGCACCCTCGCGCGCGAAGTGGGTAAGGAGAATATCCGCGTGAACTGCATTCTGCCGGGTGCGATCCTGACCGAGCGGCAACAGCGGCTGTGGTTCACGCCCGCATACAAGGCCGAAGTGATGGCGGCGCAGGCGCTGAAGCGGTTCATCCTGCCCGAGGAAGTGGCGCGCCTCGTATTGTTTCTCGCCGCCGACGACAGCGCAGCCATCACCGGCCAGAGCTGCGTCATCGACGGCGGATGGGTGTGAGGGGAACCCGCGGCAGCAACAGCTTTGCACCGCGCCGTTCGCTACAATCTCCACCTATGTTCGATCGCCGTTTTGTTCTGCTGCTCGCCCTCGCGCTGTGTGCGCCTGCGTTCCCCGCCCACGCCCAGCTTCGCGCTCAGATCGCCCGCATTGCAGCGCAGGCGCATGGCCGCGTCGGCGTGGCGTGCGCTTTGCCTGGCCGCCCGCTCGATTGCAATCTGCATGCCGGCGAGCCGCTTCCCATGCAGTCGGTCTACAAGCTGCCCATCTCCATGGCCATGCTGCACGCGGTGGAGCAGGGCCGCTTCACGCTGACCCAGACGATCCGCTTCCTGCCCTCGGACCTGATTGCGCCCGATCAGTACAGCCCGCTGCGCGACGCGCATCCGCACGGCAACGTCGATGTGCCGGTGCAGGAGCTGATGCAGCGGGCGCTGGTGGACAGCGACGGCGTGGCGTCGGACATCCTGATGCGGTCGCTGGGCGGTCCGGCAGCGGTGAATGCGTATGTGCGCAGCCTGGGCATCGACGGAATCGAGATTCACGACTCGGAGAAGACGCTGGGCCGCGACGTCAGCCTCGAAAATCGCGACACGGCTCAGCCCGGGGCGATGGTGGCGCTGCTGCGTCTGCTGGCGGACGGCTCGCCGCTGTCTCCGGAGCACACGCAACTGCTGCTGGGCTGGATGCGATCCACGCACACCGGCGATGGGCGGCTGAGAGCACAGCTGCCGCCGGGGACGGTGGTCGCGGACAAGACGGGCACCTCCGGCACGGCTCGCAACTATACGAACGCGACCAACGATGTGGGACTGATCAGGCTGCCCGATGGCCGCGCCCTGGCGGTCGCGGTGTTTGTGGCCGACTCGGCCGCGCCGGAAGCAGTGCGGGAGCGGGTGATTGCGGAGATCGGCAAAGCAGTTTGGGACGCAGCGACGCAATGAGGCGACGCATGGTCGCCGCGGGCGCGGACTGCCGCAGCGAATCACGCTGGGCCTATTCCTGCCCGATGTATGGTCCGGGAGAGGAGAAATCTTATTCGATGATGGCGAGCACGTCGCCCGAGGCGACCGTGTCCCCGGCAACGACGCGCAGTTGAGTCACACGGCCGTCCTTCGGCGATTTCAGCTCGTTCTGCATCTTCATGGCCTCGATCACCAACACGCCCTGATGGGCAGAGACGGTGTCACCCACGTCCACCAGCACGCGCACCACGCGCCCCGGCATGGAGGCCTTGAGAGTAACCGGCCCTTTGGCCCCGGCGGCGCGGCGCCGGCTGCGGAACGAGCGCGGATCTCCAGCCTGCCAGGGAATGCGCCGGTGACCGTGGTGGAGCGCTGCCTCAGCCGCGGCGGAATGCGAGAGGTTGGTGTCGAGCACCACGCGATGCGACTGGCCGGCGATGAGCAGAGAGAGAACGCCGGGGCGCAGCAGGCAGGTGTCGGCTTCAACAGGCTCGCCGTCGATCTGGATTTTCCATGCACCCGCGGCCTGCACGGAGTCGATTTCGACGTGGCGGATTCGGCCGTCGATTTCGAGGTCGAACTTCATGCGCGAGCCTTCCAGTGGGCGCCTCCGGCAGCTTCGCGGCGCGCGGCAGATTTCCAGCCTCCCCCGCAACTGGCGGCGGCGGCCATCGGGCTGGTGGCCGGCCTGGTGGCTTCAAAGACTGCTGCGGCGATGGCGGGAACATGCGCAGCGCCATCGTGAGCGGCCCCGTTTTGCGCGACCGGGCCGTCGGCGAGCAGGCGGTCAAGATAGCCGGTATCGATGTGGGCTGCGCTGAAATCCGGATCCCGGAGGATGCGGCGAAAGAGGCTGAGATTGGTGTCGATGCCTCCGATGACGTACTCGTCGAGAGCGCGCAGCATGCGGGCGACGGCCATTTGCCGCGTAGGCGCAAAAGCAACCAGTTTCGAGAGCATCGGGTCGTAATCCATGGGAACGACCCAGCCCTCGTAGATGCCGCAGTCTTCGCGGATGCCGGGCCCGCCGGGCTGCAGCAGGCGGGTGATGCGGCCGGGCGAGGGCATAAAGTTATTGTCCGGGTCCTCGGCATACACGCGGCACTCGATGGCGTGGCCGCGCAGATGGACATCGCGCTGCGCGAAGGGCAGCGGCTCCCCCTGGGCGATACGGATCTGCAGATGGACCAGATCGAGGCCGGTGACCACCTCGGTAACCGGATGTTCGACCTGCAGGCGAGTGTTCATCTCCAGGAAGTAGAAGTTCTGTTCGTCGTCGACGAGGTATTCGACGGTGCCGGCGTTGGTGTATCCGGCCGAGCGCGCCAGACGCACCGCGGCCTCACCCATGCGCCGGCGAAGATCGGGGCTGACCACGGCGGAGGGCGCTTCTTCAATGACCTTCTGATGGCGGCGCTGGACGGAGCACTCGCGCTCGCCGAGGTAAACGTAGTGGCCGTGCTCGTCGGCCAGCACCTGGATCTCGATGTGGCGAGGGCGCTCGATGAGTTTCTCGAGATAGACCTCGCCGGAGCCGAAGGCCCGTTCGGCCTCGCTTTGGGCGGTGACAAACGCTTCGGGAAGATCTTCGGCGCGGGAGACGGCGCGCATGCCCTTGCCCCCGCCGCCGGCGGCCGCTTTGAGCATAACCGGATAGCCGATGCCGGCGGCCACCGCGAGGGCTTCTTCGGGCGATGCGAGACCGTGCACGCATCCGGGCGTGCGCGGCATTCCAGCCTCATCGGCGGCCTGGCGGGCGCTGGTTTTGGAGCCCAGAGCGCGCATGGCGGCTGCAGGAGGCCCAATGAATTTGATTCCGGCTTCTTCGCAGGACTGGGCGAAATCCGCGTTTTCCGAGAGGAAGCCGTACCCGGGGTGGATGGCATCGGCGCCGGCGCGACGCGCTGCATCGAGGATAAGACCGCCGCGCAGATAGGATTCGACAGCCGGAGGCGGGCCAAGCCGGTACGCTTCGTCGGCTTCGAGCACGTGCAGTGCGGCGCGGTCGGCATCGGAAAAGACCGCAACCGTGGCCAGTCCGAGTTCGCGGCAGGCACGCACAATGCGCAGGGCAATTTCGCCGCGGTTGGCAATGAGGATTTTGCGAAACACGAAACTACAGGGTATAGGGGATGGGGTATGGGGTGTCAAAAAACGCAAAAAGCCCTCGCCGCAGCGAGGGCTCTTGCCGGGCCGATGAGGCGGGCTACTGCTGCATCACCACGCCGTTGACCTTTTCGTTGGCTTTCTCCTCGTTGGCCTTGCGGGCGCCCATGGCCTTGTGGACCCAGTCCTGCGCGTCGGCCAGATCGGCTTTGCGCTCCGCGTCGTTGCCGCACGACAGGTCGGCCTTGCGGCGGTCCATCAGGTTCAGGTACTGCATGGCGTCGTCGTAGTTAGGCCGATCGGTAACGGCATCCTGCAGGTACTTAATGCCTTCGCTGACGAGGTCGGTGTTTTGATCCTGCAGGTCTTTGCAGGTTTTCTTCGGCATCTTGACATTGCCCTCGCCGTCATCCTGCATGTTGTCGGCGGCAAGCGCCTTGACCGCGTTCTTGTACGCCAGAGTCCAGTCGATGACGCCGACGGTGTAAGCCGCTTCAGCATCTTTCGGGTTGGCCACCAGCACTTTCAACTGCCACTGCTTGGCCTGGTCGAATTTGTTCAGATCGAAGTAGAGCGCGGCAATCTGCTTCATGCTGGTTACATCGTCGGGATGCTCGCGCAGCACCTCCAGGAACCCGTTGATCGCCATCTGAGCCGTTTTCTCGTTGTCCGGAGAGTCCAGATTGGGAACCACCTCGTTGGCATAGGCGGTGGCCAGGTAGAGGCGGGTCATGGGATAGGTGGGATCGAGATTGACGGCCCTCTGGAAGTGGTCGATTGCTTCTTCGTATTTGGCCTGCTTGTAGGCCTGTACTCCCTTGTTGAGCTGATCGCGGGCCTCCAGGCGTTTGCAGCCGGTTGCAGAGGCCACCAGCGCGATTGTGGCGGCGGCCAGCACCGGTATACGTACGATTCGGTTCATGCTGTCTATCTTCTCCTTCAGCTCGCCGGGAGCCAAAAAGCCAGGTACTGAATTTGCTCGTGACAGTGATTGTACTTCGTCCGCAGCTTTCGGCAAGATGACCGGCGTGCAGCGAGGCGACAGAGTAAGCCCGGCCGTCACGCGCGGCCGGGCCGGCATCGGTCACTGCCCGGCGGCAATTTTGGGAGTGATGAGGCCGATGTGATCGACCCCCACTGCGTGCCCGATGTCAATGACCGAGGCCACGTCCTGGAAATCCACGTTGGGATCGCCCTTGACGAACATCACCTTCTCCGCACGCGTGGAGTAGATCTGATTCAGCTCCGACTCCAGCCCGCTTTTCGGAAATGGCTTGTCGTTGATCATGTAGCTGGGTACGCCACCCGCGCCCGGCTGAATCTGCACGACGATGGTGCGGTCGTTGGGCTGCTGCTGGTTCGGATTCTTGGGAGGCTGGGGCACCAGCGCGTCGAGCCCGCGGGGAGTCACCGGCACGATCACCATAAAGATGATCAGGAGCACCAGCAGCACGTCGATGAGGGGCGTGACATTCGGGTTTGCATTCAGAGCGCCGCCGCCACCTAAATTCATTGCCATGGTTCAATTCCTCATTTCTTCCGTAATGGAGTGCGCATCACTGGCCGCCGGCCGTGGGAGTCGTCATGTTGATCGGCTGCTGTTGTTCGGTCAGCATACCCACTTCCCCGACGCCCGAGGTGCGGACGGCGTCAATGGCATCCATCACGGTGCCGTAGTGAGCGCGTGCGTCGGCGCGGAAATAGACGATCTTGTCGGTCTTGTTCTGCAGCTCGTCGCTGACCTGAGAACCAAGATTGGCCAGCGTGGTCTGGTTCTGGCCCAGGTAGATTCTGCTGTCGCGGGTGATGGCCACCACCACGGCGTCTTCCTTGTTGGCGTCGTCCATGGGGGTCGCGGTCGTGCTCTGGGCGAGATCGACGTTCACCTTGTTCTGCAGCATGGGGGTGATGACGATGAAGATGATCAGCAGCACCAGCATCACGTCGACCATGGGGGTGACGTTAATATCTGCGTTGACCTTTTTACCTTCGTCTCTGATTGCCAGTGCCATGTCTTGTACACTCCGTCGCTTTGGTTTCACATGGGAGAGCGGCGATCAGGAGCCGGGAGTCAGGCTCAGGCCTGCTCCCGGTCAGTGGATTTCCGCCCATGCACACCCCGCCCGCCGGTTTCCGTCGCGCCGGGGTCCCCGCCACGCTTACCGCCGGCTGCTCTGCTTGATGAAGTAGTCGATCAGCTCGCTGGAAGAGTTGTCCATCTCCACGTCAAAGGCTTCCACGCGGTTGGTAAAGTAGTTGAACAGCCACACCGCCGGGATGGCCACGAACAGGCCGAAGGCGGTAGTCACAAGAGCTTCAGAGATACCGCCGGCGACCGCGCCGATACCGGGGGTCTTCTGGGTGGCAATTTCCTGGAAGGCCTTGAGGATGCCGGCGACGGTTCCGAAGAGGCCCACAAAGGGGGCCGTGGAACCGATGGTCGCGAGGCTGCCCAGACCTCTCTTCAGCTTGGCATGAACGATGGCCTCTGCCCGCTCGAGGGCGCGCTTGGAGGACTCGATCTGCTCGGTGCTCACCGCCCCGCCGCCGCCGTAGTTGCGGAACTCCTGCAGGCCGGCCGTGACCACCTCGGCAAGGTGCGACTTCTTGTTGCGATCCGCGACCTTCACCGCTTCATCCAGTTTGCCTTCCTTCAGCGCGCCGGCCACGCGGGGCGCAAACTCGCGCGATTGCTTGCGGGCAGCGTTGAAGTAGAGCCAGCGGTCGATCATAACGGCCAGGGACCAGATCGACATGATGAACAGAACAAAGCACACGCCACGGGCAAGCCAGCCCATGTTGTTCCACAGGTCGATGGGGCTGAATCCGACGGTCTGGTTCTCCTGAAAGAAGCCGAGAGACGCCGGGTTTGCAATGAGTTGGTGGATCTGAGCGAGAATCACTGAATCTTTCCTCCTGAGGCGATTGCTGCCATGGATGCCGAAAAGCGCTGACGGAATACCTCTCCGCGAAAACGATGACGGGAGGCCGGAAGAGCGATGGCGAAGCCAGCCCGCGTCCGGCGAGGACGCGCGGGGCCGGCGATCAGCCCCCGAGCGAGAATACTACGTTGACCTGAGTTTCAACCTCCACAGGCTCCCCGTTGAGCAGGTAGGGTTTGTAGCGCCAGCTGCGCACCGCTTCCATAGCGGAAGACTGCAGCATAGGCGGGCCGCTGATGACATGCAGGTTTTCGATCGTTCCTTCCTTGGAAATCGTTGCCTGAAGAACCACAGTTCCCTGAATTCTTGCCGCTTTCGCAATGGCCGGATACTGGGGCATCTCCCCGCCAATCCGGTTGCCCTGCATGACACCGGAGGATACATTGACCTTCTTCGGCGGAGCAGCCTGCACTTTCGGCGCCGGACCGGTGCCCAGACCGCCCAGAATCCCGCCCATCACGCCGGAGCCGGAGCCGCCTTCCATGCCGGCCACGCCGATGCCGGCCGGCGGCGGCGCTGCCTCTTCCTTCACCATCTTAATGTCGTGGGGAATCTTGGTCGGGGCGGTTAGCTGGTTATTCAGCAGCTCGGAAACCACTCTCTGCACGTGCACAGCCGGCGGCGGGGGTGGCGGCGGAGGCGGAGGCGGAGGAGGCGCCACCAGCAGGGTCGTCATCATCGCTTTGGGGAGCGCCTCAGGATAGATGAGCGGATACAGGATCAGCGCGGCAAGCACCGAGCCATTCAGGAGTAAACCCACAATGGTGTAGTACTTGCTCTTCGTCTTGATCTTGTGGCCTGACTCGAGCAGGATGTCTTCAAACATGGCCATGGCCTACCTCGGACCTTTCAGTAGTTGACACAAGATTTAGACACCGCAGGGGTCCCATTCTGTTCCCGGCGATGCCGCTCCCTGGTTGGCGTATGGGCGGGGCAACCGGCGAACTGACCGCGCAGTTTCGATGCCACCCCAGCCGGCGACAAAGCCGGTTCTCGTTCTATAACACATTCGGATGCGCGGATGAAGCCGTTCTCGCAGGCATGGCGTTCTTTTGCCCTGATTTGGATGCACAATTGCCCCGAATGCGGCGACCCGGTCATCATACCCTGGCTTTCTTCGCTGCGGGGAGAACCGCTCCGCGGCCGCGTCGCGCCCGCCAGTCCTGGTAGGCCACCAGCATGGGGGAGGCCACAGCGATCGACGAGTAGGTGCCGATCAGGATCCCGATCACCAGGGCAAAGGAGAAGCCGCGCAGCACTTCGCCCCCGAAAAGGAACAGTGACAGGACGGTGAGGAAGGTGAGGCCGGAAGTCAGCACGGTTCGGCTCAGCGTCTGATTGATGCTGCGGTTCACCAGCGTTTCCAGCGGCTCGCGCCGGCTGAGGCGCAGGTTCTCCCGGATGCGGTCGAAGACGACGATCGTGTCGTTCATCGAATAGCCGACCAGAGTGAGGATGGCGGCGATGACGGTAAGGGAGATCTCCTGGTTGACGAGAGAGAAGGCACCAACGGTGATGAGCGTGTCGTGGAAGCAGGCAACCACAGCGGCAACGCCGTAGATGAGCTCAAAACGGAACCAGAGATACACCAGCATCCCGGCCAGCGAATAGAGGGTGGCGAGTATGGCCTGCTTCTGCAGCTGCTTGCCGACCTGGGCGCCAACGATTTCGACGCTGCGCACGGAAAAGCCGGAAACGTAGGCTCCCTGCTCCAAAGCGGTCAGAACCGCGGGATCGATGGCGCCGCGCAGGTTGTCCACCGAGCCGATGATGCCGCTGTGCAGATCGTCGCGATAGTGCGCGACGACCGCAGCCTGCTGCTGGTAGCGCGCCTGCGCTTCATTGGTATCGCCCAGATGTTCGGGGTCCTTCTGTTCCAGCCAGACGGCCAGGGCATCGCTGCCCGCGTTGTCCAGATCGAGCTTGCCCTGGTTCTCCGGGCCGGCGGCGGAGTAGTTCTCGGTGAGGGTGTTGACGATGGCCGCGCGGCCCTGGTCCAGCGACGCCTCGCTGGTCTCATTGCGCGACAGGGTGATCAGCACTTCGTTGGGGCTGGTCACAATCCCCACAATGCGGGGATCCTGAATGCCGGCTTTATTGGCCGCTTCCCGAATCCGGTCGATGTTCGGCTTTTCGGCGAACTTGACCCGTACCACGGTGCCGCCGCGGAAGTCGACGTCCAAAGGCAGATGATGCCAGAAGAAGAGAGAGATGAGGCCCGAGATGCTGAAGATGAGAGAGAAGCCGAGAAAATACCACTTCTTCCCCAGCCAGTCGATTCTTGGATTATGAAACAGTTCCACGGATTTCCGCCTGTTCAGATGGAGATGGGTTCGCCATGCAGTTTGCGGCTGAGATGGGCGTCAAAGATGACGCGCGATACAAATACAGCCGTAAAGAAATTGGCGATGAGACCAAAAGTCAGAGTGACGGCAAAGCCTTTGACCGGGCCGGTGCCGAAGATAAACAGGATGGCCGCCGAAACGATGGTGGTCACGTGCGTGTCGATGATGGTGGTCAGCGCGTGGGAGAAACCCTGGTCGACGGCGGCTGCCGGAGACTTCCCGGCGCGCAGTTCCTCGCGAATGCGCTCGAAGATGAGCACGTTGGAGTCGACGCCCATGCCGATGGTGAGGATGACGCCGGCGATCCCCGGCAGGGTCAGGGTGGCGCCGCTGTAGCCCATGAATCCGAGCAGAATGACGAGGTTCAGGAACAGCGCCAGATCGGCGTTGATGCCCGCTCCGCGGTAATAGATGAGCATGAAGATCATGACCGCCAGCATGCCGGCGATGGAGGCCACCACGCCCTGATGGATGGAGTCGGAACCCAGCGACGGGCCGACCGTGCTTTCCTGCAGGAAGTGGATGGAAGCGGGGAGAGCGCCGGTGCGCAGCAGCATGGAAAGGTCCTTCGCATACTGCTCGGTAATGCCGCCGCCGGCAATATTGCCCTGATCGCGAATCTCGCCCTTGATGACGGCCACTTCGCGGACCCGGTTATCGAGGACAATCGCCATATTCTTGCCGATGTTCGCTGAAGTGAACTTGGCAAACTTGTCGCCCGCCGCGCTGGTCAGGTAGAAGTCGACTTCCGGCTCGTTGGTATTGGGGTTGTGGCCCGGCTGAGCATCGCGAATGTCGGTGCCGCCCCAGATGGGTATCCGCTTCAGCTCGTACCACTCGCTGCCGCTGCCCTCGCTGGAGGCGCCAGGAATGCTCTGCAGCAGCTCCGCGTCCGGGGGCAGATACCCGCCGATGGTCTGCAGCGCCGTCTGCTTATCCGGCCACGGCCCTCCCATCACCTCATGCGTCTCCAGCCGCGCCGTGGACTGGATGACATCCTTGATGCGGCCCAGATCGTCGATGCCGGGCAGCTCGACGAGGATCTGGTAGCTGCCCAGCTGATAGGGTTCGATGGCGGGTTCCTTCACGCCGAAGGAGTCGACGCGCGTGGTGATGACGTCGATGGCCTTGTCGAGTGCATTCTGCTTGATCTGCGTGACCGCGGTGGGCTTCATGGTCAGCGTCCACGTTCCGTTCACGCCGGCGTTGATGTCGTAGTTGGAGCTGTACCGGGAATTCAGGATGCCGCTGACGTCGCTGATGTGGTCGCCGGAGACGCCGGAGATCTGGATGACTTCGGGATGATTCGGGTCGGGCTTGGAGACCGTGACTCCCGAAATGCCGTTCTGCTGCATGTCGGACTGGATGGCGCCCACATCGCTGTCGGTGGCCGTGCCCACGGCTTCATCCACCATGACCTGAAGCACGAGGTGCGTGCCGCCTTTGAGATCGAGGCCGAGATTGATGCGCTGCAGCAGCGCGTCCTTGAGTGCCGTCCCGGAAATGCCGTGCGGAAGCCCGAAGATGCCGTAGATCGAGATGGCGAGGAGACCGAGGATGACGATGGTCTTGGTGCGGAGATTCTTATTCATGGGAGTGCCTACTTTGTTTCGTCCTGCGTCACCGAGGCGATGGCGCTCTTGGCCACTTCGATCCGGAGGTTGTCGGGAGGAATGCGCAGCTGAATCGTGTCTTCCTTAATGGAGAGGATCACACCCCGAATGCCGCCGGAAGTGGTGATGCGGTCGCCGGCCTTGAGATTGCCGAGCATCTGCTGCCACTTTTTCTGCCGGCTCTGCTGCGGGCGGATGAGCAGGTAGTAGAAGACAACAATCATGAGCAGGATGGGCAGAAAAGAAGCGAATCCTGCGGGCAGGGCAAGAGGAGCAAACAAAGCGGTGACTGTCAACGCACGGTCCTTCTGGCCGGCTTAGCGGCGCAAGACGTAATCTTTCTCCACGGAAGGCCCCCAGGAGCACATGGTTTCGACGGCACGCCGCGCCCGGGGCCTGAATACCTGGAAACGGCTTCCCGGGGATGCACGCACACTGCGGTTCTCCACAGGGAAGCCTGACTCATAGAATCGCGTACCGCCGGGGGAGTGTCAAGGAAAACAGCCCGGATTCTTGCGCGCGCCGAAACCCAGGCCGCCGCCTGGGCCGGGGATTGCGGCGCTGCTTTCCACATCCCCCAGGCCGCCCCCGCGCCTACACTGGAAACTTCGCCGACAATATCAGGCGGGAGGGACGAGCGACGATGGCGACCGCGCAAACGGCACGCATCCATCCGGGCACATGCGGGGGCACATACGGGGGCACATACTCGGGCACGTTGCCGGGACGCATTGAAGTGATTACCGGGCCAATGTTTTCAGGCAAATCGGAGGAGCTGATCCGGCGGCTGAAGCGGGCGCAGATTGCAAAGCGCCGCGTGGCCTGCTTCAAGCCCGATCTGGATGTCCGCTACAACCGCACCGCGATTGCCTCGCACAGCGCGCAGACGCTGGATGCCGTGACCATTGCCAACGTGGAAGAGTTGAAAGCCGTGCTGCTGCCGAGGCTCGACGAAATCGAGGTGGTCGGCGTCGACGAGGCGCAGTTTCTTGAGGCGTCGCTGGTCAAACTGGCCAACGAGCTGGTGCACCTGGGCAAGCGGGTGATTCTGGCCGGGCTCGACACAACCTTTACCGGCGAGCCGTTCCCCCCGATTCCCGAGTTGCTGGCGATTGCCGACGAAGTGGTGAAGCTGTCCGCCGTCTGCATGCAGTGCGGCGCGCCGGCGATCCACACGCAGCGCCTGGGCAGCAATCAGGCGCTGGTGGTGGTGGGCGCCGCGGGAGTGTACGAGGCGCGCTGCCGGGCATGCTTCCAGCCGTGGGTCGACGAGCATGCTACCGAACAGATGGCGCTTCCGGTGAGCGCGCGCGGTTGAGGAGTGGCCCGGCGCGGCTGGCCCGCGCCGGCAAATCCGTTATTCGGCTGCGCCTGGCGTTGCCGGCGTGTTCGACATCTTGCGCAGATAGGTCACCATGTTCCAGATGACGTCCGGCTTGCAGCGATCTCCTTCGGGCGGCATGTTTTTGCCTTTGCCGTTTTGGATGATGTAGAAGATTTCGCCATCGCTCAGGTGAGCCAGGGAGTCGTGGAAATCGCTCAAGGCAAGCTTCTGGTCGGCAGCGACGTCGCCTTTACCGTCGCCGTTGGCGCCGTGGCACATGGCGCAGTCCCATCCGTAGAATTTCTTCGCGCGGTCCTGTAATTCAGGTGTGGGTTTCACCGGGTTGGGCTTACCGACAAATTCGGGGGGGATGGTGGACGTGGTCTGCGCCGCGGCGGGTGGGGTTTGCTCGGGCGGGGTGGACTGGGTCTGCTGAAAAAGCAGCGGCGCGCCGAGAAGGAAAAGCGCCGGAACCACTAGAAAAGGCTTCAACATGGCAGCCTCCCGATACTGCTTGTGGGGAAATCCCGGCACCACTGTACGCCCGCAGGGGCATGATGGCACAGGAATTTCAGCGCGGCAGGATTATTAACGTAACGATCGCGGGCAGGCGCACCGCCGGCTCTCGTTACAATCAGCCAGGTGTCCCTCACCTTTCAAATCCATCAGACCAATGGCCCGGCGCGGTGCGCCACCATGACCCTGCCCCATGGCGCCGTCGAGACGCCGGTCTTCATGCCTGTGGGCACGCAGGCGACGGTGAAGGCCGTGCCGCAACAGCTTCTCGAAGAGCTGGACGTCCGCATTCTGCTGGGCAACACCTATCACCTGTATCTGCGGCCTGGGCACGAGGCGATCCGGCGCATGGGCGGCCTGCACCGCTTCATGAGCTGGGAGCGGCCCATCCTGACCGACTCGGGCGGCTTCCAGGTCTTCAGCCTGAGCGATTTGCGCAAGGTGACGGACGAGGGGGTTGCATTCCGGTCGCATATCGACGGGTCGTCGCACTTCTTCTCGCCGGAACATTCGATGGACGTGCAAATTGCCCTGGGGCCGGACATCGCGATGGCCTTCGACGAGTGCACGGAGTATCCGGCGGATCGGGCGCGCGCCCGGGCCTCGCTCGATGTGACGCTGCGGTGGGCCAGGCGGAGCAAAGATCACTTCGAGGCGCACAAGCACGGCGCCCCCTGGGCGCAACCCAGAGCACAGAGCACAGAGCTCAGAGCTCAGGAACAGCCGGGCCACACCCCGAGCCTGTTCGGCATCGTGCAGGGGGGGATGTTCGCCGACTTGCGCCGCGAGTGTGCGGAGCGGCTGGTGGAGATGAACTTCCCGGGCTACGCCATCGGGGGGCTGAGCGTGGGCGAGCCGCGCGAACTGACGCGGGAGATGATCGCGGCCACGCTGCCGCTGCTGCCCGTGGATAAGCCGCGCTACGTGATGGGCGTGGGGTATCCGGACGAAATTGCCGAGTATGCGCGCATGGGCGTCGACATGATGGACTGCGTTCTGCCCACGCGGGCCGCGCGCCACGGGCTGCTGTTCACGTCGGAGGGGCGGCTGAACATCAAGAATCGGCAGTATGCCGAGGACCAGGGCCCTGCCGATCCGAACTGCGGCTGTATGGTGTGCCGGCGGTACAGCCGCGCCTACCTGCGGCACCTGATGGCGGCGCAGGAGCCGCTGGCAGCGGTACTGAACACGCTGCACAACCTCGCGTTTTATTTGGAGACGATGCGGAAGGTGCGGGAGGAGATGGCGGGAGCGAGCGAGTCGGCAAGTTAGCGGGTCAGCCAGTCAGCGTTGGCACGGGCAAACGGATGGGCAAAAGTCAGCGCGGAGCCAGGCCCGAGGGGAAGCTGCCTGCCCGACGACCTGTGGAGGCCGGGAAAAGCATTTTGACCGGCGATCGGCATGCGTTCCTCGCAGACGTGCATGTCGCTTGTCGACAGTGACAGCCATCACCGCGCTGGCAGCCGCAACATGCTAGAGTTGCGCCCCGAATTTCGAACCAGGGAAGGACGCTCCCATGCGTAACACTGCTTTCAGTGGCGTCGCAGCGCATTGCCTCAGGGGAGCCTGCAACTTGCTCACAGGCCTGCTGCTCGCATCCGGCGCGATGGCGCTTCTCCTCACCGCACCCCTCGCGCCGGCACAGAATCCCAAAGGTCCCGCCGTGCTGCCCGCGCCGTCTCCCGGCAAAGCCATTGTTTGTATCTACCGCACGTATAGATTCATGGGCTCCGCGGCGCACGACGAGATATTTGTCAACGACACGCATCTGGGCAAACTCCTGAACAGCGAATACATGTTCACGGAAGTGCAGGCGGGGACGGTCGTGATCGCCGGAGTCAACAAGATGTATTACGGAAGCGCGATCATGTCCGCCGGCGCGGCCCTGAACCAGGCGAGGCAGAAGGAGAACGAGCGGGCTCGTTTTGAGGCGGAGGCAGGCAGGACCTACTACTTCAGATGGACCTCCGATCCCATGGCCACCGGCATTAAGGTCACGCCGGTGGATCCCGATGTCGGAGCCAAAGAGATGCGCAAGCTTCATCCCTCCAAACCTCCGGACGACACGGACACGACGAAAACGGAAAACAAGGAGCAGGGGCAGTCTGCGCCGCAATAGGCATCGATGCGGGCGCGCGGGTCCGGTAAAGATCCGGGAGGAGACCGCAGAACCAGCGAATCAGCAAGTTAGCCAGTCAGCGAGAGCTGGACGGAAACGTGATTGCCGAAAGTCGGCACCGCGGTATGCCCTGAAGGTTCGGCGCCTGCCCGACGACGTATCGACGTATCAGGGACGCGGAACAAGTTTGTGCTGCGGTCAGAACCCATCCGCTGCGCTTCGATCATGAGTTGCGCCCTGGGAACCGCGTTGCCCATCTCTGCAGACGCCATTAAATTCCCGACTGTTTGAACCGATCCAGCCCTGCCCGCTGGGCATGTTCGGCAATTGCCGCATTGATGTCAAGAGCGAGCGCCAGCGCCGCCCTGCCATCCTCGCCGCTCACGCGCGGTTTCGACCGCGTCCGCACACATTCCAAAAACGACTCGATCTCGAGGCGCAGCGGCTCGCCGGGCTCGACCCGAGGCTTCTCGATGCGCAGTCCGGGAAATCCCCCCGGCATGTTAGAAGATGAGCCCACCCTGTCCGCGACCGGCGTCGCGGACAAGGATGGGGCACCCCCGCCTGTACCAGAATCGGGCTTGGGTGGGGCGCCCGAGACGTCGATCACCAGAAGGTCCTGGCGGGCGTAGTCGATCGAGACATATTGATGCGGCTGAAAGAAGCGCAGCTTGCGGACGCGCTCGGTGCTGACGCGGCTGGCGGTGAAGTTGGCGACGCAGCCGGATTCGAATTCGACGCGAACGTTGGCGATGTCGACCTTCGGGGACAGAATCGGCAGGCCAACGGCATGGAGTGAGCGCACCGGCGAGCGAACGAGGGAGAGAACGATGTCGAGATCGTGGACCATCAGGTCGAGCACCACGTCGACGTCCAGCGAGCGGGGGCTGAAGACGCTGAGCCGATGCGCCTCGAAGAACATCGGGTGGTTCAGCACAGATTCGGTCGCGGTAACGGCCGGGTTGAACCGCTCCAGATGGCCGGTTTGCAGGATGCGCCCCTTTTGCGCCGCAAGCGAGAGGAGCTCCGTGGCTTCGGCCACGGTGGTGGCGATGGGCTTTTCGACGAGCACGTCGAGGCCGGCCGTGAGCAGCGCCTGAGCAACCTGGAAATGGCTGGAGGTGGGTGTGCAAACGGAGGCGGCGCCAAAGGAGACCTCGCCGCGTTCGCGAGCGGCCAGGCATTCAGCAACCGATGAGAAAACCGGGACGCCCCATTCGCCGGCGGCCGCGGCGCGCGCCCCATCCGGCTCGATAACAGCAGCCAGTCGCACCGCTGCGCCGTCGTTCTCGAGCGTGCGATAGACGCGGAGATGGTTACGGCCGAAAACCCCTGCGCCGCAGACCAGAATCCCGATTGGAGACGTGCTGGGCAACGATTTTGTGCCGGCGCTTACGCCGGCTTTCCTTCCACAACGCGCAGGCAGCGCGCGTAGAGCTCCAGCAGCTGCGTCACCTGCTCCTCGGGTTTGGGAGCGCTGGCGGCCACAAAGCCGGTGGATGGGGTGCTGGCGCGTCCGACGCCGGCCGAGGCAGCCACAAACTTCAGAAGATCGAGCGCGATGTCCTCATTGCGCCGAGCGCCATTGCCTGAGGCGGGGACCTGATCCATAAAAAACCCTCTCAGGGGGATGCTATCAAAGGGTCGCCCGCAACACACGGAGCCCGCTCACAGCTCGGCAATGCAGAAACACACACGCCCCACCAGCAGGTCGGAGGGAGATTCCTGAGCGGCCAGCTCCAGCAGCTCGACCGGATATTCGACGGAGCGCGGCCGCAGGATGAGGCGGCTGGCTTCGAACGACACGTGGCGAAAAACCATCTGCGATCCGACGCGCACGCCGTACAGGTTGGGATGGGGGGGCTTCCACACGGCGAGCGAGTTGTAATGGCGGTCGATGACCGCAATGGCGCCGATGCGCAGCAGAGGGTCCATCGAGAGGGCCTGCGCGGCTGTGACCCGTACGGCGACAAAGCGCTCCCAGCTGCGGCGGCTGACGGCCCGGCGCGCCGGAAACCGGGCCAGCGTGCCGCCGGGCAGGTGGATGCTGTGCGCGACCGCCCGGTGGGAAACGACAGGCGCGGTCATGGCCACTGTCTGCGAAACGATGGGAACGATATCCATGGATTCTTTTTGATTTCCTTCCGGGGGAGGGAAATCGAAGCGGTCGGAGACGGCCAGGTCCTCGATGCTGAGGGCCTGCGCCATCAGGATACGATCCAGCGCCGGCATGCTGAGGCGCCGCCGCCGGTGCAGAAAATTCGAGATGTGCGCCTGAGCCAGGCCGGTTTGGCGAGCGAGCAGCGCTGTCGAGAGAACCCCAAGGTCGATGCGGCGCCAGGTCTCGAGGCGCAGGCGCTCGTGTAACTCGAGAAATTTCATCCGTGTGAAGTTTTCAACGAGCTATACACCCGTTACCTCAGCGTTTGCAGAATGAATCGCGATTTCGCGAATTCTTCAGGAACCGCAAGGCACATCGGTAATCAGGTGCGTTACGGCGCAGGAATCGCACTCGCGGCAATTGACCCTGCTCCTTCGCAGATTTAGTGTCGGACTACTTTCGCCAGGAAGACATACAACTTTGCGTGGAGATCGTGCGAGCCAGACGCCGGCTGCGCGCAAATGCCGAGTCCCCCTGGTCATTTTCAGGCCGAAGGATCGCTGACCATCTGCTCCTTTCCCAAATCGACAACAACCAAGGGCCGAGGCCGCGGAGGCAAGAAAAGCGGCGGAGCCTTTCCCTCCCCCGGCGGAGCCCGGAGCAATCGAACTCCCGGCGCCGCTTTCCCTCTGGAGAAGCCATCATGTATTTCCGTATATTTCTTAAAGTTTGCGAAGGGTGCGGTATTCTCTGGTTCCGCACTCAGGACTGCCTTGATGTCTACTGCCCCGCGTGCGCGGTACGCATGCGAGCTCTTCCTCCGGGAAGACCGTCGCGCCGCTACGGACGCCGCAAGCGGCACGCCTGTTCCGGGCAAATCAACGGCGGAGGCGCCGCATGAGCGCCGCCCTCGCCATGCCCTGCGTCCTTCCCGAGGCACAAGCGGTTGCCCAGCCGGATTTGCCGGTTTACCGGCCCAAACCCATCGACGGCCTTGCGTTTTATCGCAAGCATTCGACGGCTTTGCTGCAGCGTTACATGCGTGCCTCCATGGAGCTCGGCCGGACACCGTGCCTGCTGGGGAATTTGGTCTTCCGGGGACGCGTGTCCAGTTACCGCATGACGAGTTTTGAAGACATCGTCATTTTCGTGCTGGACGTGGAGAAATGTCTGAAGCGGCTGGACCGCAGTTCTCAGGAGGTTGTCGCCCACGTGGCGCTCGAGTGTTACACGGTCGAGGAGACGGCCGGAATTACCGGAGAAAGCGAGCGGTCTGCGGCAAGAATCTACGCGGAAGCGATGGATCGGCTGACACAGCTTTTTCTCGATTTTGGCCTCCTGGACCCAAATGTGGAAAATTTGTCAAGTGGTGAGGCCTGAAACCAAAGTAATGGCCCAACAAAACAAAAGGCTTGCGCGACAGAAAACCGCAAAAAGTTTGGCAGGGTTGACCGCTGAACTTGGTATTCTGAACTTATAGAGTAAAAAAAGAAAAAGGGACGCCTGAGGGCGTCCCTTTTTATTGCTCCCGGCAGGCTCCTGGTCAGCCGCCGGTGACCGCATCCAGAGAATATCCAGGCCGAAAACGGGAATGAGGATTATGCAGAACAAAAGCTGCGAAAAGCGGACTCGCGCGCTCGTGCGCGCAGGCCGGGCCGCGCTGGCCGTGTTGGCTGCGGTGACGGCCATTCTTCCCCTGCGCGCTGCGGCGCAAATCAACACCACCACCGTCCAGGGCACCGTGTATCGCGCCGACGGCACGCCTGCGAGCGGAACCATGATTGTGAGCTGGCCTGCCTTCACAACGCCGCAGAATCAGGCGGTGGCGGCGGGAAGCCTGAATACGGCGATCGGCGCCAACGGATTTGTCAGCGTGAACCTGATGCCGAATGCAGAAGCGCTGCCGGTGGGGACCTACTACACGGTCGTCTACCACCTGAGCGACGGAACCGTAAACAAGGAATACTGGGTAGTTCCGCAGACGGCGACCGCGGCCATCGCAGCGGTGCGGGCGGAACTGGAACCCTCCACCGTCGCGGTCCAGCCGGTCTCCGCTGCTTATGTACAAAGCGCGATTACGGCGGCAGGCAGCAGCTATCTCCCTCTCGCGGGCGGCACGCTGACCGGACCGCTGACGCTCAACAGCGACCCCACCACGCAGAACCAGGCGGCGACCAAGCATTATGCGGATCAACTGTCGGCGGCGGCGCTGCCGCTGGCGGATCTGGTTGCCGGCCAGGGCGACTCGCGCACCTCCGCAACGAATGCGGCCAGTGTGGCCATGACGCATTACCTTGCCGGGCACGTGTGCGCGGATGACTACCTCTGGAGCGACACGGCGCATGGCGGTACCGACATCGGAGCGGCGATCAATGCGGCGGTGCAGGCTTCCTCGCTGACCGTGCAGACGGAGATCGATCTGTGCACCATGGGGACCTACAGCGTCTTCACCCCCATCGTCATCGACCGGCCGGTCGCCTTCAACATGACCGGATCGCGCCTGGTCGCGCAGCCGTCGCTTTCTTCGGCGCCGATCGCCATCGGCAACGCCACGCTCACCGCCGGCAGCACCACGGTGACCGTGAGCGGAGGGCTCCCGGCGGGATTGGCTGCCGGCATGCGCGTGGGAGGCGTGGGGACCGAGGCCGCCAATTACATCGTCTGCGTTTATCCGACTGCGCCATGCACCGCGCCCAACACCTTTCAAATGGCGTTGCCGGCCGAACTCGACGTGAGCGGGAACATGACCGTGGGCTCAACCGCGGTATCCGGACTGAACACCGTCCGCGGTCTCGCGGCTGGCCAGTACCTCGAATGGCAGGGAACGCCGGGAAACTATTCCGCGCCCGTGGCCATCGCTGCCATCAGCGCCTCCGGCGCAACCCAGAGCCTGACTCTGGCCTCCGCGCCGGCGACCGTGGGAAACAACCCCAGCACCCTCACCGTCGCTGCCGGCAGCCAGTGGACCGCAAACCTCACCGCGGTAAAAGTCACCTATGTCATGAACTGGATCATGGCTCCTTACGCCTTGACAAACTCTGAAGGCCAGCAGGTGGGCGGCCTGATGCGCGGCGTGGAGATTACCGAATCCACATGGCCCTTTGGGGGTTCCCTGCCTGGCGTTGGCGGCATCCTGGTAGCGGGTTGGGACCGCCTGGACATCGAAGCGAACATCGACGGCATGGATGGCCCAGGCATCACGTTCGGTGGAACCGGACTGACCGCCTACGGCTCCGACACCAGCAACAGCGAAGTACGCGAAGCCCACTACTGGGGGCTGCAGGTATGGGATTGCGGCGACGCCGCTACCCGCAGCGGGGAAATCGAGATCATGACGCCGCCGGGCTCGGTGGATGAAGATAACCAGCTCGGCTTCTTCGGCGGCATGGCGATTTTCCCCGCCGCCAATGGAGTCGTCGTCGGAAGCTATGTGCCCGGAGCGACGGCCGGAAACGGTCCGCGGCTGGTGTGGTTCATGGACAATTTCCAGCTGGAAGGCGGCAACCATTATCCGCCCGGCCAGAACATCCCCTCGCCTTTCGATTTGCTCTACATACAGAACGGCCACAACATCTGGTTTGTGGGCGGTGAAATCTCCAGCCCCGGCTACGGAAAATCTGCCGTCAAATGTCTTGGCTGCAATAAGACTTTCGTCGATGACAGCCTCGTCTCGGCAACCGGCAAACAAATTGCCTATACGGTTTCTGCAACCGCCGGTTCGCCCACGCTCACCTATGTCAACGGCGGCGGCGGCTCTTTCGATGCCACCGGCAACTGGGATGGGGTGGGAGTCAGGCTGGTGGACGGCGCGTCCTGCACCTCGGGCTCCCCGTGTTATGCCTGGCTGGCTCCCGCCGCATCCGTCAATGCCACCGGCACGCAGTTAACCCTCACCGGCAACACGCCCACCGCCACCAGCGCCTCGGTGCAGATGACCATCGGCTGGGGCGGCATGGCGAACCTCGACATTGCCTGGCCGGGCGTCACCCAGTTTCAGGCGTGGGGCGACTCCTGGAACGACGGCGAAGCCAGCACCCAGGCCCTGCTGGGAGAGACCGGGGCCCCGCCGTATCCCGGCTATTTCGTCAGCTCGCTGCTGACCGCAGAGGACGGAAAAATCAGCGCCTCCGGGCTGCCCCTGAGCGCGGCTTCCCTGAGCGGGGCCAGAATCAACGGCGAGTTCACCGTGGACGGCGTGACCTACACCACCCTGAACGCCGCATGGAGCGCTGCGCTGGCCCAGGCAACCGCTACCGGACAGAACCAGACCGTGCGCCTCGGCCCGGGGACCTATCCCGTGACCGCGACCCTGACGGAGCCGGCGAATGGCGCCTGCGTCAGCCTGATCGGCTCTGCCGGCACCACGGTGACCGCGGACAGCACGCAGATTGCGACCATGCTGACGGTCCCCGCTTCGCTCGGCGGCGATGTGCTGTTTCTCGGCAATGCCGCGCAGGGGCAGGGCTGCACGTTGAAGGACCTCGACATCCTCGCCGCCGGCAACGCGACGCACGGCTTCGAGCTGCAGTGGTTCCGCGGCGCGCTGATCGACAACGTCGCCGTGAACGACACCACCGCCGAGGGCATCCTGCTGGGCGAGGAGAACACCGCGTCCGGCCACCAGGCCAATGCCCTGCTGCGCAACGTCACGGTCAGCTATTCGAGCGGCGCATTTGCGCCCGCCAACCGCCCCGCCTGGGGCATTCACCTGCAAAAAACCGCGATGGACAGCCATCTGGACGACATCGTGGTGCGCAACGCGCTCACTGCGGCGGTCTACAACGAGGGAACCGGCAACACCGGCTATCTCATCCACGGCTTCGGCTATCCCTATACCTGCACGACCGGGCCCTGCGCCAACAACACATCGTCGGGATCGGCAGCGAACGCGTCGTACGCGACGAACTACGTCATCTACGACACCGGCGGCTCCGGCAGCGTGTGGACCGACACCTACGCGGACAGCCCAGCCGTAGCCGGCTTCTACATCGGCGCCAACGGGATCGCGATTCACGGCGGGCACATTCAGTGGCCCGACCTGACCAGCTTTCCGGCGGCCAATCTCGCCTATGTCGCATCCGGCGTGAGCAACAACCTGCTCATCGCCGATGTGGATTGCCTCGAGATGAACAGCGGCGTGAACTGGATCACCTATGCGGGGGCCTCGGGCAATCCGCCCACCTTCTCGAGCGTGCACCATCTCACCGGCTGCGGCAATTACTATCAGGCGCTGGAGCCGGCCGAAGTCACCGGCTTCTCCAGCGGCGGGGCAAACATCAACGACCCCAGCGGCGCAGTGCCGCGCGTCTGGTCCACGCCCATCGCGGCGGCATCCAGTTACCCGGCTTACTCGGCGCAGCTGTACACCGGCTACCAGGGCGACGCGTTTCAGGCGCACTTCTCCGGTGTCGCTCCGTTTTTCAATGTCACCTGGCAGGGGACGATCCGGTCGAGCGGCGGCATCGCCCTCGGCACCATCATCAATACCGGGTCCACGCTCACCCTGACGGCGGCCAACAAGAATGTGATCGCCAACGCAGCCAGCGGTCCGCAGACCCTTACCCTGCCCAGCTGCTACACGCCGCTGCCGGACCAGGCATCGCCGGCGGGGCTGGAGTTCACCATCGTCAAATCGGACACATCGTCGAACACGGTGACTCTGCAAACCACCAGCTCGCAGCTCATCTACAGCCGGGGGACAGGGGCCGCGACGCTGGTGCTCTCCTCGCCCACGACGCAGACACTGGTCTGCGGACCGGACTACAACTGGTATGCTTCCGAATCCGGTTCCGGTGTGTCGACCTTCAACGGACGCACTGGCGCGGTCACACCGGCGTCCGGCGATTACACCTTCAGCCAGTTGAGCGGTCAGGCGACGAATGCGCAGCTGCCGTCGACGCTGACCGCGCCCACCACAGGCAACGCAGCGACGGCCACGGCGCTGGCGGCGACGCCGTCGCAATGCGCCACGGGCTATTACGCCACCGGCATCGCGGCCGGCGGCGCCGCGAACTGCCTGCAGTCCTGGCACTTCACCTGGTACGGCTACTTCGGAGGAACCTTCGGCACATCCACGAACAATTCCCTGGGAGCGATCTGGTCGCCGACCGCGGCCATTACCATGACGCGCCTGGATATTGCCGTGGGCACGGCGCCCGCCGGCTGCACGACGTATCCCGTGGTGGGGATTTACGACAGCACCTCGGCTGCGTGGCTCAGGACGGTCACCCTCGCGTCGGGAACATACAGCTATCGCAACGCGGTCAGCGGCGTGTCGATCGCGGCCGCGCACAATCTGTCCATGGGCGTGCAGACGGCGGGCGCGGGCTGCACGACGAGCCCGGCCTCCGCGCAGCTGACGATGGAATACACGATGAACCAGTGAGCGAGGCCATGAGTTGCGACCTCGGGAAAGGCACTCGGGACGACCTCGTCCGCATCGGCAAGGAGATCGACGATCCCGCCGGAAACGCTCTGGCCTGGACGGAGAAACTCCTGCACATCAGAAACCGGCTGGGGCAGCTTGTAGCCCTGGCCCCGAACAAGGCGCAAAGGAAATACGCCGACGACTCGCAGGGGAAGCAGAGAAACATCGTTCTGAAGGCGCGCCAGATGGGCATCACGACGTGGATCGCGGGGCAGTTCTTCCTGCGCACCATCACCCACCCCGGCACGGTAACCGTGCAGGTGGCGCATACGCAGGAGGCCGCTGAGCAGATCTTCCGCATCGTGCACCGTTTTCTGGCGAACCTGCCGGAAACGCTGCGCGATGGCGCGCTGAAGTCGGCACGGGTCAGCGCGCGGCGGCTCATCATTCCGGAGCTGGACAGCGAGTATCTGGTGGAGACGGCGGGCGATCGCAATGCCGGACGAGGGATGACGATCACCAACCTGCACTGCACGGAGCTGGCGCGCTGGCCGGGCGATCCGGAGGAAACGCTGTACGGGCTGATGGCGACGCTGTCGCCCGCCGGCAGGCTGGCTATGGAGTCGACGCCGAACGGCGCGTGGGGCTGTTTCTGGAAGGAGTGGCAGAACGCGGAGAAGACCAACACGGTGCAGCATTTCTTTCCGTGGTGGATGGAAGATGCCTACCAGGGAGAGCCGGCCGCCGCGGAGACGCTGAACGAACGGGAACGCCTGCTGATGGAGAAACACGGCCTGAGCCTGGAGCAAATCGGCTACCGGCGACAGATCCTGGAGAACTTCCGCAGGCTGGCGCGGCAGGAGTACGCCGAAGATTCCGACGAGTGCTTCTTCGCCTCCGGCTCCTGTTATTTCGACGCGGAGACCATCGACCGGCGGCTGCCCGAACTCGATGAACCATTCGAGAAGCGCAAGCGGGGCAACGTGCACATCTGGATGCCGCCGCAGGCGGAGAAGCAGTATCTGGTGGCCGTCGACCCGGCGGGCGGCGGAACGGCGGGCGACTATACGGCCATGCAGGTGGTTGAGATGGGGGAAGCCTGGCAGTGCGCGGAGCTGCAGGCGCACCTGTCGCCTTCGGAAGCCGCGCAGGAGGCGGCAAAGCTGGCTCGGGAGTACAACGGCGCGGTGGTGGCGGTGGAGCGCAACAGTATGGGGCTGACGGTGCTGACCTGCCTCGAAAACAATCAGCACTATAAGAACCTCTGGCAGGACGAGGACAGGATGGACGGCTTTCGCACCACGACATCGTCGCGCGACCGGATTCTGAGCCGCCTCTACGCGTTTCTGGACGAGGAATCGATAAAGCTCCGGAGCGAGCGGCTGCTGCGGGAGTGCCGCAGCTTTGTGCGTCGCGAGAACGGGCGCGTGGAGGCCAGGGCCGGCGAGCATGACGATCTGGTGCTGGCCATGGCCATCGCCCTCGAGGCGCGGGCTTGGCAGCTGGGGCGCAGGCGGGTGGCGTAGCATGGTTGGATTCGGAGGGCGGCGTGGCGGTTCAGGCGGTCCAGCAGATCAGAAAAATGCGCGGCGGAGCGCAGAGCCATCTCATGCTGGGCGCCGACGGCAACGCCTGGGTGGTGAAGTTCCAGAACAACCCCCAGCATCTGCGCGTGCTGCCCAACGAGCTGCTGGGAACGCGGCTGGGGGCGCTGATCGGGCTGACCGTGCCGCAGTGCGACGTGATCGAGGTGACGCCGTGGCTCATCGAGCGCACCGCGGAGCTGGAGATGGACCTGGGCCAGCGCCGGGAGCGCTGCCGCGCCGGGCTGCAGTTCGGGTCGCAGCTGGTGGGCGGCCTGATGCCGGGGCACGTGGCCGATTACCTGCCCGAGGAGCAGCTGCTGGAGGTGCGCAACCTGCGCGAATTCTCGGGAGCCCTGGCGCTCGATAAGTGGACCTGCAACGCCAACGGGCGGCAGGCTCTGTTTTATCGAAAGGGCAGGGAGAAGCGGTACGGCGCGACCTTCATCGACCAGGGATTCTGCTTCAATGCCGGAGACTGGCGCTTCGTCGACGCGCCGCTGCGGGGCGTCTACGCGCGCAACACGGTGTATCGCGAAGTGACCGGCTGGGACAGCTTCGAGCCGTGGCTGAGCCGCATCGAGCGAGTCGAAGCGGAGAAGGTGTGGGCCATCGCCGAGACGATTCCGCCGGAGTGGTACGAAGGAGACGTGGCCGTGCTGGAGCAGCTGGTGGAGCGGCTGATGGAACGCCGCTCGCGAGTGCGGGAGTGGATCACCGCGTTTCGGGAGTCGTCGCGGCAGCCGTTTCCAAACTGGAACCGCGCCGCCGCAAAAGCTGCAACGGGCCTTTTCGAGGCGCCTCCGTGGGACGATAGTATGCCTGGAAGGCTTATGTAACGGAAGGATGACGAAGCCAGCGTGACGGAGCATCGACAATGCGAGTTCTTCCTGGTGCGCTACGTGCCGGACCCGGTGAAGAACGAATTCGTGAACATCGGGGTGGGGCTGCGCGCGGCCGAGCAGCCCGGCGGCACACAGCTCCGCTTCACGAAAGACTGGGGGCGGGTGCGCTGCGTCGATCCCGACGCCGACATCGAGATGCTGGAGGCGATGGAGACGGAGATGCGGCGGCGGCTGGCCGAGCCCGGCGCGGATCACCCGCCCCTGATGAATACCATGGAGGATTCATTCTCGCATCTGTTACAAATTACGGAGCCCAAAGCCTGCCTGGCCGAAAACATGGCCGCGCAGATGGATCAGCTGATGCGCCTCTACGTGGAGCCGCGCAAAGAGAAGGCGCGCCAAACGCTGAGCGGGCGCCAGGCCCTGCTGCGCAGCATGAGGACGCAGTTCGAACACGCGCGGGTGTGGGACCTGATGCGCCGGCGGATCGCCGCCGCTGCGTACACGCGCCCCGGCGATCCTCTGAAGATCGACTGCGGCTACCGCCCCAACGGAACGGTGCGGATGTTCCATGCGGTTTCGCTGCACACCGACGTGGAGCTGGCCAAGGTGCTGGCCTTCAGCGCGCCCGCTCTGCGCTCCGGCGTGGAACGGCTGGAGAAAGCCGAGCTGGAGCTGACGGCCATTGTGGAGCCGCTCCGCGACCCCAGGGGCGAAGTGAGCACCGACGAGGAGCGCATGGAGCAGTACCGCTTCGGGGTCGAAACCATGGAGGCGCAGCAGATTCGCGTGCTCACGGTCAGCGACCTGGAGCGCGTGGCGGAAACAGCGCGCCGCGAGTTGCGGGTGTAAGAGGAGCTGGGAGCTGGGAGCCGGTAGCTGGGAGCTAAGAGTTAAAAGCTACCAGCTACCAGCTACCAGCTACCGGCTCCCAGCTCCCAGCTAGCGGCTAACAGCGCAGGGGCATGGCCAAATGCCATGCCCTTTTCATTTGGGATTCAGCGGAAGGAGCCAACACGACGTGAACATCAAAGAGCATTGGAAGCAGGCGCTGGCGCTGCTGGGGGCGGGGCGCAAAGAGCAGACGGCACAGCGAAGGACCGTGGCGCTGCCGGCGATTCTGTCGCCGTACGCGTTCCCGGCCCGGGCGCTGCCCAAGCCCACCCCGGCCAATCTGCGCAAGTTTGCGGAGACGCCGGTGGTGCGCCGCGCCATCAACCTCATCAAGGACCGCGTGGCCGCCATGGACTGGCAGGTGCGCCTGAAGCGCGATCACGATGCGGATAAGGTGGCCTTCGCGGCCAAGCGCGCGCGCATCCTGCGCCGCTCGCTGGAATTTCCCAACCCGTCGGACTCGTTCCGCACCCTTATCGAGCAGGCCATCGAGGACGCCCTGGTGGGCGGCTTCGGCGCCATCGAGATGGAGCTGACCGGCGACGCGGCGCGGCCCTTCGAGCTGTGGCCGGTGGACGGCGCGACCATCCGCATCGACCCGAAGTGGGATGGCAGCCCGGACGCCATACGCTTTGCCCAGGCCACCGGCCTGGCCGGCTCGGACTCCCTCGTCCCGCTCGCGGACAACCAGCTGATCTACGTGCGCATGAATCCGCGCAGCCACACCCCCTTCGGCCTGGGGCCGCTGGAAGTCGCCTTCGACACCGTGAACGCCTTCCTGAGCGCGCACCATTTCGCGGGCAAGCTGGCCAGCAACGCGGTGGTGCAGTACGCGCTGTGGCTGAACGAGACCACGCCGGCGCAGCACGAGCGGCTCATCCGCTGGTGGCAGGACGAGATCGAGGGCACCGGCCGCGTGCCGCTGCTGAGCACGGAGCAGAAACCCGAAGTGCTGCGCTTTGCCGCAGGCACCGACGCCGACCTGCGCCTCACCTGGCAGGAATTTCTCATCCGCATGGTGGCCAATGCATTCTCGCTGCCGCCCATGCTGCTGGGCCTCGAGCAGGATGTGAACCGCTCCACCGCCGGGGAGCTGCGCGACGAAGCTTTCCACTCGGCCATTGTGCCCCTGGCGCGGCTGATCGCGGAGCACCTGACGCGCGACCTCTTCGCCAAGCGCCTTGGCTGGCCGGAGTTCGAGTTCGTCTTCAACGATCTCGACGCGACCGACGAGATGGAGGAGGTCGAGATGCAGACCGCGCTGCTGGCCGCCGGCGTGCTCACGGTAAACGAAGTGCGCGCCATGCGCGGGTTGGCGCCGCTGCCGGCGGAGACCCTCGCAACCGAGAAAAAGGAGGACAACGACACCATCACGCTGACCAACCAGGAAACCGAAGCATGACAGGAGAGCAAATGAAACTGGAAGCCATGGCAGTCATGCTGCCGGAAGTGGCGGACCATCCCAATCGCGCGCCCTTTACCGGCGTGCTGACGCTGGTGGACGAGCCGAGCACCAAGCCGCCGTCGGGAGCGCGCGGGCATCGCGTGGTGCTGACCCGGCGGGCCGCGCTCGTCGCGCTGCCCTCCCTGCTGGGGATGGCGGTGGACTACGCGCCCTCGTGGGATGGCCACGATGCGCGGCGCAAGTGCGGCATCATCACCCAGGCCGACGTCGAGGGCGCGCGCCTGCGCGTTGCCGGCTATCTCTACGCGAAAGATTTTCCCGAGGTAGAGCGGCAGATGCGGCAATGCGTGCCCGGCTCGATGGGCATGAGCTGGGAGCTGGCCGACGCCCACGTGGAAGACATGCGCGCGGAGATCTGGACGCTGACGCGCGCCACCTTCACCGGCGCGGCCATCCTGCTGCGCGACAAGGCGGCCTACAGGAATACGTCGTTCGAGCTGGCGCCCACGCGCTGCCGCACGATGGCTGCCTGCACCGCCTCTGCCAGCCACACCCACAGAAATTTCCGGCGAGCCGCCGATGCGGCCGGCCGGACAACCGACAGAAGAAAGGAACAGACATGGAAAGCCAGACAGGCGAATTCCAGGCAGGCGAGCCGCTCGGCTCGCTGAGCCAGAGCATGGAGCGCATGGCGACGAGGCTGGAAGCCGCGGCCACGCTCTTCGAGCGCACCGTGGCCATGCTGGAGGAGCGCGAAGGCGAAGTGCGGAAGATGGTGGCTGCCGTCGAGACCGGCCGCGAAGCCGAGCTCGAAAGAAAGCTCGAGGCCGCGGAGCAGCAGATCGCGGAGCTGCGCGCGCAGATCGAAGCCAACACCGCAACCGGCGCAGAAGCCCAGGTGAGGTCGGCGCGCCGGACGGTGCCGGCCTCCACCGCGCAGTTCCTCGCCAAGCAGGGCATCAGCACGCTCGAGCAGGTGGAGGCGGGCACGCTGGATGCGGCGCTGAACGGGCTCAGCCTCGAGCAGCGCATCGCGGTGAAGGCGCAGCTGCTGCGCGCCGGCGTGGTCGGCTGAAGACCGAGCGAAACACCGGTCAGCGAAACGCCGGTCAGCGCGAAGTACGGCCGGCGAAGAGACGGTCAGCAGGACAGAGGTCAGCCGTGGGCTGGCCTTTTTTGCTGAGCACTTCATCGCTGGCCGCTTCATCAGCTTTTCAACCTGAAAGGACATCATGACAGCCAATTTCCTCGACATTCACGCCGCAGCCGACTACATCGGGCCCGGCGCGATTGAAGTTCCCCTTTACCAGACCGAGATCCTCGACATCGTGCGCCGCCGCAACCTCTTCGGGCAGCGCATCAGGCAGGTCCCGGCCACCGGGCATCCGTCGCGCTACTTCGAGCAGACGGCGATTCCCAACCCTTCCACGGCCGGCTTCGTCGACCCGCGCAACATCGTCGCGCCGGTTGTGTCGCCCACCCGCGTCGAGCGCAGCGTGCCGCTCAAGGCCATCGTCGCGCAGCTGAACTACAACCTTTTCGACATGGAGCTGGGCTCGCAGCAGAAACAGTTTGCTTATCTGCAGGCGAAGGACCTGGTGGACACCATCGAAGGCGTGATGCTCACCCACGATGTCGCGCTGTGGAACGGCAATGACACCTCGCTGAGCACGCCGGCCACCATGCAGTACTTCGGCGCAGCCGGACAGATCGCCGCGGGCGGCAACACCACCACCATCGGCACCACCGCCTGCATCACCGACGGGCTCAAGTCGACCATCGCGCAGATGGTGGCCAACACCAGCTACGCCGTGCGGCCGACCGCCATCTACGCCAACCCGGTGCTGCTCGATCTGATCGACCGCGAGATGAAGGCCGAGTTCAACGTGGTCCTGAACACGAAGGAGATCGCCGCCGGATTCACGGTGAAGACCCTCACCACGCAGGCCGGCGAGCTGCCGCTGATTCCGGACTGGTCGCTCGCGTACACCGGCACGCCGGGCAGCGGCAATGCCGTTTTGCCGGCATACATCGTCACCGAAGACCTGATCGAGTACCACTGGCTCAGCGATCCCAACCCGCGCGTCTTCCAGCTCGGCGTTCCCGGGTCTCTGGCCTCGCAGTATGTGGTCGTGAAGTTCGGCGCGCCGGTCGTCAAGGGCGCGAACTACGCCCATTACCAGGTGCTCGTCGACCGGTAGATCGCCTGACAGGAGGGGCCGGCTCGAACCTGAGCCGGCCCTGCCGCTGCAGGCAGCGGCCGGCAAACAGCAGTCAGCAGCTGGCTGGTAGCTGGAAGTGGGTAGCTCGGAAACGCTCCCCGCTCCTGGCTACCGGCTACTGGCTGTCTTTCGCCGGCCGCTTCATCGCTGACCGTTTCATCCCTGACCGCTTTCTTGTGGAGACCTTATGGCTTGTTATCTGCAGCCCAGCCAATACCAGACGTATGGGCTCGATCCCAGCGTCACCGGCGACTGGATCACGGCCGCTTCGTCGATCATCGACACGCACTGCCGGCGCATCAGTCTCAACCCCACGCAGTACACGGAGCGGCTGCGCCTGGTGGAAGGATCGCAGACCGCGCGGCTGAGCTATCTGCCGCTCGTGCCCATCGCTCCGGCCACGCTGCCGTTTGTGTCCATCCAGGCGCGCTACGCCAAACCGCGGCGCGGGCAAACCGCATACCCCATCCAGCAGGAAGTGCTGTGGGCCTTCTCGCTGCCCGGCGCGTGGACCACCGTCGATCCCACCACCGTGGATTTTGTAGCGGACACCGGTGAGCTCGTCTTCCCGCTGAACATTCTCGGCCTGCCCTACAACGAGGTCGAAGTGACCTACACAGCCGGGCTGGCCACGCTGCCCGACGCCGTACTGTGCGCGTGCGCGCAGATTGTGAAGAACGCCCAGGCCACGCCCGGCCTCAACGTGAAGTCGTCGAAGGTGGACACGCTGCAGATGCAGTATTTTTCCGGCGCGCTGCTCGACGCCACGGTGCAGTCGCTGCTGAAACCGTGGGTTGCGGCGAGGATGGGCTGACCATGGCCGACCTGAGTACACAGAATTGTTGCGCCATCGGCCAGCGCGTGGCCACCGCCCTGCTCCGCACCGGCGGCGGGACCACCGCCTGCCTGCAGATGCCGCCGTCAACGGGCGATTCGAGCAATGCCGGCCAGCTCGGCCTCGATGCTCCGGGCTTCCTCTCTTTGCCCCTTGCACCGGTCGTCTTTCGCAAGGCGCGCGTCGCGATGCAGGATGGACAACTGCCCAAATACGAGCTGCTGATCTCCGCCGACGCGGTCGCCGCACAGGTGACCGGGCAGAACCTCAGCTCCGCGCAGGCGCTGTTTTCCATGGCCAGCGGCGTGGTCGTCGCCGGCAAGCTCTTCCTGATCGAAGCGATTTCCGCTTCCGAAACCCAGGGCGAGGCTTATCTGTATCGACTGCTGTTACAGGAAGCCTGCGGCGAATGGCCGGAATAATGCCAGGGCTCAGAGCACAGAGCTCAGGGCACAGCAATTGTGCAGAACACTCCACCCGTTGCTGCGGCCAGGGGCCGGCAGGAGCACATCGGGCTTCCGCGACAACGACTTCTGAGCTCTGAGCTTTGCGCTCTGAGCTCTGT
>JASHNW010000101.1 GCA_030041435.1 Acidobacteriaceae bacterium
GGGGTTCCCGGAGTGACGCTGACCAGCAGCATTCACCAGCAAAGCTCGGCGACCTTCACATCGAAGGGCAAAAACGTTCACGTCCCCAGCGGGACGCAGATGAACGTGGCGATTGCGGTAATCCCCGCAGGCGTGCGCCTCCAGCAATAGCGGCGCCGCGGACCCACCATTCATCTGAACCCCCTCCGGCCCTGTACGCGCCGGATGGGGTTTTTTGCGGCAGGATCCGTGGCGCTATTCGTAGCGCAGAGATTCGATGGGATGCATGGCGGCGGCGCGCCGCGCGGGCAGCGTGCCGAAGATCACGCCAACGATGCAGGATGCAAGCAGGCCAACCACGGCGGACCAGCCGGAAACGGGAACGCGATAATTCGTGAAAAAGCGGATCGACCAGGGTATCCCCAGGCCGACGATCGCGCCGATGACGCCTCCGAAGAGCGAGACAAAAACAGCTTCCAGCAGGAACTGCAGCTTGATTTCGCGCGCCGTGGCGCCCAGCGCCTTGCGAATGCCGATTTCGCGCGTGCGGGCGCGCACCGTGGCCAGCATGATGTTCATGATGCCGACACCCCCCACGGCGAGCGTCACTCCGGCCACCAGCAGCAGCATGACGGTGAGGGCGTTGACGACCACGCCGGCGAGGGCGATCAAAGCGGTCATGGTCTGGGTCGCATAAACCGAATTAGGCTGGTGGCGGCCGTCGTTGTGCACAGCAGTGACGATCTGCTTCGCCGCACTTTCCACGTCGCCGGCGTCGCGGATGGAGAAGTACATCTCGTTCACGTTGTCTGTTCCAATGAAATAGCGGCCAACGGAATACGGGATGAGGATGGTCTGGTCGGCGATTTCGGTCTCGCCGAATGTGTCGACTTTCTCCCTGAAGGTTCCAACGATGGTGAAAGGAATGCCGTTGATCTGAAAGGTGTGGCCGAGGGCCGCGTCAGCGCCGCCGAACATATCGCGGGCAAAGGGGATGGTGACGTCGGCTACTTTCCCGTGCGTGCTCTCGTCCTCTTCATCGAAGAAGCGGCCGCCGAGAAGAACAAGATTGCGAACGTGCCGGTACTCCGGCTCTACTCCGAGGATGAGCACGTTGTGGGTGATGCCGTTGATCGTGATGTTCTGATGCATTTCCAGCACCACCGAGGACGCAGCCACTGCAGGCACGTTTTCGTCGATGGAGCGCTCGTCGTCGTAGGTGAGGAAATCGCTCTGCGTGTTGGTGACCGCGCCTGAGCCTCCGCCGGCATAGTCGAGATAGACCAGATTCGTGCCGATGCCCTGGATCTCGCTGAGGATGTACTGGCGTCCTGTGGCGGAGATAGCGACCACCAGGATGAGCGAGGTGGTGCCGATGGCCATGCCGAGCGCGGTGAGGGCAAAGCGGACTTTCGCGGCGCGGAAGCTGTCGATGGCCAAGCGGGCAATCTCGCTCAGCACCATGGTCTCGCGCGCGCTGGCCAGCGTGCGTTCAAACGACAGCCGATGATGATGGTGCGAATGCTCCGCGGGCGTCACTTAGACAAGGATGCCACAGCGGGCCGCAGGGTTCGGGGAGTTGCCTCGAAAGCCGGCAACCGCCACCGATTACGCCGGTTTTTGGGGGGCCTTCGGGGGCTGCGATGCTTTTCTGCCTCACCTTTACAGCAACAAGCGGCGCACTTCCGTGTTCCAGCCAACGCGTCCGGTAAAATCGGGCAACGAAGCAGTTCGACCCCAGCACGAAGGAGAACCCCACGATGTCATTTCGATCAGGAATACGCGGCCTGATTCTGGCCGCATTGATGACAGTGCCGCTGTTGAGCGCGCCCCGCGCGCAGGCGCAGCTCGGCATCTTTGTTTCGGTCCACATTGGGCCGCCCGCTTTGCCGGTTTATGTGCAGCCCCCGCTGCCCGCGCCGGGATATATCTGGACGCCCGGTTACTGGGCCTGGGGACCGGCGGGTTACTACTGGGTCCCCGGAGTCTGGGTCATGCCGCCGCGCGTCGGCCTGCTGTGGACGCCCGGTTATTGGGGATACGCGGGCGGAGTTTACGGATGGCACGCCGGGTACTGGGGACCGCATATCGGCTTCTACGGCGGCGTGAACTACGGCTTTGGCTATGGCGGCGTCGGTTTCTGCGGCGGTATGTGGCGCGGCGGAGTCTTTGCCTATAACGGCGCGGTCGCGAATTTCGGCGGCGTGCACGTCACCAACGTGTATGTGGACCGGACCATCGTGAACCAGACCACGATCATCAATGTCAATCACGTCAGCTTTAACGGCCCGGGCGGCATCAATCGCCAGCCCAGCCCGGAAGAGACGCGTTGGTCCGGCGAGCAGCATTTCCAGGCTACGGCGAACCAGGTGCAGCATGAGCATTTCGCCGCTCAGGACCGTGCGCAGCTGGCCTCGGTGAACCACGGACGTCCGGCCACGATGGCCAGCGCGAATATCAATTCGTATCGTCAGGTTGCCCAGCAGCATGCCCAGGCTCAGCCGATTTCGGCGGCCGACCGCACGGCGGGGCGCAGCTACAACCCCAACACCCGCGAAGCCAACCAGGACCAGCGCATCTCCAACGGGCTGCGCAGCGGACAGATGACCTCCGGCGAAGCCGCCCGCGCCGAGCGCACCCAGTCGCACATCGATCAGCAGGTCCACAACGACCGCGCCGCGAACGGCGGAAGACTGACCGGCCAGCAGCGGCAGCAGATCAACGGGGAACAGAACGCCGCGAGCCGTCAGATCTACAACGAAAAGCACAACAGCAACACAGTCAGGCCGAACGCAGTCGACAACCGCGAAGCCAACCAGCAGCAGCGCACCGCCAACGGACTGCGCAGCGGCCAGATGACCTCCGGCGAAGCGGCGCGGACCAACCGCAACCAGGCCGGCGTCGCGCAGCAGGTCCACAACCAGCGCACCGCGAACGGCGGCGCACTCAACGGGCAGCAGCGGGGTCAGGTGAACCGCGAACAGAACAGGAACAGCAAACAAATCTATAACCAGAAGCACAACGGCAACACGGCCAAGCCGCAGGGCAGGGGGCGGCGCTAAAGCGCATCCTCAATCGCTGTTTTCTGGCAGCTGGGACGAAAATGAAACGGCCGGCAGCGCTGCCGGCCGTTTCGTTGTGCATACCGCACCTGCAAAATGGCGCGGGCGGCGGCTCTGGGCCTTTTCCGCCCGCTCTCTGGGGACACCCTGCGATCAAAGCGCCACGGTGACAGCTTTGATCTCGGTGTAGTTGTGCAGCACCTCTTCGCCCATCTCGCGGCCCCAGCCGGATTGTTTATATCCGCCGAAGGGCAGCGAGGCGTCGAACACGTTGTGGCAGTTCACCCACACCGTGCCGGCACGCAGGCTGCGCGCCACCTTGTGAGCCAGTGAGAGGTTCTGCGTCCAGACCGAAGCGGCCAGCCCGTATACCGTATCGTTGGCGCGCTTCACGATGCGATCCACGTCTTCATCGGAGAAGGGAACCGCACAGACCACGGGACCGAAGATCTCCTCCTGGACGACCTTCATCCCCGGATTGGTGTTGGTCAGCACAGTGGGCCGCACGAAGTAGCCGCGCTCGAATCCGGAGACGGGACCGCCGGCGGTGATCTTCGCGCCCTCGCTGATGCCGGACTCGATGTAGCCGATCACTTTCTGGTACTGCTCGTCGCTGACCAGCGGTCCCATCTGGCAGGCGGGATCGAGACCCGGAGCGAGCTTGATCTCCTCGGCAACATGGCTGACGCCTTCTACCACCTGATCGAAGACCTTCTCGTGCACGTAAAGACGCGACCCCGCGCAGCAGCACTGTCCGTGATTGAAAAAGATGGCGCTGGCTGTGCCCGCGATGGCCTGATCGATGCGGGCATCGGGGAAGACGATGGCCGGCGATTTGCCGCCCAGTTCGAGCGTGACCTTCTTCAGATTGCCCGCAGCCGCTTTGACAATGAGCTTGCCGACTTCGGTCGAGCCGGTAAAGGCCACCTTGTCGACCAGGTCGTGCGCGGCCAGCGGCGCACCTGCGCCTTCGCCGTATCCGGTGAGAACGTTGACGACACCTGGCGGGAAGCCGGCTTCGTCAATCAGCTGTGCGAGGCGCAGCCCGGAGAGCGGCGTCTGCTCGGCGAGTTTCAGCACCACCGTGCAGCCGCAGGCGAGCGCGGGAGCCAGCTTCCACGCCGCCATCAGCAGCGGAAAATTCCACGGGATGATCTGCGCGACCACGCCGATGGGCTCGCGCAGGGTGTAGGAATGGAAATCGTATCCGGCCGACAGCGGCAGGGTCGATCCGGAAATCTTGGTGGCCCAGCCGGCCATGTAGCGGAACATGTCAACGGTGAGAGGCGCGTCAGCGACCCGCGCGACCGAGAAGGGTTTGCCGTTGTCGAGCGATTCGAGCTCGGCAAACTCGTCGTTGTTCTGTTCGATCAGGTCGGCGAGCTTCCACAGCAGCCGGCCGCGCGCAGAGGGCGCCATGCGCACCCACTGGCCGTCGTCGAAGGCGCGGCGCGCGGCGAGCACCGCGCGGTTAACGTCCTCTTCTTCGGCTTCGGGGACATGCGTGATCACGTCGCCTGTGGCGGGATTGTAGACGGGGAAGGTCTTGCCGGAGGCCGCGTGAACAAAGCGGCCGTCGATGTACATGAGGTGGCGGCTGGAGACGAATTCAGCGGTGGCGCCGCTGACACGGGGATCGACGGTGAGGGTAGCCATAGGATTTGACCTCGCGTGCAACCGGTCGCAGTTTGGCGCTGGCTCCCAGATGGGCTGACCGAGCCGGAATCCCGGAGGAACTCGCACCAATCCTTTCCGGGACCGCCACGTGCCGGATTTTGCACGCGAAAACACTACCACCGCGGCTTGTGCATTGGCCAGGGGGCGGGGCAGATGCAGCCTCGATATCAATTTTCCCCTTTGGCAGCAACCGGAGGGCCAATCCAAACGTCGCATCCGCCCCCCCGACATGTGTACGTTGTGTCGAAACTTGGGCCAGTGCCTGCAACGGTGATTTGGGACAGGTGATCGCAGCGCGTATGTTCGCCGGTTTTCTTACCACAGGTCAGGACATCGAATCGCAGGAGCGAGTAACCGTCGATCGTCGTATCGCTGCCGCCCCCTTTGGAGAGGTCAAGGTTAAATTGGCTTGCGTCCCCGCTCACCGCCGCCAGATACAGCGTGTTCGCATTAATTGTGCCTCCGTTCTTACATGCATAGTTGCTTAGGTTCGTGCAAATCGTCAGCCAGTTGTTGCTTGATGTGTCCGCAGTACCATCCTGGCCACGGAAATATAGAGTGATCGTCCAGTTAGTCGAAATTTGAGAGGATGTGTATATCCCCTCGGTGCCGCCGTTCGGAATTCCCTCGATGGCTATCTGGGTGTTGGGAGTGTTCGAATCTTCCCATACCCAGAGGGCACTCGGGTATGGCTGAGTCCACGCGTCCAGTGTCAGGTTCTCCACCGATCCGCCGCGCACCGTTACCGGCGAATCGTTCGGAGCGGAACCGACCACCTTCGGTTGCAGGGCGACTGCAATTCGGTGCAGGTCATCATCTCCTTTCAGGAGTGACTGGTTGGATTCATACGAGACCCAAAGTACACCGAGCGCGACTAGCAGACACAGCACGGCGATTACAGAATTCAATCGATGCATTGCGGCTTCCTGGCGTGGCGGGAGAGCAGGGTCCCTGCCTGGAGATTGAAAATCAAGCCTGGAAATATAGGAGGGGAGAATTAGTGAGAACGAAGCTTGGCATAACTCACCGACGATGTCAACAAATAAGTCGGTATTAGCGATGAATATCTTGTTGCCGGCTGCGGGGTCCCTCTCGCAACTGCCGGTGCGCTTCCGGAGCGCACGCGATCAGCCCAGGCTCCAGCGCAGCGGTTTCCGCGCATCGCCTGGGCCGGTGAGTTCAATAACACCGCCGGCCAGCCGTTTCACGAGCACCTTCGCTCCGTTCACTTCGCCGTAGGTGACGGCCAGTGCCTCCTGGGACGGCAACGCGATGTGCAGCGTCCAGACGCCGCTTCGCGCCGGAGCATACCAGCCTTCGTACCGGCCTTCGCTGGAGCGCAAGATGCCGAGCAGCGGCGATTCGAACCGGTACGACGCAGCGGGCAGCGCCGGCCGCAACGTGACGCCGTGTTCCGTAAAGTCGATCCCGAGCAGCTTCGTCGCGGAGTAAAGATAACACGCGTGGGCGTGCAGATTGAGGACGGGAAAATCCGTGCCGTGAAAATGTGGGTCGTCCACCGTCGCGCCCGACTGCTTGCTGAAGGCGGAGTTCCACGAGTCTGTGCCACTCCAGATGCCGTACCAGATCGCGGGATAGGCCTCGGCGTGGACGGCGAGCGAATTCTTCTTCCATTCATCCCACGCCATGGCGGGATCGACGTCAGCCAGCGCCCAGACCAGCGTCTGGTTGAGCGATGGCCAGACGCCACCGCGGACGCAGGTTCCGGGTGGGAACATGCCGGGCTTCATCATGTCCGGACCCTGGCTCATCTGCGCAGCGCCCAGCGGTCCCGGGCGAAGCAGGCGGTTCATCGTCTGCACGAGGGCGCGGCTTTGCTCCGGCGAAGTAACGCCGCCGAGGATCGCCCAGGGCTGCGGCTCGATCCACAACGTATCTTCTCCCAGCCAGCCGAGTTTGGGGCCGAGCCAGCAGCGCTTGAGCCACTGGCCCGTCCATTGCATGCGTGCGGCCTGGCGGCTGGACTCGGCCGACTGCCGCAGCTCTGCTGCGAGATCGGCTCTGCCGCCCGCGTACTGCAGCATCCGCGCGTACTCGTCAAAGACCCAGGCCGACATGGCAGAGTTGAGAACGCTCTCGCCAACCTTCGCGCACTCCGCGAAATCGGACCCTGCCCACGTGCCCAGCAGCCCGTCGTTCCAGTCGTCGCTCAGCATGCGGACGATGCCGTGCTCGCCCACGCCCACGTCGCGGATCTGATGGCGATAGCAGCATGCGAGCAGGTTGCGGACCGTGTCGCTGCCGCCAGCCGAACCGCTGACGCGTGCGGCAATCTTCTCATCAAGAAAATCCACATCGCGCGTCGCCAGCACATATTCGCTGGCCGTCCACAGCAGCCACAACGGCAGATCGCTGGCGTTATCCGCGGTCATCGGGGCAACCACGCCGTGCCCCGTGATGGCGTAGGGAACCGAGCCGTCCTCGCGGACTTCGCTGAGCGTGTAGCGCAGCACGCTGCGCACGATTTCCGGATCGCTGAAGAGGAAGGGCAGGCAGTGCTGCAGGGGATCGCGCGCCGCGCCCTGGAAACCCATGACGTACTGATAGAAGCCGCCCTGATTCAGGATGTGCTGGCCGAAATAGTCGTCGAAAGTGAGGCTGCTGCGCAGGTAGTAGTGATTCCAGGCAGTCTCGCGGGCGATCCACGGCTCGGCAGCGACGGCAAACTGCAGCCCGTGGCGCTTCCACTCGGCGCAGGATGCGGCAAGGGTCTGCGCGGCGCCTGGCTGGTAGCGGCCGATCAGCGCGTCCAGTTCGAAGCCCGCGGGGAGATAGCCGTAGAGGAAGTACAGCGTGCGTTGCTCGCCGGGCTGGAGCGGTAGATTGCGCTCGAGCAACAGCGCGGTATGCGGGCCGGTGCTGCCGAGGTTGCCGTCGAGCGGACGCGCGAGGCCATCCGGGCTGGCTGCTCCGCCCGTGCCGAAGAAGGCCTGACCGTCAGTGCTGAACCCAGTAGCGGGCGCATCGAGGGAGACCAGGAAGGTCGACGGGTAGTCGGAGCATTCGAAGGAAGCGCCGGGCTGAGGCTCTTTCACCGGCGCTACAAAGCCGTTGGGCACCCTTGCAAGCTGTTGGCGGATGCGCTGCCACGCCGCGTCTTCCTCGGGAGCATGGCCGGGGAAATGGCGAGATTCGAGCAGGCCGCGATTCCCGCCGATGGGCTGAACCTGGTGCGTGCAGCGTTCGCCTGCGCGGCGCCGCAGCTGGCAGGGACTGCCGATGCCGGTCCACGACTCGACGAAGTCGCGAAACGAGAATTCATAGGGCTGGCAGCCCCAGTACTCGACCCAGCGCGCGGTTGCGGGTTGCGATCCGCGATTCGTGATCGTGACCTGAGAGAGCAGGACGGGATCGTCGCCGAAGGGAGCGGAGATAACCTGGTCGACGGACCACTTTGCGCCGCTGACGCGCCTGCGAAAATAGCCGATCCCGAAGATCCGCTCGAAGCCGGCGTGGCTGCCGGAGTAGTACGTCGCCAGGGTTTCGCTGCCGTCGGTGAGCCAGCCAATGCCGCCGGCGAACTGGCTGTTGCCCGGATCGAAATCGTTGAGGAATTTCGGAGCGCCTTCGTCCTGGCGAACACGCACGGCTCCGTAGTTGGAGGCGAGCGCGACGATGCGGTCGTTGCCCACCTGGTGGATGTGCTCAGTGGCGCCGAGTATGCCGGGCGTGACCGGAGTGTTGGCGGCGGGGTCCGTCGTCTGGTCGCAAGTGTAGAGATAGGCGGGCAGGCCGAACTCGTCTTCGCACCAGGCGCCGAAGTGGCCGGAGCCGAAGGGTTTTGCGTCCGCAGACGACGGGGAAGGCTGGTCGATGGGCGGTTGCATGGCGAACAGGCCAGGGCTGGTCATGGCCGAAGCCAGAGAACTGAGCAGGAAATCTCGGCGGTTGATGGGCATCAGGCGATCCGGTTCGCGGCGGGTGCGGCAGGGAACCGGCCGCCGAGAGCCAATTTATACCCTGCAGGACCCGGAGAACGAAGCGTTGTGGGGGTCTTCAGCACGCAGCAGCATTTCCCTCACGAGGTGCAAGTGGACGGCGAAGCAGAGCGGCGTGCGCACGGCCGTATCTGTTCTCGCTTGCTTCCCTCTGTACGGGCAACTGCCGGCGTGGACTCTCTTTGCTTTACCATGGCTGAAGATTCACGACCTCATCTTTCTGCAAAGGCAGAACAACGTGCTCGCGGCGGACCTGGTTCTGTGTGGCCGATTCAAGGTGCTTTCCTGCCTGGGAGAGGGAGGGATGGGGCAGGTATACGAGGCCCTGGACCTGGAACTGGGCGAGAGCATCGCCATCAAGGCCATCAAGGCTGAGATTGCGGGGTCGCCGGGCACCATAGCGCGATTCAAGCGTGAGGTCTACGCCACGCGCAAGATCACCCACCCCAATGTCTGCCGTACCTTCGATCTGGAGTGCCACACGCCCCCCGGCGCCCGCGCGGGCGAGCCGCGCGATTCGATCCTGTTTCTCACCATGGAGCTGCTGCACGGCGAGACGCTGGGGCAGCGCCTGCAGCGGTCCGGGCCGCTTCCACCCGATCAGGTCTACGTCCTGGCCATCCAGGTGGCGGGCGCGCTGGCCGCCGCGCACGAAGCCGGCATCATCCACTGCGATCTGAAGCCGGCCAACATTTTCCTGACCGGGTCGGAGTCGAAGCTGCGGGCCGTGGTCACCGATTTCGGGATCGCCCGCGTGAATCCTCTGTATGACCAGACCTCCGTCTCCGGCTCGCATGAAGCGGCGACGCGCCCGGGCGAAATCATCGGCACTCCTGATTACATGGCCCCGGAACAGTTTCGGACGCGGGAATGCACGCCGGCGACCGATCTCTATTCCTTTGGGTTGATTCTGTACGAGGCGCTGACCGGAGTCCGAGGGTTCGCCGACAGCCCCTCCGAGCAGACCGTCTGGAATAAGCTCGCCAGCGCTTCAGAAGCCGCTGCAGGTCAGCGGCCCGCCATCCCGAAAGAGTGGAGCTATCTGCTCTCAAGGTGCCTGCAGATCGACCCCGCCAACCGCTTCAGCCACGTGGATCAGGTGATGGACGTGCTGGCGGCGATGCCGGCCCCGCATGGGCGGATTGCGACTTCAGGAAGCCGCAGAGCGCTGCGCACCCCAGCTACCGCGACGCTGCCTTCCTCCAGGAGCGCGGTGCGCAGCTGGCTCGATCGCAATCGGCGGCTCGCGCTGGCTGCGGCATCGATTCTGGTGCTCGCCGCCGGAATCCTGGGGTATGGCAAGCTGCGATCCTCTGCGCGGACCGCGGCCGCGATCCCTTCCGTCGCGGTGCTGCCGATTGCGAGTTCCGGCAACGATCCGCAGGCGGCTGCGCTCGCCGAGAACATGGCCGAGGACCTGACCAACGATCTGTCGCAGGTGTCGGGCATCCGGATTCCCTCCGAGGCGGTCGTGCGCACCCTCGGCAATCCCAGCGACGTGCGCACTGCAGGACGCCAGCTGAAAGTCGATGCCGTGGTGAGCGGATCCCTGATGAAGGCCGGGGACGGAATGCGCCTGGTGATGAATCTGGTGGACGCGCAGTCAGGCGCGCAGATCTGGGGGCAAAGCTACGACTGCAAGCCGGCGGATTGCGCCTCTCTGGACAGCGATATCGCCCAGGAAGTCGCTTTTCGGCTTCAGCTCAAGGTGGATGGTTCCAATCCGCGCGCCATCCGGCAGCACTCGCGGATTCCCGCCGCGGAAGCTGCGTACCAGAAGGGCGAACAGGCGCTGGCGGAACATACAGGGGATGGGTTTGCCCGCGCGGTCGATTCTTTTCAGCAGGCGATCGATGCCGATCCCCAGGATGCTCCGGCCATGGCGGAACTGGCGCACAGCTACGCGCTCATGGCTTACAACTACAATCGGCCGGAAGCGCCGCTGGCCTTGCTGAACCAGGCCGAGCAGACGGCTCGCCGCGCTCTGCAGCTCGACAGCACATCGGCGGAAGCTTACAGCTCGCTGGCCGAAGTGGAAGTGCTGAAGGACTTCAACTGGATCGCCGCGGAGAAGGATTTCAAGCGGGCTATCGAGCTGGACCCCTCCTACCTGCCTGCCCATGTATCCTACGCGCTCCATTTGCTCACGCCGCTCGGACGCTTTGCCGAGGCGCGCGCGCAATACGGATATGCGAACCGCATGGCGCAGAGCAACCTGAGCGCCGAAATGAGCATGGCCATCACCGATTTTTATGCGCGTCAAAATGCCGCTTCGATCCAGCGGCTGGAAGCGATCGAAAAAAGCGCGCCTGGCAACTCGGCGTTCTCCGAAGGCCTTGCCGACAACTACGTCGCGATGGGCGAGCCGGAAAAGGCCCTCCCGGTGCTGATGAGCTTCAATCCAGACTCGACCGACGTGCAATCCGTGAGGGACGCTCTGCTCGGGATTGTCTACGCGAAAATGGGCCGCAAGGCGGATGCGCTCCGCCAGCTGGACAAGGTTGAAACCGCGGAAAGGTTTCATCTGAACTACCCGCTCGCAACCCTGCTGGCCGCGGTAGGGTATAACGACAAGGCAGTCGATTATCTGGAAAGGTCTGCCGCGAATCGCGAGACCGATATTCTCTTCATGGCAGTGGACCCGATGCTGGACCCTCTGCGGTCGAACCCCCGTTTTCATGCTCTGGAAGTCAGGCTGAACCTCATTACGGATACGGAGAATACACAATGACTCGTGAAGAGATGCTGAGCGAAATCGGGCTCAGCGATGGGGATTTCCGCGATTTTTTGACCAAGGTCGCTGCCTTTCGCAGTTCGCTCAACCCGCAGCAGCTGGCCTTCTACAACCGCAGCATGCCCACGGTCGCCGAGGTTGCGCAGGCCTTCGGGCCGGATGTTTCCATACAGGATGTCGAGAACCTGTTTGCCGAAGCGCCGCCCATCAACGGCATCGCTTGCATTTTCTGGGGACAGGGGCCAGGCCATCGTCGCTGGCCGGGCGGTCACGATCCTAAATAGCATGGCGCATGCCGCCGCCAGGCTCCGGAAGGTTCCGGGCACGCAGCGCACGGTAACGGCCGAGGAGACATTCGCGCGGGCACAACCCGTCGCGAAGTCCCTCGGCGTCACCCGCCTTGCGGACATTACCGGCCTCGACCGCGTCGGCATTCCCACCTGGAGCGCCGTCGTGCCCAGGTCCGAAGACGGCCTCTCCGTTTACAACGGCAAGGGCCTGCGCGCGATCGACGCCAAGGCCGGCGCTTTGATGGAGGCTATCGAGCGCCAGACGGCGCTCAAAACCCGGCTGCCGCTTGTCTTCGGAAGCTTCGAGGAACTGCGGCGTAACCACGAGGTATTAGATCCGAGAGATCTGAAGGAGATCCTCGCTCCGGATTATTCCGAGACGCGCACCTACTCGTGGGTCGCCGGGCGTGAACTATTCTCCGATCGCGAGGTCCTGGTTCCGGCAAAATTCGCCGGCTATCTGTGGCACGACCTGCCTCATCCTCCCTGCTTTTCCTGGAGCACCACCAACGGCATAGCAGCGGGCAATGTGCGCGAAGAGGCCATCTGCCAGGCGCTCTGCGAACTCATCGAGCGCGACGCCTGGACGCTGGCAGAAATCGGCGCGCATCTGCTGCCGTGGGTCCGGCATCGCGTCGCGGACCCGCAGAGTCTTGCCTCTGCGGCTGACGACCATGAGGTCTTTCCCTGCATCGACCTCGACAGCGATCCAGCCGTCGAGCTTTTCGAACGGGCCGGTCTCCACCCCATCGTTCATGACATCACCTCCGACCTCGCCATTCCCACCGTGCTTGCCGCCGTCGCTGACGAAACGCTTCCGGGATTTCCCATGGTGCATTGCGGCCTCGGAACGCATCCTGACGCGCAGGTGGCCGCCCGCAGAGCGCTGACGGAAGCGGCGCAGTCGCGCTGCGTCGACATTCAGGGGGTGCGCGAGGATCTCGAGCCGGTCGATGCGCCGCCTTGCCAGCTCAACCTGCACACGCGCCGCATCCGCAGCGTGAATCGCAGTCAGTGGCAACTCGGCCAGTCGAGGCTGCGGCGGCGGCTTGCCGATCTTCCCTCCGCTGTGTACGACGACGTGCAACAGGACCTCGACCACGTCCTGTCGCGGCTTCAGGCCTGTGGCATCCGTCAGGTCATCGTCGTCGACTTCCCCCTTCCCGATGCGCCGTTTGCTGTGGTGCGGGTCATCGTGCCCGCGCTCGAAACCTGGTCGATCACCCACGGCCCTCTGGGCGGGCGAGCGATGGATTTCTGGCGCCGCCATGCGTGAGATCGCCGTCTACCTTGGTCCCAGCCTGGACGTCGGCTTCGCGCGATCCATTCTCGACGCCGAGTATCTGCCTCCCATCAGGCGGGGAGACCTCGAGAAGCTTGCGCCTGAGGTGCGCTGCGTCGGCATCGTCGACGGCGAGTTCTATCAGAACCTAGCTGTCTCTCCAAAGGAGATACTTCCGCTGCTGGATCGCGATGTGCAGGTCTATGGGGCGTCCAGCATGGGAGCCCTGCGCGCGGCCGAGCTCTGCTCCCACGGCATGGTAGGCGTGGGAAAGATCTTCGCATGGTACCGCGATGGTGTGATCGATGCGGACGATGAAGTGGCGCTCACCTACGACCCTGAGACCTATCGGTCCTTGTCGGAGCCGCTCATTAACATCCGCTTTGTGCTGCGAGACGCAGTGCATCGCGGCATTATCGAGTCGTCGCAGGCCGGCGAAGTCCTGGAAGCTCTTAAAGGTGTCTACTTTCCCGATCGATCGTATCAGCTCGTGAGCCGGCTTTGTCCGCAGCTGGGTGATTTCCTGAACCTGCATCGCCGCAGCCAGAAGGCCGAAGACGCCGAATTGTTGCTACGTACGATTGTCGGCAGTTAAGATTTTTTGGTTGACATGGACCGGAGAGAAGGTTCATAGTGGCCCTCGCTGATGTTTTGCAGTTGGTTACCTTAGGTAACTGCCTCGGTTCGTATGTTGCCGAATGGCCCCGTCTCTATTAAACAGGATGTAATCTAACTTGCCTCACGGCTCCATGCCGCGGCCGCGCCCCGCTGTATTCGCCGGTGTGCCGGGGAACTGTAACCGGAATCAGGGAGGAGTCGGAAGTGAAGTGCAGAATCTTGCTGGTCTTCGCCGCTGCTTATATTCTGGCGCAATTCGCACTGTTTGCAGGAGTCTCGAAGAACGATAAGTCAGCTGCTCCCCCGATTAATCCGCCTGTAACCTGCAACACCATCAAACCCGACACGCCCATTACTCCAGTACTCCTGAGCAGTGGCATGCCGTGCACTGTATCGGCCGTCGCACCCTTCGATCTTAAGAACCTGCAGCGCGCCTTCGATTTCAATTCGTGGCTTTCTTTCCTCGCTCTCAACGCCCCGGCTTCGGGCGGTGTCATTGGCAAAGATGCGCCCACGGTCTGGGAGAACTGGGAAGAAGTAGAAAATGTCTTTCTTGCCGGGGGCCGCGCGCCGGCTCCGTGGGGTCACGCCGCACCCCGCCCCTCTCCCTGCCGTAACCTCCCCGACGAACCGATTCTGCAGATGGTGGGGAAGACGCCCGGCGTGTTGACCGATGTTATTCAGCCGTTCAATACCGGTCCGCTGATCGATCAGAACGGTCAGTACGTTCGATTTGAGATTGTCCTCAACCGTCCGATGTTCGAGTACATCAACCAGAATCGCCTTTACAACCAGCCTGGCCAGCAGGCGTTCAGCGGTCCCATCGATTTTCCTGAGGGCTCCCTCGATGCCGGCCAGAGCACCGGCGCCATGGGCGCCATTGTCATCAAGGCCACGTGGAAGCTGCTCGATCCGGCGAAAGACAACCCTGCCGACTTTCACACCGCAAACGTGCTGATCTATGACCCGCCGCTCGCGAATCCGCCTGCCCCCGCAAAGTGTTATCCGGCCACCGTGGGCCTGGTGGGACTCCACATCGTGCACCGCACCGACAAGGAACCCCAGTGGCTGTGGGCCACTTTCGAACACGTGGACAACGATCCGACGCAGGCTGAGGTGAACGGGAAGCAGTTGCAGGCGCACTACAACTTTTTTGATCCAGCCTGCACCTCCTGCGCCGTGAACACGCAGCCGCCGCGCCCATGGAACCCCAGCCAGTCTCCCTTCCCGGACGGCTTCCACAGCCAGATAGTGAGAGAGACCGGCCTGATGGACGACGCCAAAGAACTGAACGCCGCATTCCAGGCAATCCTGCAGGGCACGGTATGGCAGCACTACATGCTGGTGAGCACGCAGTGGCCCACCCAGCCGACCAGTCCCACGGATCCGAACGGTGTTCCGTTTCCGGTATATCTCGCCAACACCACCATGGAGACCTATATCCAGGGATCGGTTCCAAATTCCTCGTCCAGCTGCATGATGTGCCACGGAAACGCGACGGATACCACGGGGCGGCACGCAAACTTCACCTATGTGTTGGAACGGGCGCAGCCGGCGGTGAAGAACAATCCTCCTCCCGCAGTTCCGTAGCGCGCCCGGGGGCGACGACGACGTGTTTCGCAACGAGCACAGAGTGGAGCGCAAAGTAAAGATGAGCACCGCACCTTCATCGATGGATTTGTTTGTGGGATTATCCTCCGTATTAACCGGAGTCGCCGCTGACAAGCTGGCACCGCCGCTGGACACGATCAACATCAAACAGACTTATTACCAGTTTGTGCAGGGGCAGGCGGGTCAGACCTTCCAGCAGTTACTGCAGATTTACAGCCAGAATCAGAACCAGCCTCCGCAGCAGATCGGAGACATCATCCTTAACCAATCCGGAGACGCTGTGCGCTACCTGGCGCGCAGCATCATGCTCATGTGGTATCTGGGCAGTTGGTACGATCCAGCGGAGTTACAGAAATATAATGGGCCCAATCCGCCGCCGGGGATGGTTCCGGCACAGCAGGTCATCTCGGCAGAAGCCTACACCCAGGGCTGGGTGTGGAGCGTTGCTCAGGCGCATCCCATGGCTTACAGCAATTTCGCCTTCGGCTACTGGTCTGCCAACCCGCCCTCGCTCGCTGACTTCGTGGGAGGTGGAGCATGAGTCCGGCACCAGGCACATCGTGGGATATTGTGATTGTCGGCGCCGGTGTGGCAGGGGCCATGATCGCAAAACGCGCTGGACTCGCAGGCAAGAAGGTGCTGATTCTCGAGTCCGGCGCCGGCCTGCCGACGAATAACAACGACTTCATGAGCCGCTATTACACCGCGCCGGCCAAGGTGCCCGAGTCTCCGTATACCCCTGACATCTTCGGCTCACCGGCATCCGGCAAATTTCTGGCCGATCCTACGCTGCTGAATGCGCCCCGACCCACCGTGCTGAGTCTGGGGGCGCAAAACTGGCAGGATCCGACCCAGAGCTACCTTATCCAGCGTGGACCGCTGGCCTTTGCGAGCAGTTACGAGCGGATCGCCGGCGGAACCATGCGCCACTGGCTTGGCACCAGCCTGCGCTTCGTGCCAAACGACTTCAGGGTACAGTCTGTCTACAAGCAGTTAGTGGACTGGCCTGTCGGTTATAGCGACGTCGAACCCTGGTACCAACAGGCCGAGGCTGAGATCGGTGTTTCCGCCGCGGTGGCCGATCAGGGCTATCTTGGCATTACTTTCCCCACCGGCTACAACTACCCGATGAACCCCATCCCTCCCTCGCTGGTCGATGCCGCCATCAGTCAGGGGGTTGATGGCATGTCTTTCGATGGCACAACCCTTGCTGTCACCAGCACGCCCGCGGGACGCAATTCTCAGCCCTATCAGAATCGTCGCGTATGCGCAGGCAACACGAATTGCATTCCCATTTGTCCCATTCAGGCGAAATACGATCCGAGCGTGACGCTCGCAGCGGCTCTTGACACCGGCAATGTCACGATCATGACGCAGACGGTCGCCAGCGACATCATCGTGGACAGTAATGGGCTCATCAGCCAGATCAACTACATTCAGTATGCGCAGCCCGGCGGCCCGCCGACCGGAACGGGCAGTGTTACAGGCAAAGTATTCGTTGTCGCCGCCCATGCGATTGAAACGCCCAAGCTGCTGCTGATGTCCAAAAACCAGGGACGAACTCCATCAGGCGTCGCAAACTCCTCGCTTTTAGTCGGGAAGAACCTGATGGATCACCCCCTCTATCTCTCCTGGGCCCTTATGCCGAAGCCAGTGTTCGGCTTTCGAGGCCCGCTTTCCACCTCGGGCATCGAGTCACTGCGCGACGGCGCATTCCGCAGCCAGCGCGCCGCGTTCCGCATTGAGATCGGAAATGAAGGCTGGAATTTCCCCATCAACGACCCGTACACGACTACGGTCGATTTCATCAACGGGATCAATCAGAGCGGGCTGAATCCGAACGGACCGGGGCGGCCACAGGCCCTCTTTGGACCGGCGCTGGTTGCGGCGCTAAATTCCTCGCTGACCCGGCAGTTCCGGCTCGGTTGTCTGGTCGAGCAGTCGCCGGACACGACAAACTCAGTGACATTAGCTGCGGAAACGGATCACCTTGGCCTTCCGCGTCCGCAAATCACCTATAACCTGTCGGACTATACGAAGGCGGGCATGATTGCGGCGGTGCAGGCCTCTGACGCCATCTATGCGCAGTTAAACGCCCAGCAGTTTACAACGCAGCCTGACTCTGGCGATCCCTGTACCTTCGAGGTAACCATAAATGGCAAGCAAAGGCTGATTAAGTATTTCGGCTCCGGGCATGTCGTCGGCACGTACTGCATGGGGACCAGCGGCGGTAACTCGGTCGTGAATTCCGAGCAGCGGTCCTGGGACCACTCGAATTTGTTTCTCGTCGGCAGCGGCGTGTTTCCCACTGTGGCAACGGGAAACCCAACCCTGACCATCGCGGCTCTCGCTTTGTGGGCGGCGAACACGATTCTGACCAAAGATCTGGCATGACCTTCGAAAGGAGATTCTGCGCTCTCCTGCAGCCTGAGGGCGCCTGAGATTTATAACCCATTTGTAACATCAACAGGAGCAGATAATGACCCGAGCCGTACGTTTCCCCCGCGGAGTGCTCGCTGCCGTCTCCATGTTGTTCGTGAGTGCGCCCGTGCTGTACACGCAGCAAGCCCCTGCGCCGGCTGCGCCCCACGACGCCGCTTACTACGCCTTCCGCAACGCCACTACCCAACCGCCTCCCCATCCCGACACACCTGTATTCAAGCTCAGCGACGACTATCCCCACAGCCCTCCCCATCCGCTGTCGGAGAAATGTCCCGCCGCGGAATGTCCGTGGCTCTACGTCGACGTCAACTTCGATCCCACCTTCCCGAAAGACGGCAAGAGCATCGAATCCCCGAAATGGCACGGGCAGAACTGGGACGTATATCTCCAGGACATTTTGAACTATGTGAAAGAGGGTCAGACCAGCGATCTGAATAACACCGACGGATGGCGCATCGAAGTCAACCACCATACCCGCTGGTATAACGTGCCCTGGATGGCCTACGATTCGACAGCCGGCCGCGAGTATGTGCACGGCACGACGAACGAACGCACCGCGCAACTCGCGGAACTGATCGGCCCGGAGCACTCGCCGCATGCGCTGCTTACCATGGCCGGCGAATCCGACGCCTGCAAGACGAAGTATCCGTGGGGCTTTGAAAGCTGGTCCGTCGGATACTACAACGAGTACGGCGGCTATGTGCTGGGGCGGTCGATACCCGCCACGGGTGTTCCGCAGATGTCGGAGTATCTGGGCACGCCGGTTCCTGCCGGGCTTCCGTTTCCGCAGGGAACCGTCGTCGTCAAGATCCTCACTTCCAGCGTTCCGCCGGAATGCGTTCCGTATCTGGCGGGTTCGCCCGCCTGGCAGATCGACCGTCACGCCTACAGCCAGGCGCATGGTTACGCATGCGAGCGCGAGGTGCAGATCTCGCACGTTGTCCAGATGGATGTCGCAGTTACGGACTCCCGTTCGCCCATCGGATGGGTGTACGGAACATTTGCCTACGACGGAGCCGTTCCCGGAACGACCTTCTGGGATCATCTCGTCCCCGTCGGCCTGCAGTGGGGCTCCGATCCGTGGACCTTCCCCGCCGTGCCCCGCGGATCCAGCCTTCCGCTCCAGCAGAGTGTGCTCAACGACGACATCCAGACTTTCCAGCATCTCGGCTGCATGGGCCGCCTGGCGGGCCCGGTCGATAACCCGCAGTCGTCCTGCACCTCGTGCCATGCCAGCGCCTACGCCATGCCGCGGGGCGCCATTACCACCATGGGGACGAATGCGCCGCCCAGCTTCGGATTCAGCGGCATGTGCGAGGAGTATTCGCAGGAGAACGCAAATTACTTCCAGAACCAGGAAGCTCCGCAGGGCTTTCCCGGCGGACTTTTCCCCGGCGTTGTCACCATGGACACCTCGCTGCAGCTGGCGGTGGCGTTCACGCAGTACGGCCAGTTCAACACGGATCATCACCCGGCCCGATGCGTGGATCCGAATCAGATCACGCCTCCCGCTCCCCGCGAGGCCGCGCTGGCAAGGGGGCGCGAATGAGATCCGTTTCGCGTCGTAGATTCATGAGCCTGGCCGCAACCGCGGCGGTCGGCGCGTCGGCGGCCCGGGCCGAGACCGCTGCGCTTGCGCCTTCCCCCGCACCTGATCCCGGGTCCGGCAATTCCGCGCCGGCGCAGAACGAGTACGCGGAATTCAATCCTGACATCACCCTGGAGTGCGGCGCCATCACAAAGACCATCGAGGGCGTGAAGGTCAAACTGCGCGCCTACAATGGGCAGATTCCCGGCCCCATGATCGTCACCAAAGCGGGAGTCACGCTGAAGATCCGTGTCAAGAACGAGCTGCCGCCGTCGGATTCCTCCGGCTGGGGCGGCAACATGGACGTCCCGCACATGTTCTCGCATACCAACCTGCACCTACACGGGCTCGACATTGCGCCGCACATCTTCGAACCGCTCGGCACGTCGGATCCGCTCGCGCCCATCATCGGGATTGCCCCCGGCGAATACAAGGACTATCCGTTTGTCATTCCTCCTGATCAGTCGCCGGGCCTCAACTGGTACCATCCGCATTCGCACGGATCGACGGCCGTGCAGGCTGTCTCGGGCATGGCGGGCGGACTGATCGTGAAAGGGGCCATCGACGAGGTGCCGGAGATCAAGGCGGCCAAAGATATTCCGCTGGTGGTCCAGGACCTGGGTCTGTTCCCCTCGAACCAGCCGGACAGCGACTACTACGACTACGATCCAAAGCAAAATGCCATGTGGCAAACCTTCGGCGGCAACGTCACCATCTATAACCCGAAAACCGGCAAGGCCGAACCGACCGATTTAACCTGCGGCTTCACGACCGGGGATTACCCGCTGCGCTTTTATTTGCTGAACGGCGAGCCGTTCTTTAAGGAGACGCACAACAGTTCCGATCCCACTTCGCCCACGGCGACGCAGCTCCAGTCGCTCGCCGTATACAAAATGCAGCCCGGCGAAGTGGTTCGTTTCCGGTTCCTCAACGCCTGTTCCGATCTTATGATCCCGCTCCAGGTGCAGGGCCACGATATGCATCTGCTGGCCATAGACGGCAATAACTTCGACAAGCCGCGCTTTCGCCCCTACGTCAACAATGCGCCCCAGGTGCAGCTGGGCCCGGCGAACCGCGCGGAGTTCCTCATCAAGGCCGGCAAACCGGGAAAGTATGCCATCCAGCAGCTCGAGCAGAACCAGCAGTTCCTTGAGGCTGCTGCAAAAATCATCGCCTATATCGAGGTCGCAGGCGATCCGGTCGATATGGGACTTCCGCTGACACTGCCGCCCATCACGCGCGATCCCCCTATCCTCGACAGTGAGATTAAGCGCGTCCGCTACTTCACCTTTTCCAGCACGTTCCCTGGCAAAGATAACCCTGTGGTCGGCATCGACTTCCTCATCAACAACCAGCTCTACGATGAGTTTGCCGTGCCCACGGTGGTCGCGCTCAACGACTGCGAGGAGTGGCACATCATCGTTCCCGACAGCGCGCGCGGAGGCACCGAGGGCCATCCCTTCCACATCCACGTCAACGACTTCGAAGTGAAATCCATTGCCGGCATCGAGCAGCCGCCCGGCACCATCCAGGACACGCTGTGGGTGGCGCAGGACACCGGCTCGGTGATCCGCATGCGCTTCAAGGACTGGACCGGCAAGTCCGTCTTTCACTGCCACATCCTGCCCCATGAGGAGACGGGCATGATGCAGAACTTTCTGATCCTTCCCATGCGGCCGGCGATGTTCAGCGAGGAAAAACGTATACCGTCATGAGGAAACTCCCCGGCGCCGGGGCGCGTGTCCTGAGCCGGAATTCCATCATCGTCTGCTCGGAGTGGGACCACGCTCCGCAGGTGCGAGGCCGCGGATGGAGGCTCCGGGCCGCCATCCGGGAGGCCAATTCCCGGCGTGGCGATCCTGACCGCTCATGGGCGTGCCGGATTCGCCAGTCGAAGGCCGCCCGGCTCGCGGAGGCAACCGGCATCAGAACTCAATGCGGAATGTCGCCTGCCCCTGGCGGTTGATAATCGCCGATCCCTCGCCGGTCACTTCACCGAAGGTCGAGTCTTCGATGTTGTTGTCCGGACCGTTCACGATCGTTCGGTTGAACGCGTTGAAATATTCGATGCGCAGCAGCGCGCTCACTCTTTCCGTAACGCTGAAGTGCTTGATGAGATCGAGATCCTCCATTCTCAGTGGAGGATTGCGCAGCGTAGCGTAGTTCCGCGCCGAATCTCCCAGCTCATATTGGTTGGCCGTCGGGGTAAACGCATTCGTGGTAAACATCTTCGGGGGCGTCGCGGATTTTCCGAGGAAGTAATCCTTCGCCAGATCATAATTGAAGGTCTGCCGGTTGACTCCCGGAACAACCAATGGACGATCGAACCCGTCGATGCCGCTCAGGCTCTCCGTCGGACCGATGGGCGTGCCGCCTTCGTAGTCGAAGATTCCGCTTACCTGCCATCCACCGATAACCTGCCCGGTAAGGCCCCGGTTATTGAAGTATGTTTGGCCCGGACCAAAGGGCAGGGAATAGGTCGTCGCGACGCGAACCAGGTATTTCTGATCGTCGTTTGAAACAGCATACTCAGGTGTCTGGTTGTATTTGTTGAGCGGAGTATTGAAAAACGCGGAAAACGCGCGGTCCGCATTGGTCATATCTCTGCCCAAAGTCAGCGAAGCGAGATAGCTCAGGCCGTTGGAGTACCGCTTTTCTCCCTGCACCTGCAGCGCGTTGTAGAACGAGGAGCCCGAATCATCGTAGAGATTCTGCACGTTCGTGTATTGAGGGAACGGCTTCAGTGCTTGTTCCACCGTCGCCCCGCCGCCAAACTCGCTCACAAACGACGGGTAGGGATCCCTGATGCCCGCCGCGATCGCAGCCGGGGAGTTGACCGGCTGACTCAGCAGCGAACCGTAACTCAGAATCGAGGGATTCGGCTGGTTGATGGGATTCAGGCCGGACGGCAGGTGCACCGCGCGGTTCCCCACGTAGGCCGCAGTCAGGAACATGGTCCATGGCAGCTGCCGCTGGATGGTCAGGTTCCAGGCCTGATCGTAGGGAGCCGAGCCGAGGTCTTTGTTGAAATACGTGATGCTGTTGCCGTTCCCCATAGAGGGATTGAACGGAACCACGGGCGGCAGGGGCATCGTGTTGCTGTCCCAGTCGCCGTACCCCGGCGCGTTGCTGCCGGTGGAACTGCGATTGAATTCTCCGATCAGCAGATTGCCCATGGTGACGACAACATTGGCGGTTCCGTATTCATACGCGCCCCCCTGCAGATAGGCAACGAAGCCCCCCGCCTGCACCACCGTCTTGTCGTTCACCATGTAAGAGAGCCCCAGCCGCGGCCCGAACTGCTTCCAGTCGATTGCGGCCCGGTTAAATCCTGCGCACCCGGTGCAGTTGCCGAAGCGGCTCGCCGCGCCGGGAAGATTGGCGGCGCCAGGGTCCTGCGCCGTCTCGTTCAGGAACACAATATAGTTGTGCTTCTCCGTGAACGGAACCATGATGTCCCAGCGCAGGCCGGCGTTGACCGTCAGCCGGCGGGTCACTTTGATGTCGTCCTGAACGTAGGGCGACAGGTCGAAGTTGCGCAGCTCCATATCGTTGGCCTCGATGCGGTCGGCTGAGTCGACCTGGCCGAGCAGGAAGCTGGCGAAAGAACTGCCGTAGGTGCCGAAGTTGGGGTCGGATGAATCCGGCGTGGATGTCTCCGCCTGGCTGAAGTTGAACTCGCCCGCACATGCTGTGCAGGCCTGCTGATCCTCGTATTCGCGCCTCGCCTCGCCGCCAAAGTTGAAGGTATTGCGCCCTTTGCTCCACAGCCAGTTGTTCACAAAGGAGAGCCCCAGCTGGCGATCGCTGTTTGCGGTCTCGCCCGGAGAGACTCCCCAGCCGGTGATGGCATTTTGTCCGTTGAATGTGATGTTGGGAAAGTCTGTGCTGTCCTCGACTCCGGCGAACGGGTGACCCAGATACTTGCTGGATTGGCCGTCCAGCTTGCCGTACCATCCGATCCCCCCCGTCGCCACGAGGTTGGGTGTGACGGTTTTCACATAGTTCAGCAGAAATCCGTCAGCGTAGTTGTAGTCGTCCTGGGCGCTCTGCAGCTCGTTCGTGTCCGGGACGATGGGTGCGTAGTTATAGGGTGTTGTTAGCTGATTGTCGCGCCACATAGAGAAGTGAATGCTTTGCGACGGCGTGATGGTGTGGTCGACCGTGAAGCCGTACAGGTTCTCCATGATCGGGTCGTTATGGATCGCCGGCGATTCGTTGCTTTGCAGTCCGTAATTCGTTCCTGGGCGATCCGGGGCCGGGATGGAGGGCAGAATTGCCTTTGCCAGATTGCTGAAGCGCGTCGAAGGAATTTTATTTCCGGGGAACGGGAGGCCGGTGGTGGGGTCGTAGATCGGAATCTGATTGCCGTTCGCGTCCACGAAGTTGCTGAAATCCCCCTGCGTCATCGCTTGTGTGGGGACAGTGCCAATCGAGGTGATGGGCTGGTTCTCGCGGAACCAGTCCGAGGTGAACAGGAAGAAGGTCCGATTGCGGCCGTCGTAGAGCTTCGGCACCAGCATGGGACCGCTGAGGGTAAAGCCAAAGTCGTTCTGGTGGTCGACCGGCGGAATCGGCTTGTGCTGCGCGTTGAAGTTAGAGGGGAAGAACCCATCGGAATCGAACATGCTGTTGCGGTTGATTTCAAAGGCGTCGCCGTGGAGCTGGTTGGTTCCGGACGCCATGTTGTAGGTCAGAGCTCCCTGCCCGAGGCCGTACTGCGCCGCGAACGTGGCTCGCTCCACCCTGAATTCGCTCACCATCTCATACGGCGGGTTCATGTACGTCTGCTCGCCTTCCAGGTTCGGCATGGCGATGGGGATGCCGTTGAAGAGAACCTCGTTCTCAAAGTTCATGCCGCCATTCACCTCGCGGGCGAAGGTGTTCCCCTGCACCCCCGGCGACAGGAAAATGAACTGATCGATCTGGCGGGCATTCCCGCTCAGTTCCACCGGCAGCGCGTTAAGCACCTTCGGCTCCAGCGTGGTTCCCACATCCGGCTGCGTGGTGTCGAGGGCGATGGAATGCGAAACAACATGGACCGTCTGCGTGGCGGAGCCGGGGCTCATCTGAATGTCGATCGTGGCCGGGGTGCCCACTTCCACATTGACGTGAGTCTTCGAAAACTTCTGGAAGCCGCTCGCCTCCGCTGCCACGATATAAAAGCCCGGGTTCAACCCGGTGACGGCATAGGCGCCCACCCCCGTCGTCACGGCATGGGTCACGACGCCGGTCGCTTCGTTGGTCACGCTCACGCTGGCGCCAGGGATCGCGGCTCCGCTGGGGTCGGTTACCGTGCCGGAGATCCCGTTCGTTACCTGGGCATGCAGCCAGCATGCTCCCAGCAGCGCTACGCAGCATACCGCCACCCGCCGGATGGCGCGGGTCCACTCACTCCTCCCCCGCCGATCTTCTTTGCCATCACCAATCTGAACCATCTCTTGACCTCCTCCAGGGGATTGAAACAGCTGGGCGATTTTCTATCGCCTCGTTACCGGACACGCTAAGGGATCTGATTCCGCCCCAAACACTAGGCCCGGGAATGAACAGCTGTCATGGGGCAATGCTGAACTTTTGCTAAGGAAGTTCTGAGCTTCGGCTGGAACCCCAGCGTTCGATCTTGCCTCCACCCCTGGGGCTATAATGCGGGCAGTCTGGAGGCTGGGGCAGCATTGCACGGCGACTTTTGTATTGGCGATTGGCATGTGCAGCCGCAAATTAACTGCGTCCGGAAAGAGGGAACCAGTCTCCATCTGGAACCCAAAGTGATGCAGGTTTTGGTGTTGCTGGCCTCCCATCCAGGCGAGGTAATTTCGAAGGACCGCCTTCTCAACACCGTCTGGTCCGGTGTCTTTGTGGGCGAGGACGTGCTCACCCGCTCGATTTCCGAGATCCGGCGGGTCCTCGACGACGATGCCCGTTCACCCCGGGTCATTCAAACCATTCCCAAAACCGGCTATCGCCTCATCGCTTCCGTTTCTCAGCAATCGGGAAACGGATTGACGGGAAACGGAAAACCAGCGGCCGCAATATCCGAGCACGGAAATTCCTCGGCCGACAAACCCGACGCTTCCATCGCCGAAGCGCCGCCGCCAGCCGAACTTGCGGAAGCATTCCCCGCCCCTGTTTCCTTCAACGGAAACCTGCCCGCGGTTTCGCCCCAGCCCGCAGCGTCCCAAGCCGCCGGTCGAGCAAGCGGTCGTGCTCGTTCAGTCTCTCCCTGGATCGCCGGAGTCCTCATCGCGGCAATCGCCGGGCTTGCCTGGTGGCATTTCCGGGTACGGCCCGCTACGCCCACCGCCAACTCCGCTTACACCGTCGTGCCATTCACCACCTATCCCGGCTCGGAAGGGCAGGCTGCGTTTTCCCCTGACGGCAACCAGATCGCCTTTGTCTGGAACGGCGTCAGCGCAGAGAACAAAGACATTTATGTAAAAATTCTGGGCACCTCCACCCCCCTGCGCCTCACCACCGATCCCGCCGCAGATGTGGGTCCCGCCTGGTCGCCGGATGGAAGATTCATCGCCTTCACCCGTCTCTCCAGTGCCGGCAACGCTATCTATATAGTTCCCGCCATCGGCGGCCCGGAGAGACGGCTCTACACCATCACCGATCCTACCTCCTGGGAGTACGGCGGTCTCACCTGGTCCAACGACGGCAAGCATCTCATTTTTCCCGATCGGCTAACCTCTGCCAGCCCTTCCGCGCTGTTCTCCCTCTCCCTCGATACGCTCACCCGCACCAGGCTGACGTCGCCGCCTCCTTCCTGGGACGGAGACTGGACCCCGGTCATGTCTCCCGATGGCACGAAAATCGCCTTCATCCGCAGCCCGGAAGGCTCGGTGCGCGACGTGTATGTCATGAACGCCGCCGGCGGAACACCAACCAGGCTCACCCACGACGGGCGGCTGGTGGTCGGCATCACCTGGACGGCAGACAGCCAGGACGTTGTTTTCTCTTCCAACCGCGAGGGCGAATTTGCGCTCTGGAAGGTGCCCGCAACCGGCGGCGCGATTGAGCGCGTGGCGGTTGGCGAGGAGAACAGCTACAGCCCCGCGATCTCCCGCAAAGGCAATCTGCTGGCCTACTCGCACGGAACCGGCAAATGGGACATCGTGCGCGTGGACCTAAAATCGTCGGCCCGCAAAGTGCTTACCGATCAGCTCCTCAGCTCCAACGAGCAGGATTCGGCGCCGGAGTTCTCCCCCGATGGCAAGCGCATCGCCTTCCAGTCGTGGCGCTCCGGCTCGCAGGAAATCTGGATCTGCGATGCCGACGGGTCCAGCCCCGTGGAACTGACTTCCTTTGGAGGCGCGCTCACCGGAAGTCCGCACTGGTCGCCCGATGGCCGCCAAATTGCGTTCGACTCCCGCCCCGATGGCCGCGCGCACATTTTCCTTACCAGCCCCGATGGCGGCATTCCGCAAGCCCTCACCAGCGGCAGCTATAACGATATCGTTCCCAGCTGGTCACCGGATGGGAAGACGGTCTATTTCGGCTCCAATCGCAGCGGCCGATACCAGATCTGGAAGATAGCCGCCGCCGGCGGCACTCCCCAGCAGCTGACCACCCAGGGCGGCATGATCGCCCTCGCCTCGCCCGACGGCCAGTGGGTCTACTATTCCCGGTCCCAGGCTTCCGGATTGTGGCGCATTCCGGCGGCGGGCGGCGCCGAGCAGCAGGTGTTGAAGAGCCCGCCGGACGGCTTTCAGGGTTACTGGACCCTGACCAAAGGCGGCATCTATTACCTCGACTCCAGCGCAGGACAGAGTTCCATTAACTTCGCCAGTTATGCTGCCCTGGACCGCAGCGTGCGCGTCCATGTTCTCGATCATGTGCCCACCCTGTTGTCCGGCCTCAGCGTTTCTCCCGACGGACGCTGGCTCATCTATGCGGACATGGCCGAGGCAGGCAGTAACATCGCGCTGGTCGAAAACTTCAGGTGATTGCGGAACTTAAGCAAAACCTCAGAGAAAGCGCACCCTTTCTTCACCGCCGGCGAACTACATTCTGTGCATGAGAATCTGGCGCTGCGCTGTGCTCGCCATCCTGCTGCCGATTTGCTGCCCATGGGCGCCGGGACAGAAGCTCAGCCGTCCTGCGATTCAGGACGTCTATCCCGACAAGGCGCGTTACGCCCCCCACGAACAAGTCGTCCTCCTGGTTTCTCTTGAGGGTTCTGACACGGCCTCCCCCATCCACGCCACCCTGAAAGCCTCGTTCTGGCATCTGGATTCTCCGATCGGTACCGCTACCCAGGCCGTGACCCTCTCCGGGCCGGCTCCGGTCCAGGCAGAGATGCGCTGGACTCCTCCTGCGCAGGACTATACCGGCTACCTCGCCGACGTTCGCCTGGTTGGCCCCGACGGCCGGGAGCTCGGCCGTTCCCAGACCGCGATCGATGTTTCTTCCGAATGGAACCGTTTTCCCCGCTATGGCTACCTCGCCCACTATTCCAAAGAAGAAGGAGCGGACCCGGATGCCTGGATCGCAGAGCTGAATAAATTTCATATCGATGGTCTGGAGTATTACGACTTCCAGTATCAGCACAATCAGCCGCTGGCCGGCACTGTGGAGGATCCGGCGCCGGAATGGAACGACATCGGGGGCAGAAAGGTCAGGCGCGATGTGCTCGACGAATTTCTCGCTGCAGCGCGCCGCCACAACATGATGAGCATGGCCTATAACAGCAGTTACAGCGCCTACGCCGCCGCGTTCACCGATGGCTCCGGCGTCAGTCTGCAGTGGGCCACATGGGATACCCCCACCGGGCCACGTACCCTCAGCACAGCCAAAAGTCTGGATTTGCCCGCGGGAGGCGGCTGGGCGACTCCTCGCCTGGTTTACATGAACCAGAACAGTCCGGAGTGGCAGAACTATCTCTTTGCGCAGATGGCCAATCTGTTTCGCGTCTACCCCTTCGACGGCTGGCACATCGATACCTTTGGCGTGCGCGGCGCCTGGGCCTGGGACGGCTCCTATGTCAACTTCATCGATGGCTTCCGCCCTTTCATCGATCATGCAAAGGAATATCTGAACAAGCGCATCGTCCTGAACACCGTGAATACGTGGGGGCAGGATGAAACCGCGCGTTCCGATGCCGATTTTGTCTACTCCGAACTGTGGGAGGATCACGAAACCTACTCCAGCATTCTGGATGCGGCGGCTCAGGTACACACCGCGAATCCCGCGGCCGGCCTGGTATTCGCTGCCTATCTGCAGCGCCAGCAGAAAGAGGACACTCCCCCGGCGACAGACGACTTCAACGCCCCCAGCGTTCTGCTGGCAGACGCCGTCATCTTCGCTTCGGGCGCCGCGCACATCGAACTCGGCGATGGTTCGCGGATGTTATCGGGAGAATACTTCCCGGCGGACAAAAGATTTGCTGTTCCTCCGGAACTTTTGTCCGCGCTCCGCCATTATTACGATTTTCTGACCGCCTATGAGAACGTTCTTCGCTGCAACATCACCCCGGCCGATGCCACCGTCACCATGACCGGCCAGCCATCGGGTCCCTATGGGGTGCCCAACACCATCTGGACCATCGCTCGCCAAAAGGGCGAAAGAACCATCGTGCACTTCATCAACTTGCTGGGATCCGACGACCCGCACTGGCGGGACGTCCATGCGGATCGCCCCGACGCGCCTTTGCTGACCAACGTCAACATCCGCATCGCGGCCGATGAGCAGATCGCCACAGCCGGCTGGGCATCGCCCGATGTCGACGGAGGAAGATTTCATCCCCTGGCATTGACCCGCGGCAACGACAACGGCGAGCGCTATGTGGAGTTCGTGCTCCCGTCTCTCAAATACTGGGATATGGTGCTGCTCGATCGCGCAACCAGCGGGCACTGAAGGAGAGCGGCAGCAAGCCGCGCAGCATCTGCTTGTTGCCGCTGGACGCACACCTGAATGAGGATCGATCTGCTATTGCTTCGCAACCGTAATCAGATCGAGTGCGTCCGGCGTCAGCGTCAGGCTCAGCCTGCCCCCGACAAGATGCTCCTGCTCCGCGATCGGCAGTGCCGTCTCGCGGTTCAGTTGTTCCACCTGTGCCGGAGTGGGATCGAGCGGGCTGCCCATCGCCGCATACTTCGGCAACACGTTTCCGTGGTCGCTGTCGACGCGTTCGATCGTTACTCGCGCATCCGCGGGCACGCCGCGGAATTCCAGATCCATGGTACGCGTCTCTCCGTGCTGATCCGAATCGACCAGGTTCCAGGCGGCCACGGCCAGCGATCCGTCTGCGGACCTCGTCGCGATCACGTTCGGCGAAGCCGTCGCGATCCGCTCATTCCCCAGGTGGTGCAGCAGCGCGAACGCATAGAAGCTGGGCTTGTTGATGCCGCCTTTGGCACGCAGCCCGAAATGCCCCTCGAATGGTTTTGGGATCGGTCCGCCCTCCTCAAACACATCGGAAAACGTCCAGAACGACATCTCGTTCACCTTGCCGTCGCACTCGCGCACGGTGTTGGCCAGCGCCGGTCCTACGAAGATCGTGTCTCTGGATTCGTCCATCCCCTGCACGTTCCACTCCGTCCAGAACAACGGCAGCTTCGGCAGCGCCGAGGCATCAATTTGATTTCTCACCTTGGCCACCGCCGCGCACACGCGATCGTCCATCGGCACAGGCTTGTCGTTGCCAAACAGATTCTCCACCGTGTCGTCGGCGTAGCCGTGCGTGGAGACGAAATCGATCGGAACATCGTTCTCCGCGACGTGCTGGAGAAAGGCGGGAATCCACGAGGCCGCCGCCGTCGCCGGCCCGCCCACGCGAAGACGCGGGCTGACGCTCTTCAGGGCACGCGCGGTGTGGTCGTATAAGTCGAAGTAAGACTGCTGGCGGGGTACGCCGCCCCAGAAATCGATGTTCGGTTCGTTCCACACTTCGAAGTACCACTGCGAGACTTCGTCGATGCCGTAGCGCTCGACGAGATGGCGGGCAAACGCGGTCATGAAGGCGTCCCACTCGTCCCAATCGCGCGGCGGCGAGACGTTGGGGTGGTACCAAAACCCATGAAGGTCGAGAGGATTCGCAGCGAGCTGCGTCGGCATGAAACTGATTTCCACCAGCGGCCGCACTCCGTTTTTCACCAGCCCGTCGTAGATCTCATCCACGTAGGCGAAGTTGTAGACCGGCTCTCCATGCTCGTCGCGGGTAAACACGTCGACTTCGTCGTCCAGAATGCCGTGGAAGCGCACCCACTGGAAGTCGGTTACCTGATGGACGGCGCGCAGATCGTCGCGCCACGGCTCCCGCAGGCTCAGAATGGCGCGGCCGGAGCCGAACATCTGCTCCCAAAAGTGGGGAAACGGTGTCGTTGACGCGTTCGCGTCGATCGTCACCGTCTCCTGCGCCCGCAACGCCGGCCCTGCGGCCAGCAGCAACAGGGCGGCCGCGATGCCCACCACGCTTTTCCAGCGAAACTCAGAATCTTCGACCATGATGCGGCGCTTCCTTTGCAGACTGCCGGAACCGGCTGGTCAGTTCCTGGGCCCGCGCTCTGTCGAGTGTCGCCTGACAAAACTGGGCGAAACCAAAATGGATTCCTGCGCAGGTTCCCTGACTCCTTCGCGAATGAGCCGCAGAAGATTCACCGCAGCCGTTTGTCCCATTTCGTAGAGGGGCTGGCGCACTGTGGTCAGCCCCGGCCGAATGGTAGCGGCGCTGGGAATATCGTCGAACCCTATGACTGACACTTCACGCGGCACGTGAATGCCCGCTTCGTGCAGCGCGGTGATCGCGCCGATTGCGGAAGCGTCGTTGAAACAGAAAATCGCCGAGAAGCGATGACCGTTCTCCAGCAGTTTTCGCGTCGCGACGTATCCCGGCTCGCTGCCCGGCGCGATGCCTTCCAGCTGCACCACCAGCTCCGGGCGCACCCGAATGCCCAGCGCGGAGCAGGTCTTGCGGATCGCATCCCACCGTACGCGTGTATCGGAACTGAAGGTCTGCCCTTTGATGAACGCGATCCTCCGGTGGCCGAGCTCGTAAAGATGAGAAAGCGCATATTGTGCCGCGGTCCGATGATCGAGTTCGATGGTCAGCACCCCTTTGCCCCTGCGGTGGCCCGATACCGCAACCACCGGCACGGGCAGCCGTTCCACGATCGGAGTATCGACCGCGATAATGCCCTCCACCGCTCGTGACAGCAGCAGGCGCGGATATTGCTGCAGCAGATCGCTTCGATGCCGATGGCTCACCACGAAATAGAAGAACTTCTCCTTGAGCAAGGCGTCTTCGATCCCGCTCAGCACCGCGGCTGCGTATCCCTCGCTGATTTCCGGCACCATCACGCCGACGGTGAAGCTCCGCCGTTTTCTCAGCCCCTGGGCAAAGCTGTTCGGCTGGTAGTTCAGCGCAGCCGCCGCCTTCAGCACCCGCTGCTGCGTATCCGGAGCAATGCGGTACTCCACACCCGCGTTGTTCATCACGCGCGATACGGTGGTCGGCGACAGCCCCAAATGCGCGGCAAGTTCCCTCAGGCTCGCGCCATGGCGGCCGCCTGAACCGCCCGGCGCAGAGTCGTTGCTGCGTTCTTTATCCGAGGACCTGATAACGGCTCCTTCCCCCTTGCTGGTTCCGTCTCATCCGCCCGCAACCCACCCGCCTGCGGACAACCGGGTTACGGCTGAGCCGGCTGAAACCCAATCTTCTTCAACATGGCCTGGATTTCCGGATTGGCCATGAAGCATTTCCAGATCAGGCCGCTGCGATAGTTCTCGATCATCACTACCTGCGGCGCCTGATTCAGCCCCATCGTGATGCCCGAATACCAGTTCTCCTGCTCATTGAACGCGTCGCGAAACCCGTAGATGCTCCACACCTGAGCGCCCAGGTCGCGATAGAAATGCTTCAGCGCCAGCATCGACTGCGCCGGCGTATAAGCAAACGAGCTGATCGCCCCCGTGGGCGCAATCGTGCCGTCGTCGGTGACAAACGGCTTGTACTCGTCGTACCCGTCCGGTCCATCGACCGCCGTCAGCCCCCAGCAGTCCGCGCCGTAGCCTTTCATGTGCAGAGGATTGGCGATGCTGTACGCCTGGCTCATCAGCGCCTCGTTCCGGTTGTTCTCAAAATAATCGGCGTACTTGTCGCGCCGGCCGTGCGGGTCGTAGCCCATGTACGAGTAGTGCGTAAAAAACAGCGGCCCCGGAGAACCGGGAACATAGTCCATATTGACTGTAATGCCGTAATAAGTATGCGGGCGTCCGTACACGTGGCCGGTGCCTTCCGCTGTATAGCCTGTGTAGTAAAGGCTCGCAGGCACCGGATGTGTGGGCGAGGCAATCGCCTCGAGATAAGTGATCATCACTTCATTCCAGCCCGTGAGCCGGTTGGCGATGTAGAAGGAGTAATCCGGCGACCAGTGCCAGTAAAGGGCGTCGCGCCGCGGCGTGGCTCGAAACCACTCCCAGTCCACTCCCTCCCAAAGTTGCGTGATGCGGTCGTAAAGTTTGCGGCCGGAGGGGCCGTCCGCCTTGAAGTATTGCCGCGCCGCCAGCAGGCCCTCCATCAGGAACGAAGTCTCGACGAGGTCGGCGCCGTCATCGTACATGCCGAAGGTGGGCATCACGTGGCCGGTGGTTCCGCTCAGGAAATGAGGCCACGCGCCGTGGAAGCGATCGGCGTGCTCAAGAAAACTCGTGATCTTCAGCAGGCGGTCGATGGCCTGCTGATGCGTGATGAAACCGCGGTCCGCGGCGACCGTGATCGCCATGATGCCGAAGCCGCTGGCGCCCAATGCGATCATATCGTCGTTGCCCGGCCGGCTTTCACGAGCCATTCCGGAATGCGGCTCAGCCGCTTCCCAGTAATAGCGGAAAGAAGCTTCCTGCACCATGGTCAGCAGCTCGTCGTCGGTCATGGGGTGCGTGGAGGCCGTGGCCGGCGTCGAGGGTGCTGACTCGAGCAGTGACGATGTTCGTGCCGTCACGCGATACGTTGCGGTCATGTGCGGGTTGCCGGTGTAATCGCAGTAGCGATTCACGCCCGGGCGCTGCACTCCGATGGCCTGGAAGGGCTGGCCGTCTTCAGAGCGGTAGATCACGTATTGCGCGAGCGCCGGATCCTCCTCCGCATCCCAGCTGATGTCGATGTGACGCTCGTATCCTCTGGCCACAACATCCTGCGGCGCCGCCGGCGCAGCCTCATTGGCAGGGGGATCGTCCTCGATGCGAATGTCGTCGACGTAAAGCGTGTGCTGGGCGGCATCGTCAGCCCCCTGCACGAAGACCAGCGTGTTGATTCGATGCGGCTCGAAGGGGTAAATCGAAGCCGTCTGGAAGGCGCTGAGCGGGATGCTCACCCGCGTCCACTTGCCCGGGATCAGGTCAGGGGCGTAATCGCCAATGGCGAGCGGCGACGTGAAGTTATGGTCGGTATCGCGCAGAGCCAGTTTCGGAAGGTCCTTCGCCGAGATGCCCTGCGGAGCGCACAGCCACAGCCAGAGATTTGCGCCGGGAAACTCCGGGGGCCGATTGCGCCATTTGTAGAGGTTGAGCTCCGCGGACCACCCTCCCTCAGGCGCTGAATCCCATCGCAGCTCCAGTGCGTTGGGACCGCTGATGAAACTCCTCGTTTCGATGGGCAATTTTCCGTCGACCAGGTAAAGCGTGCTGGGGGCGCTGGCCCGGCCGCTCGAGTAGTAATAATTTCCCGGCGAAAGACTGTTTTCGAAGAATACCTGCTGCGAGTAATTCTGATCTGCCTGCGCCGCTGCCTGTGCGGCAACCAGGCCCGGCACAGTCAGCATCAAAGCCAACCACCGGCGGGTCCTCCTGCTTTTCACGTGTTTGCTCTCCTTCACGTCCGCACGGCAGATGAGCCGCACTCCCGCGGCGCTCCCCCGGCGATTCGTGCGTCGGGCTGGGGAAGCCCGGCACTTGACAACCGCGACAGCCAAGTAGTACCAATTTTAGCCACAGTACAAACGATTGCGCAACCGTGCGCAAACGTTTGCGGCAGCGACAGGGTCCGGTCCTGCCCCCGTCTCGGGCCTTCCGCTTCGCGAACACTGCATCGACTGACGAGGTGCAACACAAAAACCTCACCGCACGATTTTCTTAAGGAGACAGTATGCAAGCCCCTGTGTCAGGAAACGCCCGCTCATCGCGGACAGAAATTCCCACTTCTCCATCGAGCCTGAGAAACATCTGGCTCGGCCTGCGCACCATCCTGCTGCTGGCGGGGTTGATCTGCTGTCTCACCCCCTCGCTGCATGCTCAGTACAACGCCTCGCTGCGCGGCACGGTCGCCGACCCCTCGGGCGCGGTGATACCAGGCGCCACTCTCACGCTGCTGAACACGGATACGAACGAGAGCATGACGGCGACCTCGGATGCGAGCGGCACTTACACCTTCAATGCACTCCCGCCCGCCCATTTCTCCCTCACCGTGGAGCACTCCGGATTTAAGACCAACGTCATTTCCCACGTGGCGATTATTCCCGAGCAGCCGAACACCCTGAACGTCGAGCTGCAGGTCGGCGAGACTCACGAAACCGTGACGGTGACCGCCGGCACGCAGGCATTGACCACCGACACCGCGACCCTGAGTTCCACCATCGACAACAACGAAGTACAGCATCTGCCCTCGTTCAACCGCGACGTCTTCCAGCTGGCGCAGCTCACCCCCGGCGTCTTCGGCAACGGGTCGCAGGGCAGCGGCGGCGGCACCTACAACCTGCCCGGCAACCAGGGACCCGGAGGCAGCGGCGGTGGCCAGGCTGGCATCTTCCAGACGGAAAACGGCCCGCAGATCCAGCCCATGGGCGGACAGTACGAGACTAACAGCATCAGCATCGACGGCATCAGCACGGTCAGCGCCGTATGGGGCGGCACTTCCGTCATCACGCCCAGCGAGGACTCGGTCGACAGCCTCCACGTGGTGGCCAACAGCTACGACGCGGAAAACGGCCGCTTTTCCGGGGCGGAGATGGAAATTACGTCGAAGAGCGGCAGCAACGATGTGCATGGCAGCGCCTTCTTCAAAGCGTCGCGTCCGGGACTGAACGCCTATCAGCGGTGGAACGGCACCGGATCGAATCACGCGGGCGTGGGGACGACTTCCAAAGAGCGGGCGGCCTCGCGCGGACTGAACCGCTACAACCAGGACTTTAACAATTTCGGCGGAAGCCTGGGCGGACCTTTCTGGAAGAACCATATCTTCGGCTTCTTCAACATCGAAACCAGCCCACTGTCCTCCAGCACCACGTCGCAGGGGTGGTACGAGACGTCGCAGTTCGATTCCTCGGCTGGTCCCGGCCCGATCGCCAAGGCTTATCTCTCCCATCCCGGCGAAGGAGTGGCTTCAGGCGCCACCATCATCAACCGCACCTGCGCCTCTATCGGCCTGACCGAGGGGGTTAATTGCAATACGGAGTCCAACGGGCTGGATGTGGGCTCGCCGATGACCACCGGGGTGGGGAACCAGGATCTGACCTACGGCGGCACCTCGAATACTCCCGGGGTGGGCGGCGGGCTCGACGGCGTCGCCGATATCGCCTATTTCAATGTTCTCAACCCGACGACCATTTCGCAGACGCAGTACAACGGCCGTCTGGATGCGGATGTGACCAGCAAAGACCTGGTGACCTTCGCTATCTACTGGCAGCCGGAGACGACGACCGACTACAACGGTCCGACACGTTCTGCCAACCTGTGGCACCACTCGCAGGTGAACGACGCGTTCTCGCTCATCTGGAACCACACCTTCTCGCCGACCCTGCTGAACCAGGCGCGTGCCAACGCCGCCGGCTGGCGGTGGAATGAAATCACTTCCAATCCTCAGGAGCCTTTCGGCCTGCCCCAGGACAATATCAATAACATCGGCAGCGCAGCCATCAATTTCTTCGGCGCTCCCGGGCCGAGCAACTTCGACCAGTGGACCTACACCTACAACGACGTGCTCACGAAGGTGCTGGGCAATCAGAGCATCAAGGCCGGTGGCGAGCTGACGCGGCTCTACTACCTGAACAACGCGACTTACTCGGCGCGTCCAGGCTACAACTTCGACAACCTGTGGGATTTTGCCAACGACGCTCCTTATTTCGAGAGCGGCCAGTTCAATCACTCCACCGGCGTCCCCTTTGCCAACCGCCAGGACGACCGCCTGAACATCTGGGGCTTCTTCGTGCAGGACGACTACAAAATTCGTCCCAATCTGACGCTCAACGCCGGCCTGCGCTGGTCGTACTTCGGTGGATTCTATTCCAAGGAAAGCAATCTGGATGTGGTGCGGTTCGGGTCGGGATCCGATCCGCTGACCGGGCTGAACATCCGCGTGGGCGGCGGCCTGCAGGGTTCGCCGCAAAGCAACTGGGGGCCGCAGTTCGGCTTCGCGTGGCAGCCGGGATTTACGAACAGCAAAGGCGTGCTGCGCGGCGGCTTCGGCATCAACTACAACCAAAACGAGATCGCGATTCTGGCCAACGGCACCGGCAACCCGCCCAACGCCATCAACGCCAGCTTCACCTGTCCCTATCCTTACACCAGCAACCCCAGCTGCGCCGGGACGGAGATTGTCTACGCGGTGGGCAACACTACCAACTCGCTATTTAACTATCCGGCCAATCCGAACACCATCACAAACTTCAGCAGCGCCAACCTGCCGCTGACGGGAACCACCGGCGTCACGGGATATCCGGCGAATGCCAACACGATCTCCAACTACCACTATTCGCTCGAAGCGGATTACCAGTTCCCGTTCAACATGGTGGCCACCGTGGGTTACGAGGGCGACTTTATGCGGAACTTGCTGATCCAGAGCCTCTGGAACGCGATTGCGGCGCAGAGAGGTCTTGCGCTGAATCCGTCGGTGCAGTCTTTCGACTTCTACGGGAACGGGGGCAGCGGCAACTTCAACTCCCTGGTGACCACGCTCGCGCATAACTTCTCCAACCACTTCCAGGCCGAGGCGATGTACACCTGGGGCAAGGCGATGGACGAGAACTCCGGACCCTATTCCGAGGATCCGTATCCGTACGACACGAGCGCGGCGTACGGGCCCTCAGACTACAACGTGACCAATGCCTTCAAACTGTTCGGGCTGTGGCAGCCGGTCTTCTTCCCCGGACATTCGTGGGCGGAAAAGATCGCCGGCGGCTGGTCGCTGAGCGGCATCTGGAATGTGGACAGCGGATTCCCGTGGAACCCGCAGTACAGCACCCAGGGAGTTTACGTCCAGGGAACCTACTACTCCATTCGTCCCACCAGTCATATGTCCGGAGCGGGGACGAGCACCTCCAACAAAACGTTCGAAGGCCTGGGCGGCGTCAACTCCGATTTCAAGGGCAACGGAACCGCATATTTCGGCGCACCCACCTACACTCTGGCGCCAGGATTTCCGAATACCGCCCCTGGGCCCTCGCCGGGCATCGAGCGGAACAGCCTGAAGGGTCCTGGTTATAACGACTTTGACAGCACCCTGACCAAGGCCTTCGGCTTGCCGAATAACAAGATCCTGGGCGAGAGCGCAAACCTGACCTTCCGTGTGGATGCCTACAATTTGTTCAACAAGACCAATATCAACACGGAGTGCATCGATACCAATCTCGGCTCGGTCAATCCAAACGGTACGGTCAGCTCCGTTAACTCGGACTTTGGCGTGTCGTGCGGCGCGCTGGGCAGCCGCACGGTGCAGCTCCAGGCACGTTTCAGCTTCTAGACACCTCCCTGAAGCTGATTATTTGGGGGGTGCTCCTCGAGAGCACCCTCCGCTTTGTTCCGCTGGATGATCGCAACAAACGGAGTGCGCAGGCTCCTGCGCAGCGGCGCTGACCTGAGTCTCGCGGAAGCCGGTTTCCGTTCAGGGCCCCGCAGGGAAGTTCATGGAGTGTCGATTGAAACGCTTCATCGCTGATCGTTTTGATCGACCGTGAAGGTAAACGGCAGCCGTCGCCTGGGGAGAGAGGCAATGTTTCGTTTTCGATTGATCGGCATTGCAGCAGCCGCACTGGCCATTTGCGTCGCGCCTGGGCATGCGCAACAGCCCGCTTCTCCATCTCAGGCCGGCGAGGAGATCGTCGTCGACTCCCACGCCGCCGCTACTCCTTTTCCCCATTTTTGGGAGCAGATGTTCGGCTCCGGCCGCGCTAACCTCACCCTGCGCGCCGAATATCGGACCGATCTGCGCAGCGTCAAACAGATCACGGACTTCCACTACGTCCGCTTTCACGCAATCTTTCACGATGAGAACGGCGTCTACAGCGAAGACAAGCAGGGCAACCCAGTCTACAACTGGTCGTATGTCGACCACATTTACGATGGCCTGCTCGCCAACGGAGTCCGCCCCTTCGTCGAAATCAGTTTTATGCCGAAGCAGCTCGCCTCCCGGCTCGATTACCAGGCCTTCTGGTATCGCCCCATCATTGCGCCGCCATCCAGTTACACGAAGTGGGACGCCCTGATCACCGCGTTCGCGCAGCACCTGGTCGAGCGTTACGGCATCGACGAAGTCGCGCAATGGTATTTCGAGGTCTGGAACGAGCCCAACATCGGTTTCTGGGGCGGCGTGCCCGCGCAGCAAACCTACTTCGAGCTTTATGACCACACCGCCCGCGCCCTCAAGGCCGTGAGCCCGCGCCTGCGTGTTGGCGGTCCCGCGAGCGCCCAGGCTGCCTGGATACCCGACATGATCGCGCATGCCGTCCAGGATCACGTCCCGCTCGACTTCGTTTCCACACACGCCTACGGAGACGACACGGCAAAGGATGTCTTCCACGACAACCGCGTCATCGCCCCGCATCAAATGGTAGCCGCCGCGGTGGACAAGGTGCACGACGAGATCCTCCACTCGGCGCGTCCCCACATCCCTCTCATCTGGAGCGAGTACAACGCCAGTTACGCCAACCACCAGGAGATCACGGACTCCATCTACATGGGCCCGTGGCTCGCCGATACGATCAGTCAGTGCGACGGCAAGACCGAGATGATGTCCTATTGGACCTTCTCCGACGTCTTCGAGGAACAGGGCGTCATCAAAACTCCCTTCTACGGCGGTTTCGGCATCGTCGCCGAAGACGGTATTCGCAAGCCTGCCTGGGACGCATTTATGCTCCTCCATGAGCTGGGCGATGAACGCCTGCCCGCCCCCGCGAACGAAGCGCTGGTCACGCGCAAAGCGGATGGGTCGCTGGTGATCGCCGCGTGGAATCTCGTCGAACCCGGCGCGCAGGCCTCCGACAAGACCGACACTTTCGACCTGAAAGGCATACCGGATGGCGTCTATGCCGAGATCCGCCGCGTCGACTCCACGCACGGCGATACGCTCGACGCATGGAAACAAATGGGCAGTCCAAAATATCCCACCCGGCAGCAGATCGAAACCCTGCAGCGGGCCTCAGACATCGGGCCCCCGCAGGATGAGGCCGTCCGCGACCATCAGCTCACGCTTACCTTGCCGCCGATGGGACTGGCCGTGATCGAGATTCCGTCAGAATGATAAACGCCGGCGCCTGTCGGCACTTTTGATTCTCTGATGGGGCTGCGAATTCGCTCAACAACGAGTCTATAGTCGGTGTTATATGAGTTCCCCAAACCGGCTTGACCTGAAGCTCCGGGCTGCGCAACGAGCCATCGATCTGGTGAGCCCCGGCATGACCGTTGGCCTCGGCTCGGGGTCCACCGCAACTCTCTGGATCCGATTGCTCGGCGAACAGGTTCGCGACCGTGGCCTCACCATCCGTGCGGTCGCCAGTTCCGAGGACAGTGAGCATCTCGCCCGCAGCTTCGGCATACCCATCGTGGCTCTGGAGGAATCGAGACAACTGGATTTAACCGTCGACGGCGCCGATGAAATTGCACCCGGACTGGCGCTCATCAAGGGCGGCGGCGGAAAGCTTCTCCGCGAAAAAATTGTTGCCAGCGCAACCAAACGTTTCGTCATCGTCGCCGACGACTCGAAAGTTGTCGACAAGCTGGGCAATCACCCCCTGCCCGTCGAAGTCATTCACATGGCCGCGCCGCTGGTGAAACATTCCCTTCAGGAGCTCGGCTTTCAGGTGGCATTGCGGCGAAACGTCGACGGCTCCCCTTACATTACCGACGAGGGCAATCTGCTCTTCGATTGTTCCGGTCTTTTGATCGACGATCCGCCCCGGCTCGCCGCGATTCTTGACGGCACCGTGGGGCTCGTCGAACACGGTCTCTTTCTCGGCATGGCCAGCCTCGCACTCATCGCCGGCGAGGATGGCGTGGTCGAGCGCAAATCGTAGCGCCTGGCTCTTCCCGCGCTCCCGCGCGAAGCGCCAGGCACTGCTGAGTCTCTCAGGAAAATTTGAGCCGGCACCAACAGGGCAGGGATCCGTGTGGCTCGGCAGCGCCTTCGCCATGAATTCCGGCCCCACATTCGCGTCCGCATGCCCGCCCGTGGCAGGCGCATGCCCGCCAACTTTTCCTCACTCCGGCAACATCAGTTGCCCCTTGATCGTGAAGTGTCCGGTCGCTGCCGGCGCGCCTGTTCCCGGCTGCCCTCCGCCGATTGTGATCGTGTACGGGCCCTCCGCAATAATTGGATCGCCCGCCTCGGTTACCATGCTAAGGTCCCGCCGCTGCAGCGCGAAATCCACCTTCTGGCTTGCTCCCGGCTCCAGATGGACGCGCTGGAATCCGCGCAGCGCCCGCAGGGGCGCTCCCGGCACGTCGGGGAACTGCAGATACAACTCCGCCACCTCGTCCCCTGCCACCTTGCCTGTATTTGTAACCGTGACGGATGCATGGACAGGATCGCCCGCGTTCACTTCCTCCGCTCCCAGCGCCAGATCGCTGAAGCTGAACGTCGTGTAGCTCAGCCCATATCCAAACGGATACAGCGGCACTCCCTTGAAATAGCGGTAAGTCCGTCCTTCCATCGAGTAATTCTCGAAGTTAGGCAACTGATCCACGCCCGTGTAGAACGTCACCGGCAATTTCCCGCCCGGATCGTTCTTCCCGCTCAGCGTCTCGGCAATCGCTGCGCCGCCCTCTTCGCCCGAATACCACGCTTCCAGGATCGCGTTCGCGTGCGCCTTCTCCCAGTCCACGCTCAGCGCGCTGCCGTTCATCAGCACCACCACCAGCGGCCTGCCGGTCGCCGCCACCGCTTCCACCAGGTCCTCCTCCGGCTGCGGCAGATCCAGGCTCGTCCGGTCGCCGCCCAGAAACCCCGGTTGGTTCACAGGCATCTCTTCGCCTTCCAGTTCGCTGGTGATGCCCACCACCGCGATCGTCACGTCGGCTTCCTTCGCCGCCGCAACGGCCTCCGGAGAAGGCAGCGGGTTATATCGCGCCCACATCAGCTGCGCCTTCACCTCGTCTGCGCCTCTCTGGAAATAGCTCACCTCGATCGGCACGTTCACTCCGCGCTCCAGGTGGACGCGGGTCAGCTTCGTCGCGTCCTTACCACGTCCGAACACCTGCACGATCTGCCTGCCGTCGACACTCAGGCGGCCGAACCCATCCACCTCGATTCCAACCAGATAATCGCCCGTCTCCTGCACCGTCAGAAACCCCGACCACCGCACCGTCACATTCGTCTTGCCCCGGGCCTCCGCCGGAAAATTATCTTCCGTCAGGTTGACATTCGGTTCCACGCGGCTGGTCACCGGCGTCGGTTTCATCGCCGGTCCCAGACTCATCCCTGCCACCGTCCCGTAATCCGCCTGCAGTCCCGGCTTGCCATCGGGCGTCGTCAGCAGCTTGTCCGGAACCGGATCGCCGTCGTTCCGCAAAAACTGCGTCCCCGGCACAAACAGGATCTTTGCATTCGGAAACTCCGCCTTCAGCCCATCCAGCACGCTCACCGTGTGTGTGGGAGTCCCCGTGTAATTCCCCAGCAGCACCCGCGTCTGATCCGCCAGTGGGCCCACCACAGCAATGCTCCGGATCCCCGGCTGCAGCGGAAGCACGCCGTCGTTCTTCACGAGCACCATCGACTCCTCCGCCAGCTTCCGCGCCAACTCCCGATGCTCCGCGCTGTCCAGTTCCTTCGCATCGATCTTCGCGTACGGATCCATGTCCGGCGGATCGAACAGCCCCAGCTTGATCCGCGCCGTGAACAACCGCACCAGCGCTGTGTCGATGGCGCTCTCCGGCAAATACCCCTGCTGCACCGCGTCGACATACGGCTTGTAGTCGTGGTCGTCCGTCACCTTCGCCACGAAGTCGGCGCACTCGTTGTCCATCCCTCGCTCCAGTGAGATCGCCGACGACTGCGCCTGCGTCGGCCGGTAATGATGCCCGTTATAAATATCCGTCACCGCGCCGCAGTCCGAAACCACATATCCCTTGAAGTCCCAGTGCTTGCGCAGCTGATCCTCCAGCAGGAACTGGTTCGCGCACGCCGGTTGCCCCCTGATCGCGTTGTACGCGCACATCACCGAGTCCGCCTTGCCCTCGGTCACCGCGGCGCGAAACGCCGGCAGATACGTATCCATCTCGTCGTGCTTGCTCACGTCCACGTCCGCCATGTGCCGTGTCGGCTCCGGCCCGCTGTGCACCGCAAAATGCTTCGGCGTCGCAATCACCCGGTAATACTTCGCATTGTCGCCCTGCATTCCCGTCACAAACGCCACCCCCATCCGCGCCGTCAGAAACGGATCCTCGCCGTACGTCTCCTGCCCCCGCCCCCATCGTGGATCGCGGAAGATGTTCAAATTCGGCGCCCAGAAATCCAGCCCGTGAAAGATCTCCGAGTTCCCGTCGTGCTCCGATTGCGCGTGCACGATCCGTCCCTCTACTCCGATGTCGGTGGCCATCGTGTGAATTCCCGGCGCATCGAACGTCGCCGCCAGCCCTATTGGCTCCGGATATTCCGTCGTCCCGTCCACCGCAACTCCATGCAGCGCCTCGCTCCACCAGTCGTACGCCGGCACGTGCAGCCGTGGGATCGCCCGCGCCTGATTCACCAGCTGGGATGCCTTTTCCGTGAGCGTCATCCGGCTCACCAGGTCCCGCGCCCGCTCCTCCGGCGACAGATTCGGATTCATGAACGGCATCTTCTCGATGTCCTGCGTCTCCTGCGCTCTGGCCGTCGCGCCGATCGTTCCCAAACCGGTCAGAACCGCCGCCCCAAGGCACAATCCCATGCGCAACCCGAACCTCGCCATAAGTCCTCCCATGGATGAATGGATTAATGCAGATTTCAGTCGTCGCGCGAACTACAGTGCCGCGCGAATTCCGCCGCCGGTGGCGAAACCCCACCCTACTGCCTTCCCCCGCGATGCGTCAATTTTTAGAAAACCCTGTCCAGCCGCCTCTCTCTGCCATGTCCAAGGCAGGATCACGGCCCCACCGGCGGGGAAGTCGCGGCTTGAACGGCCTGCCGAAAAACCCTGCGGTCTCGGCCGGGCATGCATTTGACAGCCTGGAGATGCCAGGTTTTTTTGAAAAGCGAGAATCGAATCTCGCCCTGTACCCTGTACTCGGGTTCTGAACGCAATGCATCGCCCCGCCTCTCAGGCCGGCATCCACCCTCACGCACTCCGCGCCGCCTCGCGCCGCTCGCCGCCCTTCTCGTCATCCTCATGGCCGCGTCGTTCCGGATCGCCCGCTCCCTCCCTACCTTCGCGCAATCGGCGCCTTCCCTCGACTACCCCCAACTCATCGACATCACTGCCTCCAACGGCATCCACTTCGACCATCACTCCAGCCCCGAACAAAAATTCATCGTCGAATCCATGAGCGACGGCGTCGCCCTCATCGACTACGACCGCGACGGCGGGCCCGACATCTACTTCACCAACGCCCAGACCGTCGACATGGCGAAGCAGGGAATCAAGTCCCGCAGCGCCCTCTTCCACAACAACCACGACGGCACCTTCACCGACGTTACCGGCAAAGCCGGCGTCGGCTATCCCTGCTGGGCCAACGGCGTCGCCGTCGGCGATTACAACAACGAACGGATCGCCGGTTTCCAGTCGCATCTTTCATCTGTTGTCAAAAGTCGCATGCCGATGCAGCAGCGGAGTCCTTGAAATGCCCCGCGATCGAACTCCGGGAAACGGTAGAATCGAGCAGGAGGCGAGACGGATGAAGTATCGAAAAATCGATCTCGAGTTAATCGTCTTTTCCGACGAAAGTGATGCCGTCGTTGCAGAGTTGAACTCCGCGATCGACCGGTTGGAAGAAAAGCACACGATTTTCGGCGGCCTGATTGAAACCATCCCCGTCGAGCACAGCGGAGAGCGGCGGAAATCGGCGCTGAGACACGTGCTCGATGCAGGAGGCACGGCCACCTCTGCAGTCAAGCTGGCGGCTCAAAAAGTTGCCGGCGCCTACAAAAAAGTCATCTGACGTAAGCCATATTTCATCTTGCCTGTCGCCGATCATCAGCCGGATTGAGCGTTTCATCGCGCCTGCGGCGCCCCTTCAGGCACATCGCCTCGCGCTCTCATGAAGTTGTGCGTTCCATTTCCCCGATGCACCAGGGATTCCTGCCCGCCTGGTTTCCGCGCATCTGCATCAGTTGCTGCGCAATTCTCTCCTTTCCCTCTCCCGCTGTGCCTCCGCCTTCTGCGCGTACTCGCGCGCAACCGCGGTTTCTCCGGCCTCCGGGGCAATCGCCGCTATGGCCGCGGCGTCGGCATACATATAACTGTTCAGGGTGGGGCGATACCCATCGCCGCTGATGCTGTGCTCCGTCGCGTCCCGCGTATTCGCGGCGTGACGCTGGCCAATGGCGACCGGCAGTTGGGAATCAGCCTGCTGCCAGCCATGGAGGCGAACTTCAGCAGCCGGGAAGCGACGCATGAAGACGCCAATGGCCTCTTCTGGTCCAACGATTACGACGCCTACCCCGCGGCCTCCGCTCACTGCAGCGGCGCAAGTTTCCCCCGCAGAACCATGATCGACGCCGCCGGAATCTCGAATCCGGTCCCGGGCGCTGTCTGCAGTTCTTCCTCCTTCGCCGGACCATCCGGATCCGCATGTCCATACCCGCTCACAATTACCGGCTGGTTCGGTTGCTCGGGATGGGACATGGGAAAAACCATCGCCGGATGCCACGCATACTGCCCGCTGCCGAAGATCGCTGCATGCACCTGACCGGAGAATCCCAGCCTGCGCTCCTGATCGTGGAAGACGATATGCAGCGTGTGCCCCACTTCCTGGTCGCGATTCACCAGCATCAGCGACCACTGCCCGTCCGGCCGCAGATCGGCATACGCCGTCACCATCATGTGGCCCGCCCCGTCGCTGATCGTGCTCGAGGCCGGGAAGATCGTGTTTGCTTCCTTGCCCGGCTCGATCCATTCCCGGTTGATCAGTTCGCTCGCGAAAAACTGCGACAGCGGCTGCAGGATGTTGTAATTCGCATCCACGGAAAACATGCCGAAAACCCCCGGCGAGTTGCCGCACCCGCGGTCTTCCCGGAGCGGCAGATAGTGGAAGTAGTAAACTCCGCTTCCGCCCGCCGTAAGAAACGATCCGATATAGTCCGCCAACCACAGTCCCGCGAAGTTTGCCAGATAGGCTTCGCTGGTGCTCGACGATAAGTTCGACTCCGTGATGAAGAATGGAATATCTTTCGGCAGTCCGTCGTCGCGCCACACCTCCACGATGTGGTCGATGCGCTGCGGCTCGTCATACAGATCGGCCCAGTTAAAGGCGCAGGGCATCAGCGGGTAATGCTCGAACGAAAAGAAAGCCAGATCCTGCATTCGCCCGTGCGCGCGCAGATAATTAAGAAACCGCTCAAACCACGACGTGTCCCCGTTGCCGTCGGGCCATACCTGGATGTCGTCGTTCACTCCCTGAAACGCCGGTCCACCCAGCTTCAGCCTGGGATCGACCTTGTGGATCGCCGCGGCAAACTCCAGGTAGAGCGCGCCGTAATCCTCCGGCGACGTGTATTGCCCGTCCGCCTCTTCCCCCATCTCGACGTACGAGATGGGATAGTGGCGTGCCTCGATATATTTGATCTCCGCCGTCGCGTCCTCCGGCTGCCCGTACAGCATCGCAATCGGAATCATCGCCGGCAGCCCATGTGTGATCCCGCTCGTGTAGAACAGGTCGAAGCCCGTCTGCGCCTGGCGCGTGCTCAACAGATCGTCCGCCGTGTGCCACGGATCGACTGACGAGCAATATGTCGTCGTCTGATCCTGATCCGGCGTGTGACGCACCACGTCATGCAGTTCGCCCTGCTCTCCCAGTGTCCCCACGTACACTTCGCGGATCGCATAGCCAACGCAGTTGCGCGCGTCCGTCGGCCCGTCCGCATCGCACGTGTTCGACGACTCGGTCATCAGTATGCGCAGGAACTGCACCGCCACAGGGATGTGCGTCAGCGAGATGGTTGTCTCCCCGCCTTTCCCTTCGCTGACCGTGCCCGCGGGGAACGTCTGCCACACGCCCAGCGTCGGCTTGCCGATCGGATCCAGCCCCGTCCAGAACTGCACTTCGTAGTGCTTCGCGTACGGCGCCGCCCAGTCGATGCGGATGGCGTCGATCAGATCCTTCTGCTTCAGGTCGACGATCACCCACTGCGGATGCAGGCTGTCGGATTCCCCCGTGAATCGTTCCGTCAGATATGGATTGCTCTTCCAGAAGCTTTTGGTGTCCCCGTCGGTCAGCCGCGAATAGCCCGTGTTTCCCGTGCCGTCGTTGCGCGTAAACCCCCGCCGCGGCAGCGAGTACCCGTAGGAATACCGAATCATCTCCGTCGGCGTCGCCGACCCGTCGAAGTATCCGCGTCCGCGCGGATCGCTCCACGTGCCCTTCGGGTTCCAGTGCCATGCCTCCACCGACAACTCCGTGTTCTGCCGGTAGGTGATCGGCTCCCACCCCGAAGGAGCCAGAGCCGCGAGCGTCTTCGGCGTCAGCGCCTTATCGATTGCCTCCACTGGAATGCGGTCCAGCGACGATCCCAGCGTCTGCTCCGGAATGAAGTGGTTCGTCGCGTCCCCCGGCGCAATCTCCACGTCTACGGTCTGAGCGGAAACCGGCAATACGGCGCATCCGGCGAACAAAAGCGTTGTCAAAACGGCTCTGCGCAACAAGCACTCCTCCCGTAAACGCGCCGGTCGGCGCAATCTTCCGCCCCGGGGCTCGCGCTCTGCCGCGGACTGCACTCCGCAAAGCATCCGCCCAAATCGCCGCGCGGCAGGTCGATCATACCTCAGGATTCAAACGTTCCAGGATACAATTCCGGCTGTTCCCGATTCCTCCGCTTCCGGATGCGTTCGGGGTCTGCAACACTTCTGTGGTCCTGGGATCGCCCCGCGGCCGCAGGAAGCAGTTGGTCTTCGGGAGGCAGTGCCCCTCGTCATGCATCGCATCCACGCATCCGCTCCCCGCTTTCGCGCCCACGCAGTCTGCAGACTCTGCTCGCGCCCCCTGGCGTGGCTTCTTCCTGTTCTGGCTCTCAGCGCGCTGGCGCAGGCGCCGGATACCTCCGGCAACCTGCCGCAGCTATCCCGCGAAGCCCGCCCCCAGCAGCTCATCGCCGTTCCCGGACAGCAATCCGCGCTGCTCGGTCACGAGTCCGGCCGCTTCGAGGCCTGGGCCTGGCCGCTGAAAATCCTCCACGACTTCCACCTCAGCGTGCGCGTCGGCGGCGAGATTCTCAGCGGCGACTCCCTGGTGCGCAGCGTCACCGTGCGTCCGGAATCCACTACCCTCGTCTACGCCGGCGATACCTTCTCCATCACCGAGACGCTCCTCGTCCCCATCGATCAGCCGGCCGCGCTGGTCCGCCTGCAAATTGAAACCGCCGAGCCGATCGAGACCATCGTCTCCTTTGTCCCCGATCTGCAGCTGGAGTGGCCTGGCGCCATCGGCGGGGTCGACACGGACTGGAATCCCAAACTGCACGCGTACGTGCTCAGCGAGCCCCTGCAGCGCTTCGAAGCCGTGGTCGGCTCGCCCACCGCCTCGCAGTTTGCCGAAACCTATCCCGTTGCATGGCCCGGCCCCGAAGAGAGCGCCTTCTCCCTCGGCACGACCCCCCGGGGCTCCGCCACCGAATACGTCGTCATGGCCGCCGCTCTCGGTCACCCGAAAGACGCCGAACAGCGCTTTCTGCGCCTGTCTACCGCTTTCGATGCCACCCTGCAGCAGGCGCGCCAGTACTACCAGGACTATCTGCGCGATCGCGTGCAGATCACCCTGCCCGACCCCATGCTCCAGAGCGCCTTCGACTGGTCCGAAATCGGCTTGATCCAGTCGCTGGTGCATAACCCATACCTCGGCCCCGGCCTCATCGCCGGATACAACACTTCCGGCGACGACCAGCGTCCTGGCTTCGCGTGGTTCTTCGGGCGCGATTCTCTCTGGACCTCCTTCGCCCTCAACTCCGTCGGCGACTTCGCCACCTCCCGCGCCGCCATCGACTTTCTCTCCCGTTACCAGCGCGACGACGGCAAGATTCCCCACGAAATCTCCCAGACCGCCACCTTTCTCCCATGGTTCAAGTCCGTCCCCTTCGCGTGGGCCTCTGCCGATGCCACCCCGCTCTTCATCATTGCCACGCGCGATTATGTGCAGCAGAGCGGCGACGTTCAGTTTGCGCGCGACCACTGGGATCAGCTCTGGAAGGCCTGGCAGTTTCTCCTCTCCACCTGCAACGCGGATGGCCTCGCGCAGAATGCCGGCGCGGGTCACGGTTGGGTTGAAGCCGGTCCTCTCATCCCCATCCGTGCGGAACTCTACCAAAGCGGCCTCGGCCTTGAAGCCGCTCGCTCTCTGGCTCAGATCGCTGCCCTCCTGCACAAGGACGATGTGCAGCGGCAGCTGATGGCCGCCTTCGATCGCGGCCTGCCCACCCTGAACCGCGTCTACTGGATTCCCGACATGGACGCCTGGTCCCTCGGCCTCGATATGCAGGGGCAGATCATGCGTGTCCCCAGCGTGCTCGCTTCCGTCCCCATGTGGTTTGGGCTGCTCGATGCCGATAAAACCGAGTCCATGATCGACCGCATCGCCGGCCCCGGCTTCGCAACCGACTGGGGCGAGCGCATCATCTCCTCCCGCGATCCCAAATACGATCCCGGCCAGTATCACGGCGGCTCCGTGTGGCCGCTCTTCACCGGCTGGGCCTCCGTCGGCGAGTACCGCTATCACCGCGCCCTCGCCGGCTATACCAGCCTGCTCGCCAATGCCCAGCTCACCTCGGCCGGCTCGCTCGGCCACGTCACTGAGGTTCTCTCCGGCAATTACTTCCAGAGCCTTTCGCCCGCCACTCCCGATCAGACATGGTCCGCGGCCATGGTTGCCGCGCCGCTGCTGCGCGGCCTCTTCGGCCTCGAAGCGGACGCCGCCACGCACACCCTCACCTTCGCGCCGCACGTCCCCGCCGGCTGGACCTCATTCGCTGTCCGAAACGTCCACATCGGCTCCTCGCAGCTCGATCTTTCATGGTCCAGGACAACCACCGTCATTCGCCTGGACGTCGTCCGCCGCGGCTCTGATCCCTGCGACCTCGATTTCGCTCCCGCCCTGAGCCTGCGCGCAAGGGTCCGGCGCGTCCTGCTCGATGGGCACCCGCTCCCCTTCCACGTGGAGATCAACGGCATCGACCAGCACGTGCGGGTGCGTGTCCCCACGTCCAATGCGACGCAGACCGTGACCATGGACGTGCAGGACGACTTCGCCATCGGGGAAGAGAACCACTTGCCGCCTCCCGGCAGCCCCAGCCTCGGCTCCCGCGTCATCGCACAGCGCTGGTCGCCTGATCGCTCCGTGCTCACTCTCTATCTCGCTGGCCCCGCTGCAGGCTCAGGCGAGCTGCTCGCATGGAATGCCGCGCAGATCGTGCGCGTAGAGGGCGCTGCTCTGCTTCCTGCCCAGGCAGACAGCGCGCGCATCCAGTATCGAATGCCCGCCGCGGATCCTTCCGGCGATGCTCATCTCGAGATCGCCATTCATTTCACGGCGCATCGAAGAAACAGGCCCGGCGCGCAGTGACGCCGCCGCCCGCGCAGACGAGGAGTCATTCATGATGTCCCGGCCACGGTTCGTGCTCGCTCTCTTCCTCGCAGTCTGCGGCTCTCTGTACCCGCAAACCTCCGTCCCGTCCCCCGCCTCTTCGCATCAGCCGTGGTGGCGCAATGCTGTCACCTACGAGGTCTACCCGCGCAGCTTCGCCGACTCCAACAACGACGGCATCGGCGATCTCAACGGCATCGCGTCGAAGCTCGACTACCTGGAGGCCCTCGGCGTCGACGCCATCTGGATTACTCCCTGCTTCCCGTCCCCGCAAAAGGATTTCGGCTACGACGTCTCCGACTACACCAGCATCGATCCCATGTACGGAACCCTCGCCGACTTCGACAATCTCGTCCAGCAGGCGCGCCGGCGCCATATCCGCGTCCTCATGGACTTCGTCCTGAATCACACTTCCGATCAAAACCCGTGGTTCCTCGATTCCCGCTCCTCGCGCACGTCGGCTCGTCGCAACTGGTACATCTGGCGCAACGGCAAAGGCCCCGGCCAGCCGCCCAATAACTGGATCTCCGACTTCGGCGGATCGGCATGGACCTGGGACGCGAAGACCCGCCAGTACTACTACCACTACTTCGAGGCCGCGCAGCCCGACCTCAACTGGCGCAATCCCGCCGTCGAAAAAGCCATGTTCGACGTTGCCCGCTTCTGGTACAACCGCGGCGTCGCCGGCTTCCGTCTCGACGCCGTAGACACCCTCTTCGAAGACCGCAAACTGCATAACAATCCTTACGTCAATGGAGAGATGGTCAACAAGTACAACGACAATCTCCCCCAGAATCACGTCGTCCTCCGCCGCCTGCGCAGCTTATCCGACGGCTACGGCGCCGTGCTGCTGGGCGAAACCTGGACCGACAACATCGGCCAGCTGAAGCAGTACTACGGTGGCCACGACGACGAAATTCAGCTCCCCATGGATTTCATGTTCGCTACCGTCAACACTCTCTCCGCCCCGAAATTCCGCCACCAGATCGACTCCATCGAATCCTCCGGAGAGTGGCCCGTCTTCGTCATTACCAATCACGACATGGAGCGCTCCTACAACCGCTACGGCGACGGTGTGCACAACGATCAGATTGCGAAACTCATGGCCGCGCTCTATCTCACCCTCCGCGGCACCGCCGTCATGTACTACGGCGAAGAGATCGGCATGCGCAACAACGATCCCACCCGCCTCCAGGACGTGCTCGACCCGCTCGGCCGCATGGACTGGCCGAAGAACAAGGGCCGCGACGGTGAGCGCACCCCCATGCAGTGGAGCGCCGCGCCCAACGCCGGATTCACCGCCGGCAAGCCCTGGCTGCCCATCCCCGCCAGCTACTCAACCTACAACGTCGCCACCGAACTGCGCGACCCCGGCTCCATCCTGAATTTCTACAAGGCTCTCCTGCGCCTCCGGCAAGAGAATCCCGCCTTTGCCGGCGGCAATTATCTCGATTGCGATCCCAGTGACCCGAACATTCTTTGTTTCCTCAGAAGTTACGGCGATCGTTCCGCCCTGGTGGCGCTGAACCTCTCCAACCGCCCGCAGCCGCTGTCCCTCGACCTCAGCCGCTATGAATGGGGGGCAGGGAAGGTCTCGGTTCTGCTCACCACCATGCCGCAGCCTCCCACCGATCTGCGCCACGCAGTCCTCGATCCCTTTGCGGTCGTCATCCTGCAATGTCAGGGCTCGCCCTCCGCGTCGCCGCCGGCCAGCGCATCCTCCGCCCCTCCCCCGCTCCAGGAGCACGCCCATTTCGCATCCACGGCTGCAGAGGCCCGGCTTCCCCCGTCATAAACCCTGCAGAATCCCCCCTCTGTTCCTGCCATTCCGCCCCGGCTTGACTCTTGAAACGTTTAAATATAGATTTCCGGCACATCGATTTTTGAGGCCGCTTTTGTCGTGAAGACCAATGGTATCTCCAAAATCGCCGCCGCCGCTCCTCCGGTCTTCCGCAGCGTCGCTGCGTCCGCAAGGCACAGTCTCTCTGCGTGCTGTCATCGCCGCGGGCCGCACCAACCGCAAACTCCGGCCACCGCCGCTGATTTCCCCGCCTCCTGCCGCACACAGCGAGCGGGCCAGGTTGTCTGGAGGGGGATCCCCGATGAGACGCAAGCTCTTCGTTCCTGGTTATTGGCTGATGCTTCTCGGCCTCGTATGCGCTCTTCCCCTGAGCCGCGCTGTTGCTCAGGAAGTTACCGCTGCCGTCAACGGCCAGGTTACCGATCCCAGCGGCGCCGTCATCGCCAACTCCACCATCACCGCCACCGATGTCAACCGCGGCAGCAAGTTCGTCACCAAAAGCGATGCGGCCGGCGAGTACAACCTGCCCCGTCTCCCCATCGGAACCTACACGCTGCAGGCCGAGGCTGCCGGTTTCGATACCATCCTTCACTCCGCCTTTACCCTCGTCCTCAATGAGACCGCACGCATCAATTTCAAAATGAGCGTCGGCCGCGTCTCCCAGGTAGTCACCGTCAACGCCAGCTCTCCGGTCCTGCAGGAAGAAAGCACTGAGATCAGCACCGTGATCGACGCTACCACCAACGTCTCGCTGCCCCTGGCCAGCCGTAACTACCTGCAGCTCACTCTGCTCGCACCCGGCGTCACGACCACCAACCCCGAAGGCATGCAGGTCGCCCAGCGCATCGATACTGCTGAGGAGCCCTATGTCAACGGCAACCGCGCCCAGGATAACAACTATCTGCTCGACGGCATGGACAATAACCAGACCTCCGACAACCTCGTCGCCTACACGCCCAGCCCCGACGCCATCGAAGAATTCAACATGATCACCCAGAACGCCCCCGCCGAGTTCGGCAACTTTCAGGGCGGTATTGTCAACGTCACTACCAAGGCCGGCACCAACCAGTTTCACGGCGATGTCTTCGAGTTCTTCCGCAACGACGTCCTCAACGCCAATAACTGGTTCAACAATCTCGAAAACGCCCAGGCCGGCAGCGACGTCGCGCCCCGTCCCGGCGTGCGCTGGAACATGTTCGGCTTCACCCTCGGTGGTCCCGTCATTCGCCGCAAGCTCTTCTTCTTTGTCGACTATCAGGGCCAGCGCTTCGAGCAATACGCCGACTCCGCCTTCAGCGCCTTCACCGCCAGCGAGCGTGCCGGCGACTTCGGCCAGCTCTGTACCGACCCCTCCGTCGGCGGCAGCTTCGACAACAACGGCAACTGCACCGGTGGCACCCAGGTCGTCGATCCCTATACCGGCGCCAACATCCCCTTCAACCGCCTGCACGATTACATCGCCGGCGATACCGATCCCACCCTCACCGCACAATACAATTCCGGATCGGGCGTGGTCGCGCAGAACCTCTTCGCCTCGCCCTACTACCCCTCCACCGCCGTTCTCACCAACTCCACCATCCTCAATAACTTCGTCTTCAGCACGCGCACGCCCCTCAATGTCGATCAGGGCGATGCTCGCATCGACTGGAACCTTTCCGACACCAACCACCTCTTCTCACGCTATTCGCGCGAGGAGCAGCAGAACTACCCCGTCAACAGCCTGCTCTCGGTCAGCGTCAATAACGGTGCGGCCGACATGGAGAGCGGCGTCATCGACTGGACCCACACCTTCAACCCCCACCTCGTCAACGATGGCCGCTTCGGCGTCAACTGGGTACAGCTCCTGAACAACTCCTCCGCCACTCCCGGCGTCGGCAATCTGGGCGACTCACTCGGCATCCCCAACGGCAACGAAGGGGGCGAAGGCCTGCTGGAAATCGACCTCGGGCCTTCCTCCGGCATCGGCGGCGCGGGCAACATTCAGAACTGGTCCGACACCATCATCCAGGCCAGCGACAACCTCACAATCACCCGCGGTCGTCACGTCCTGCAGGGCGGCTTCCAGTTCATGCGTCAGCGCATGGACGACTTCTACGCCGGCAACGCAGGCATCCTCGGCGATCGCTATTTCGGCGGCAACTTCACCGGTGCGCCGGATACCGATTTCTACCTCGGCATGGTCAACACCTCCGCTCAGTATTTCCCCTCCATCGCCGGAGGCACCGGCGAACCCGCCTGGGGACAGCGCTCCTCCATTTTCGGCGCATACGGCCAGGACAACTGGCGCGCCATGCCCGGACTGGAGCTCAACTACGGTCTCCGCTACCAGGCCCACACCCCGTGGACCGAGGCCCATGGCCGCCAGCTCAACTACGATCCCGTCACCGGCCAGCCGCTTTACCCGGCCGGCTCTGCGCTGCCTTCGGTCGCCTTCCCTGGTCTCCCGTCCGTGGCCGACAGCAACAAGGCTCTCTATAACGGTTACTACGGCGTCGAGGACCTCGAGCCGCGCCTCGGGTTCGCCTGGACCACCGATGGCGGCCAGGGCAAAATCGTCATCCGCGGCGCCTACTCTGTCTCCGATTATCTCGAGGGCACCGGCAACGCCCTGCGTCCCACCCTCAACATCCCCTTCAACATCCAGATGCAGCTCGATAACTTCTGCTCCGGTGGCACCGCCGGCTGCAATCCCGCTCAGCTGCTCATCACCAATCCCCTGGTCATTAATACCTCGAACCTTCTTGCCGGTGTCCTGCTGAACCTCTGGGCGCCCAACGTGCGTCCCGCGGTCGCGCAGCAGTGGAACCTCACCGTGCAGCGCGAGCTCAACCCCAGCACCGCCTTTGAGGTCGCCTACGTCGGCCAGCACAGCACCCACCTCATGGTTCCGGAGAGCCTGCTGCAACTCCATATGCTGCCCAACGGCAGCACGATCCCCAGCCCATATCTTTCCGGCAATCCCGATCTCACCAGCACCGTCTCCTATGTCACCGCCACCTACTCCGACGGCAACGCCGCCTACAGCGGCCTGCAGGCCGTCTTCCAGCGCCACATGGCCAACGGTCTCGAAGGCCAGATCTCCTACGCCTGGTCGCACTGCCTCACCAACAGCATCGGCTTTTACGGCGATGTCGGACAGGCGTCCAACGCCTCCGCCTACTGGCAGAACCTCTACGATCCCGCGGCCGAGTGGGGCAGCTGCTACTTCGACCTCCATAACAACCTCACCGCCCACGCCGTCTACAACCTTCCTTTCGGACGCGGCCGCCAGCTCGCCTCTCACTTCAATCGCTTCACCAATGCCGTCATCAGCAACTGGACTGTCGCCGGCATCTACACCTTCCGCGGCGGATTTCCCCTCACCGCCGTCGATGCCACCGACTATTCCGGAACGAACAGCCGCGGCGAACGCGCCGACTGCCTGGGGCCGGTGCAGTATGAGAAGCAGCGCACCATCTCGGGCATCCAGTGGGTCAATCCAGACACCTATTCGAACCCGCAGGACGGCGCCTTCGGCACCTGCGGCGTCAGCACGCTGCGCGGTCCCGGCATGGATGACGTCGACCTGAGCCTCCAGCGCGACTTCCCGACCTTCGAAAGCCAGAGGCTCGAGTTCCGCGCCGAGGGCATCAACGCGCTCAATCACCCCATCTTCAACGCTCCCAACATGTACTGCTCGGGCGCTGCGGGCGCGGCCTGCAGCGCTGGATACGGTCTCATCAGCTCCACCCAGGGCGAGCGGAATCTGCAGTTCGCTCTGAAGTATTATTTCTGACGCATCGCAGAGATCGGCAGAAACGGGAGGATCACATGCCTCTTTCTATCTCTCGTCTTCGGCTCGCCGCCGGATTCGCTCTCGCCGCTCTGCTCGTGGCCGCCGTGCGTCCGGCCTTCGCAGAGTCCGCATGGGTGCGCGTTAACCAGGCAGGTTATGAGGCCGGTCAGCCCGCTCGCGCCTTCCTCATGACCAACGCTCCCGTCTCCGGCGTCACCTTCACGGTGAAGAGCTCCGAAGGCAAGATCGTCGCTTCCGCGTCCGTCGGCTCCCTCATCGGTACCTGGGGCCACAGCAAGACGGTCATCTACGACGTCTATCCCATCGACTTCCGCGTCCCCGGCGGCGATACCTACACCATCTCTGTCGCCGGAGCCGTCACCGCCAAATCCCCCCGCTTCGCCGTCGACACCCCGGACGTCCTCTATCCCGGCTTCCTGCTCAACACACTCTTCTTCTATCAGACCGAGCGCGACGGCCCCGCCTACATCCCCAACGCCCTCCGCACCGCTCCCGGCCATCTCCACGACGCCAGCGCCACCGTCTACCTCACGCCGCCCATCGACGACAACGGCTACGTCGACAACGCGCCGCCTGCACCGCCGCTCGTCCCCGCCAATCTGCCCAAAATCGACGCCTCCGGCGGCTGGTGGGATGCCGGCGACTACATGAAGTACGTCGAGGACGAAAGCTACGTCGTCGCCCTCATGGAAATCGGAGTTCGCGATTTTCCCAGCCAGATGGGCGCACTCGCGCCCGCGAATCCGCCCGCCCCGCCCGTCTCCGTCTCCTGGGCGGGCGACAGCGGCAATGGCGCTCCCTACTCCTCTGACTTCACCAACGAGGCCGCCTTCGGTCTCACCTGGCTCCGCAAAATGTGGAACGAGCCCGCCAAAACCCTCTACTACCAGGTCGACAACAGCCAGGACTACGACTACTACGGCATGGGCGATCCCGCCTCCACCGCCGGCTATTGCGGCGGAACCTATAACAATCCTTACTGCCTTATCACCGAGTACGACATCTGGACCCTCCCCCAGGCCGCCGACGACTACGATCAGTCCGGCGACCCCGAGCCCTGCGATCCGCTCACCACTTACTTCATCTGCTATCGCCCCGTCTTCCCCGCGCTTCCCGCAGGATCGCCCATCAGCCCCAACCTTGCCGGCCGCCTCTCTGCCGCCTTCGCGCTGTGCTACCAGCTCAACCACATCGCCAATGCCACTCTCGCGCACAGTTGCCTGAAGCAGGCCGAGGACATCTACGCTCTCGCCAACCTCTCTTATCCCGATCCCGCGCCGTTCTCTTACACCTTGCCCTGTCCCACCTGCCTGCTCACTACCGCTCCGCCCAATGCAGAAACCGTGTGGGATGACGACATGGAGCTGGGCGCCACCGAGCTCTACTTCGCCCTCGCAACCGCGCAGCAATGCGGCGATCTCCCCGCCGCCCTGCCCGTCACTGACCCCATGAAATACCTCTCTGACGCCACTACCTTCGCGAAGAACTACGTCAGCGATATCTACGATCCCGGCTTCGAAGACACCCTCAATCTCCTCGACGTCAGCGGCCTCGCGCACTTCGAGCTGTACCGCGCGCTCCAGATGGCCGGCGATCCCGGCGGCCTGGCCTTCAATGCCGCAGGCATTCGCAGGCAGTTCCTCGCTCAGGTCGGCGTCGCCATCCAGCAGGCTGCGCTCGATCCTTGGGGCTTCGGCGAGCAGTGGGACAACGGCGACGTCACCTCGCACGGCGCCGGGCTCTCCGTCATGGCCAGCGAAGCGTACTGGCTCACCGGCAACCAGCGTTACAACCTCTATGCGCAGCGCTGGCTCGGCAACATCCTCGGCGCCAACTCGTGGGGATCGTCCTTCATCGTCGGCGACGGCGCCACCTTCCCCAACTGCATCCAGCACCAGGTCGCCAATCTGGCCGGAGCTCTAGACGGAACCTCGGGCGGCACGCCAATCCTCTGGGGCGCTTCCTCCGAAGGTCCGGCCGACCAAACCAGCTCCGGTGTCGTCGATGGCATGAACCTCTGCCCCGCCAACGGCAAGGATCCATTCAGAAAATTCAATGGCAACGATGGCCCTGTCGATCCATCCGTCTACACCTACTACGCGGACAACATGCAGTCCTACACCACCACGGAACCGGCCATCGATCTCACCGCCACTTCCTTCCTCATGTGGTCCTGGCGCATGGCCGGTCAGCCTGCGTTCCCGCTATAGCAATTCCTGCGTCGGTGTATTTGCTATCCCGCCGGCGATTCATGGCTGCGCATTGAACTGTTGCAGACACTCAACCAGCATCCCGGCCGTACAGGACTCCCCCATCTCGGTATTGAACATTGCGTGATACAGGTGGGGTTCGGGCCATTTGAGCCCGAAATACTGCCGGACGTACGCAGCTCGCGATTTGTCCGTTGTGTCAATCTGTTGGATCGCCTTGTTTTCCGTTGCGCCCCTGGAGATCAGTCTGCGGATCTTAGCATCGCGAGGTGCATAGAGAAACACATGGAAGACGTCCTTGCGGCTGCGCAGGAAATACTGCGCACCGCGGCCGACAATCACCGAGGGGCCGCTGGAATATGCCGTCTGGACGGCTGTTTCCGAAACCGCGGCGATCCTGCGCGAATCCAGCAGATGGAGCCGGTTGGTAGGCGGCAAGCCTCCCTCAAACGCTCCCCGCAGAAAATCTTTGAAAACCCGGTACACGACAGGATCGCTTCGCCCCTCCCTCTGCTCGACCGCCTGTGGCGTACTCTCGGTCAGTCGCGCGATCTCCTGGGTCAACCGTTCGTCCCAGAGACTCCATCCCAGGCGGCTGGCAACCAAACTGGCGATTTCCGATGCTCCGCAGCCAAACTCGCGCTCAATTGTGACGGCTCGAATCATTGTCATTTCCTCAGCCCACCGCAACATCTCCGCCCGCCCCGGGATCGTTCTTCTTCAGGAAGAACGCGAGAACGAACATAATGGCGCAAAGCACCCCCAACAGCCAGAATGTGTCCACGAACGAGAGCGTATGAGCCTGTTGATTCACCGCCCCGTAGATCCTGGCGATCGCCTGATTGTGCGCGTCCGCAGCGTCGAGTCCGGAGTGCCTGATGCTGTTTGTCAGTCCGTGAAGCACTCCCCGAAACGCCGGTGCATCAGGCGCAATGTGACCGACCAGGATCTGCTGGTGATATTGTGAGCGCCGGGCAATCATCGTCGTGACGATGGAAGTGCCGATACTGCTGCCGATGTTGCGCATGAAATTCACCATCCCCGAGACACTGTTCCCCTTCTCTGCCGCGACACCGATATATCCGGCCGCTGTAATGGGCACGAACAGGAACCCGATGCCCACGACCTGCGCGCAGCGCAGCCACATCGCGAAGTCAAAACTGATGAAAAGATCGGTTCGATATGCGGAGTAGAACAAACCAACCGCAAGACACAGCCAGCCGGCCGCAATCAAATAGCGTGCCTGAACTTTCGAGGTAAGCCGCCCCACCACCGGCATCATCAGCAGCAGCAGGAACCCGCTTGCAGACAATACCAGACCCGCCAACTCCGCGGTGTAGCCCAATAGCGTCTGCAAGAATTCCGGAATAAGTACTAAGGTGCTGAATAGCATGACACCCATCATGAACATCATCAGGTTGGCTGCCGCGAAGTTGAAGCTTTTGAACATGCGGACGTCGATGATAGGATCGCTGCGGCGCCACTCCCAGATGACGAGCGACACCAGGCAGACTGCCGCGGTGATCGCCAGCGTAAGAATGAAATGGGAGCCGAACCAGTCATCCTCCTGGCCCTTGTCCAGCAGAACCTGGAGGGAAGCCACGCCCAGCGTCAGAAATGCAATTCCGATGTAGTCCACGCGAATGCCGCCATGCTTCACCCGGCCGGCGGCCGGTTTCTCGTGCACCAGCGTGTAGGTCATGTAAAGCGCAAGCAGTGCAATGGGCAGCTTGATGAAGAAGATCCAGCGCCAGGAATAGTTGTCGGTTATCCAGCCGCCCAGCATGGGACCTACCGTCGGAGCAAGAACCGCGGTAATGCCATAGAGCGCGAAGGCCGAGCCGCGCTGTTCAGGAGGAAATGTATCGTTAAGGATTGCCTGCGCCATCGGCTGGAGTCCGCCGCCCCCGACGCCCTGCAATGCGCGGAAAATCAGCAGGAGAGGAAGACTGGGTGCGAAACCGCACAGCAGCGAGGCCACGGTGAAGACGATCAGCGAGAGCATGAAATATCTCTTGCGCCCGATAACTTCCGCGAGCCATCCACTTACCGGAAGCACAATTGCATTGGCCGCAAGATAGGAAGTGAGCACCCATGTGCTGTCGTCGTAGCTGGCCCCCAGGTCTCCGGCAATGTATGGCAGGGCGACATTTGCCACGCTCGTGTCCAGCACTTCCAGAAATGCGGCCATGGACACGGTAATGCCGATAAGCCACGGGTTCACAATCGGGCTGGAGCGCTCCTGCGCTGCGGGTAAACTGGCTGCTGCGGCGCTCATCGCAGATACACTTTCGCTTCCACGTTCATCCCGGGGCGAAGCTGATGATCGCGATTCTGGTTCGGCTCCAGAACAATCTTTACCGGCACCCGCTGGACAATCTTCACGTAATTTCCAGTAGCATTTTCGGGCGGCAGCAAGCTGAATATGGGGCCCGTTGCCGCCGCAATGCTGTCGACATGACCGTCGTATGTGCGCCCGTTTGAGTCGAGCTTAATGCTCGCTTTCTGCCCCACACGCATGCGTTTGAGCTGGGTCTCCTTGAAATTTGCGGTGATCCAAACTTGATCCAGAGGAACCACTGTGAGCAACTCCTCCCCTGGGTCGACGTTCAATCCCACCACAACTTTCTTCGTGACCTCGCCGGTTACGGGTGCGAATATTTTGGTGTATCCGAGATTTAGCTGCGCCTGCTCGACTGCAGCTTGTTTCTGGTTTACATCCGCCACCGCCGCCCGCGCCCTGGCGCGGGTTGAGGCAACACGCTGCGGCCCGGCTTCGGCATCTTCGTAGTGCGCCTCAGCCTCAGTCAGGCGGCTGTGCGCTTCCTGTACCTCCTGTTGGGCCGCTGCCTCGTCTGCATCTGCGGCGGCTGTGGCGGCGAAATCGGTCGCCGCGGCGGCATAAGCATGGTCGTAGACCTGCTTCGGTACCTCCTCCTTCGCCAGCAGCATGCGATAGCGGCTGACGTCGTCCTGTGCCTTCACATTCTCTGCCCGTGCCTCCAAAACGCGCGCGTGCGCGGCCGCGGCCTGCTTCTCCGCTGCCTGAATGGCCGCTTCGGCGTCCTGAATGTCTGAGGATGAGAACTTCAACTGGCTGGACGTATCGACGGAAGACACGGGAACGTCGATGTTCAGGCTTCTCGCGGTAGCTTCCGACGCTTCGAGCGCTGCCTGGGCTCTTGCCAAAGCCACTTCATAGTCTCGCGGATCGATCTCCACCAGGATGGAAGCTTTGTCGACCCACTGATTGTCGGTGATGTTAACGTCCTGAACATATCCAGGTACGCGAGCGCTCACCGGATAAAGATGCACGTCGACCTGCGCATCGTCGGTGGAAACAAAGCCGGAGAGATAGTGCCAGAAGAGGACGCCGGCCACAGCGAGCACAATGATCGACCCAATTACGATCCAGCGCCTTCCGGAGCGCCGGCGTGGGTATGCTGAGACCAGCACATCGTCTGACACGGCGTTGCCGGCCGGCGTGCGCGGCTCCGGCGCGGTCGCTTCCGGTGAACTCGTTGGCTGATTTGTCTCTGACATGGTCAATTCCCCCCCAAATACGCTGAGTACCGGGATTCCGCGACTCCCGTTGCTCTCGCCAAAGATATTTTGGCCACGTTGTAGCTGTAGAGGCTGCCAATATAGGCGTCGGTGGCGATTGCCAGCGCCTCTTGCGCCTGAACGACTTCAACATTGTCTGTAACTCCGGAACTAAATCGATCGCGAGATTGTTTCAGGGTCTCAGTAGCCAGGGTCACCGCGCTTTCCTCGACAGATACTTCCTGCGCGGCTGCTTCCAGATCGAGATAGGCGTCGCGAACCTCCAGATCGATCTTGGCTCGTGAGTCTTCCAGCCGCTGTCGTTCCTCGGTCAGCGAGGCCTCAGCCCGGAGCACATCCCCGTGTACCCTCCCACCCTGAAAAAGAGGAATACGGAGCGTGGCAGCCGCATCGACGGTGCCGTGCGACGAGCCCGGGTTAACTCCGGAAAGGCCGTAGTCGGCTTCCGCGCCTAACGATGGATACCTCTCCGCAGAAGCGGCTTTTCTCGCCAGTTCAGCCGACCGAACCCGATTGATCTGACTCTGAAAATCGGCGCGCTCTCTGTAGGCGCTTTGGATCGCCTCATCGAGACTCGAAGGCGTCAGCTCCTGGTAAGGCACGCGGGTGGTCGCCTCGAACTGTTGGTCCAGCGGAAGTCCGATTGCGCGCGCCAAAGCCAGCTTCTGCTTCGCCAAATCGTTCTGTGCGACAATCAGTTTCTGCTCGCGCGATTGCAGTTGCACCTGTGCACGCAGCACGTCCACGGCTGAGGCAAGGCCTGCGGTCTTCTGGTCGGATGCCTGTTGAGACAGTGTCCTGGCGGTGTCCCTCTGTGATGTGGCTGACTCGACCTCCGATTGGTCGGCGATCACCAGCAAATAATTGGAGACAATCACCAGTACTACGAGCTCGCGCGCGTCTTTGGAACTGAACTGGGCCGACTTCAGGTCCGCCTGCGACGATCGCGCCCGCTCGATGGATGCCCAGTCAAAAACCGATTGCGTGAGATATGCCCGCGAGTCGAAATAGCCAAATGGTCCGATGATCGGAGGTACGCCGTGAATGGACAGACCAAAGGCCGCCTTGATGTTGACCTGATGAACCCCGAAACCCGTATCGGTCACTACATTCGGAAGCAGGTCACTTAGCTCCTGCCATTTTTCTCCCCGGGCATCTGTAACCGCATCCGTAGCCAGCACCCCACCCAGATTTTGCCTGAGTCCGAGATTGACGGCGGCTTCGAGGGAAAGTTCCACCGGCGCTGCGCTGAGTTTTCCCGAAGGAACTCCTCCCAGGTAGGGATTTTGCGAAAGAGACTGATAGCTATTCTGTCCCGCCTGAATGGCTGTTCGCGGCGCTCCTGTTACTTCGGCCAGAGCGATCGGATTGTAAGGTGCCGGCGTGGCTGGCGGGCTGTACTGTGCAAAGGCCACTGCTCCGCCGGGAAGGGCAAAGCTGAGAAGTAGTAGCTTACCCCAGGGTCTGTGCTGCATACGGGTCCTTCCCAGAGAAATGTCCGTTCTCTCTTCTCATCTGTCGTGGTTTGCGCTTTCCTGATTTGTTTTTCGTCGCTTTCCCGGATCTTCTGCGACAGCACGACATCACACATCGCCGCACCATTGTTTGAAAATCACACCAGAAGAAGGAAAGGAAATCTATTGCACTTTGGTATTGATATATACCTGAGTATCGGTCGACATCGGCATTAACAGACTGTCTCCGCTCGTTTGTGGTGTCATCCGATGCCGACGGCTGGCCACCTTCAATTGCCAGTCACAGCTACTGGAGTAGCTGCGAGCGGCATGAGTTACATTGCATCGTCACGGCGATGATTGGTCGCTTGCCCCCACCTGATACTGTCGGCAGATGAGTCACGATTGTCACGGGCGGGGAACTGCCTGCGAAAAGCGATAGTTCACGCTGAAGGAGAGCTGAATACCAGCGCCCTTGAACCGGGAAGGGGCATGTTACTTCCGCCGGCGCACGCGGCTCCTGAAGCAGATCCTGCGCGATCTTTGTTGAATGTGAACCACCGCAGTTCGCCCGCTGTCCTCATCTACGGTCCGCAGGGCGCCGGGACAGCTGCCGCGTTGCCGTGATGCGAAAGTCTGTTTTCCTGGAGTACGCTTACAGTCTGCCGTCGCATCAGCCGAAGCATGGAGACCTCGCTTCAGCACCAGGTGCGCTCGCAGGAATCGTTGCATGTCGCTCAGCACAGGCACCGGAAGCGCGCTCACGTTTCGGCAAGCGCACTATGCAGCGCATCCAACAGGGCGATGTCGCTGAACGGCTTGAATAAACATGCGATGGCGCCTTGCTCGACCAACCGCGACCGGACCGCCTCGTCCCGGTGGGCAGTAATGAAAATCACTGGAACCCTGCCGCCGCCACGCTTCAACTCCTGCTGCAGTTCGGGCCCGCTCATTCCCGGCATTGCGATGTCCAGAATCAGACATTTCGATTGCGACGGCGCGTCGGATGCAAGGAACGCCTCTGCGGAGCAGAACGTCCGGGATGAAAAGCCAAACTGCCCCAGCAGATCCGGTAGGGATTCCCGCAGCGATTCATCATCATCGACAATGCACACCAGGGGCCTTGTATGCGTCACGGGTTTTTCATGCCGCACCGCACCGTCAGTCTTTGCTCAGCCTTTGCAACCGTCCATTGGCTCCAGCGCGGTCCCAGCATGTCCAGGCGTTCTTTCGGCGGGTGCCTCCCGTCTCGGCCGGGCCTGCACATCGATAACGCGGCTAAGTGTGACTCCATGGGGTCCGTTTCCGGCAACACTCCAGCTATCATCTTCCGTTGTTTGGCGGTCGGGGTCTATTGTACTTAGGTATTGGTTATCTGCTCTTGGTTACCCCGGTACATCGCTCCCCAGGGGATGCAATTCGGGGTCGCACGGAATGGAGAATGCAACGGAGGAGCCGGGGCCGTCATTCGGCGTTGCCCATAGCCGGCCGCGATGGGCTTCGATAATCGAGCGGCTGACAGAAAGCCCAATGCCCATGCCGTCCGGCTTCGTTGTATAGAACGACTCGAAGATCCGATCGACGGTTTCGGGGGCGAAGCCAATGCCGGTGTCCTGCACGATCAGACGAACGTTGCCGCCATGGTCGCTTTCCGTCCTGATCAGGAGTTGCCTCGGCCGATCCTCAACATCGCTCATCGCATCTGAGGCGTTATGCAGCAGATTCAGGATGACCTGCTGCAGCTGGATGCGGTCGCCTCTCACTGCCGGCAAATTCTCGGCGAGCTCATGCTGGAGAATGATCCTGTTGTTCTGCAGCTCAGGTAACGACAGAGCGATCACTTCCCGCGCGGCATCGTTCAGGTCCACCCGCTCGGCAGCCGCCTCCTTGCTCCTGAAGAGCGCACGCAGCCGCGTAATCACCTCGGAGGCCCGATTCCCGTCGCGAATGGTGCGCTGTGCCGTTTCGCGCGCGCCTTCGATGTTCGGCGGATTGCCGCTCAGCATCCGCAGGCACGTGCTGGCATTCGTCACGATTCCCGACAATGGCTGGTTTACTTCATGCGCGATGGATGCAGTCAGCACTCCAAGGCTTGTAACCCTGGCCACCTGGGCGAGCTCTGCTCTTGCCCTGGCCAGAGCCTCTTCAGCCTGTTTTCGGTCGTTGATGTCGGTCAGGAGGATGTACCAGCGGAGGACGCGGCCCTCGGCGTCGCGCAGCGGCAGGCCGCGTGCGTGGAACCATCGATACTCGCCATCGGCACGAAGCAGACGGTGATCGGTGTCGTAGACAGTTGCTGTTTCAACCGAGCGCGTCCATGCAGACACCGTTGCAGCCACATCTGCGGGGTGCACCGCGTCGCTCATCGCCCACCCCTTCAGTTCTTCGACGCTCTTCCCGAAATAGGTCAGGACCTGGTTGTTAACGACTTCCAGTTCGCCGCTCGGCGACATGATAGCCACCAGCCCCGCGATGCCATCGACGATTAATCGGAAGCGCTGCTCGCTTTCTCGCAAGCCTTCCTCGCTCTGCCTGCGATCTTCTATGTCAATGTTCGCGCCATACCACCGGACGATTGCGCCCGATTCCTCGCGCAATGGATTGGCGCGAAAGATGAACCATCGATAGGTGCCGTCGAAGCGGCGCATCCGCGCTTCCGTTTCAACCGGTGTGCCCGAGGCCAGGCACGACTGCCAGTACTCGACCAGCGCCGCGCGGTCGTCGGGATGAATCGCATCTCTCCATCCCCACCCCTGCGCCTCTTCGGCGGTTATGCCCGTGTAATCCAGCCAGCGTTGATTGAGGAAGTCGCAGTAGCCGTCAGGCCGTGTGGACCACGCCGCCGTGGGCATGGTATTGATGATTTTCAGCAGCCTGCTCTCACTCGACTGCAGCGCCTCTTCGGCCAGCTTCCGGTCGTGGATATCGGTGCTCGTGCCGTACCACCTCGCAATCCTGCCCGTGTCGTCACGGAACGGTGCCACCCGGATGAGAAACCACCGATAGATACCGTCGTGGCGCCGCAGCCGCGCCTCAATCTCGCCTCGATCTCCTGAAATCAATAGCTCCTGCCACTTCTTCATGAGCGGCGGCAAGTCATCCGCATGGAACGCAGCCTGCCATCCCCAGCCATGCGATTCTTCAGGGGAGAGGCCCGTGTACTCATGCCAGCCTTTGCTCAGAAACTCATTGGTGCCGTCGGGCAGATTGCACCATGCCAGGGCCGGGATGGCATCGATGACCTGTCGCAGTTTGGCTTCCGATTTCCTGATCTCCCCGAGCGCATGCTGCAGTGCCGCTTCGCTCCTCAGGAGTCCTCCCTCACCCCTCCTGCGCTCGGCATTTTCATTTCTCAGCGCCTCGTTGGCCAGGGCGAGTTCTGCGGTCCGTGCCTTTACCCGGCGCTCCAGTTCTTCGGCAACCCGCTTCTGCTCGCTCAGCATGCGCGCCTGCTGCATACCGATCACTGCCTCGTTCACCGCCACGTTCAGCACCACCCGGTCCGCGCGGTTCGGAAAATCGGCACGTCCCGAGCCGGCCGCGACCATGCCCATCTCGCCTTCGAATCCGACAGGCAGCGATACGGTACTGATTTTGTCTCCGTGTAGTCTTCGCTGCATCGTCGTGGGCTGGCCCCGCGGACGAACCTCGCATTCGCGTGCCAGATCGTCACAGATTGTCCGGAATTCCAGCCCTGGCTCGCACCATTCCGCCACTCGCGTCGTCTCCACTGCCGCCGCGCCCGGCGGCTGGGTCAGCCTCGCATGCACGAACTCGAGATCGAGCATGTCAAGCAGCGCATCGCACAGCGTTTCCACAATCTGATCAGGCGATGCGCTGTTCCACATCGCCGGCAGTGCCAGTACGCTCACCAGATTGTTGATGCACCGCTCGAGGTCCCTCACCTCGGCGGAGTTTTCGCGCTGTTTGTCCATCTCAGGCGAGATTCGCCGCCCGATTGGAATGTCCGGCGCGGCGTGCACGTACTTCGCGCAGGAACTGGCCGGGCGGCACGAAAAATGGATTGTGCTGCAGCACCCCGCCGATCAGCACCAGCGGGTGCGTTCGCATGATGTCGACCACTGCCTCTCCCCCGAATTTCTGCAGGTTATAAGTGCAGATCACTGCGTCGTAGGGGTGTCGTTCCCACACGTCGTTCACCCGCGCCTCGAACTCGACGACATCGTGAATATACGGCTGGCCCGCACCCGCCCACTCCATCTGGCACACGATGCGGCTCATCGCATACCCGGCCCCCTCGTTGCTCCTCGCCATCTGCTCAAACGATTCCAGCATCCGGTCCTGGTCGAAGTGCCCGTCCACCAGGTAGGTTTCCGTATTCGTCTTCAGTTCGAAATGTCCTGACTTGCGTCCCGCCTCAGCGTCAATCCCCGCCGACGCCAGCCGCCGCAGGTGGTCGGCGTGCTGTCCGGGGTTGATCACGTGAACCGATTTGTCCCCGCGTGCAAACCCGTCCCGAATAAAAGGCATCAGCACCTGGTATTGCTCGTCATCGCTGTTGAAGAACGCGCATATATGCCGCACCTGGCCAAGTTGAGAGCCGGCAAGCGTAACGGACGGTTCGGCGTTGTTCATCGGGGTTTCCCTCTCGTGGATCTCCCAGGAGTCGACGCCTTCTCACTGGCGATCTGCACAGCATTTGCGTTCGTTCCCTGCCGCTGCCAGGTCAGCCTTCGCTCTCCTGCCCTTGACGCGATTCGTAGATTGAGGATGGGGCCGATTTACCTGGGGACAACCATTGTACTCTGTGCCGGCCAAGCCTTCTTTATTCGCTCGTCCCCTGCCTGCGCGCCGTACTCCCCCTCCGCGCAACGCCGCCGGCGCGCCCCTCCCGGCACAACGCACACCGAGCGCCCGGTCCAGAGCCGATGCACACCAGGGTGTTGAGCGATACCTTCGTCCAATAGATACACGCCGCCCCCTCTGGCACAATCGCGATGTCTGTGTTCCGGTCGCGGTATACGTGGCGTCGTCGCGGCGCTGTCTGAGCGGCATCGACGCACTCGAACCAAAGCCTGAACACCGAGGTGTCACCATGACTCAATGTTCTGATCTTCGGCTGAAAAGGATACCCCTCAACAATGGCATCGGCCAGATGCCCGCACTCGGCTTTGGAACCCTGATTCCCGGCCCCGCCGAAACCATCGCTGCGACCGGAGCCGCGCTGAAAGCAGGCTTTCGCCACTTCGATAGTGCGGAGCGATACCGCAACGAGCGTGAGGTAGGCGAGGCTTTGCGCGCAGGACTCGCCGCCGAGGGTATCGCCCGCGAGGACATCTTCGTCACTGGGAAGTTGTGGAACACCAACCATCGCCCCGAGCGCGTGAAACCGGCGTTTGAGGCGAGTCTCAACAGACTCGGACTCGAGTATCTGGATCTCTACCTCATTCACACTCCGTTTGCGTTTCAACCCGGCGACGAGCAGGATCCGAGGGATCGAAACGGCAACGTCCTCTACGACAGGGAAGTAACTCTGCTCGATACCTGGAGGGCCATGGAGAGTCTTCTGGATAGCGGCAGCTGCCGGGCCATTGGACTCTCGGACATCACCCTGAACGAATTGCTGCCTTTCTACGAGTCAGCGCGAATCAAGCCAGCCGCGGTCCAGGTGGAAGCGCATCCGTATCTGCCGGAAACGGAGCTCCTGAGTTTCTGCAGGGAAAAGGGCGTTGTGCTTTTGGCTTTCGCGCCGCTGGGCCACGGATCGAGGCCGGGCCTGCTCGAAGATCGGATTATTTCCGCGATCGCTGCACGGGTCGGAAAGACCCCCGCACAAGTGCTGCTGGCGTGGGCGGTGCAACGCGGCACGGCCGTGCTCACCACGACCAGAACTACGGCCCGCGCGCAGGAAAACTTTGACATTTCCGCCCTTCCCGAAGATGCGCTGAACGAAATCAATCGCATCGAGACCAGACAGAGGCTCAATCCAGTGGTGACGACGGGCATCCCCGGCTTCATCGCACAGGGCAGATAAACATGAATGCCGAAAAACGAGTTGGTTTGTTTTCTGCCCGTGGTCTGTAACACCATCACCGCGCAGCCCGTCGCAGCAATCGGCAATGTTCGGCCATCCCGCCGTTATTGCTGTGTGCGGCGCGCAACTTCCGTGCCGGTCTTCGACGGCGCCAGATCGGAGTGCTCATCCCCGGGCAGCAGCCGTTGCACCAGCGCCGTGGTCTCGTGCTCGAGCGCGGCGTTGTCCTTGCCGGTGGCCAGTCCGGAGTAGCCGGTGTGAATCGCCTTCACGACTCCGTCGCGGCCGACGAAGAAGGTCGTTGGCCAGCAATTTAGACCTTCGACGCCAGGGAATTTCTGATCGAGCTGGTCGGGTGTGCCTGCCACGAGCACCGGATAGGTGATGCCGAATTTATGGATGACGGTGCGGAGGTGCGCTGGATTCGCGAGCTGCGCGGATTCCTCGAAGCTGACCTCGACGATCTCGAGGCCGCGATCGTGATAACTCTGGTAGAGCGATTCGAGGAACGGCGCTTCATCCTGACAGTTTGGGCACCAGCTTCCGCCGATGGAGACGATGACAGCTTTGTGGCGGAACTCAGGATCGGTGCTGGCAACCAGCTTGCCGCTGAGGTCGGGGAAGCGGAAGGCTAGCGGCTGCGCGGGATTTGCGAGCGTGGTATGGTGCAGGGGATCGTCGGCGGCCGCGAGGCTGGCGTCGCGCGCGCCAGGCAGGCGAGGCGCCCGGAGCGGCTGCAGCCCGTTGCTGTGCGTGAAAGTGAAAACCCGCAGGGTGTCGTCGGGCTGCGGCTTCAGAACAGCGTACGACGGCCCGGCGGCTGTAAAGTGGCTGACGGCGAACTGTCCGTCATGCCACGTGCCATAAAGTTTGCCGGTGTCGCCGTCAATGCGCTCGATGACGGCGTCGACCTTCGCGCCGGACTGATGCACGCGCAGGGTCCAGACGTGCTCACCCTTGGGGCCGTCGACGGAGATTTGCCAGACGCCGGCGATGTGCGGCGGTTCGGCCGAGGCAGGGAAGAGCGCGGCATTCTTCTGCGCGGTGAGCGTCACGGCGTGGCCGTTGCGGCCGAAGGTGCCGGTCAGCGAGCCGTCCTGCACTGTGGCATCGTGAGTGTTCGCGTACTCGTCGAAGTGCAGGATCAGACGCCCGCCGGAGAAGCTGCTACTCGGGAGGGGGATTTCCGGGGGCCATTGAGCAGTGCACCCCCGACCGCGTCGCCCGAGCCGGTGATCTGCAGCGTGAAGGGCACAGCCCTTCCCGTTCACCTGCGCAAAGCCGTTCCAAAGGCCGTCAGGCGAAGACTGCGTGGGAGCGGCGTGCAAGGCCACACCGAACAACAGAGAGGCCAGGAAAGCGCGGACAGCGGAGGTGCGGAGAGTTGCACCGGTCCCGAAACCGACTGCCGCCGGATCATTGAACCATTGCTGGCTAGCCTCCTGCGCCAGGGAAAGATCCGCCCCGACCCATTATTCCTGGGCCTCCGTACTTCCGACGACGGCCCTGTGATTGACAGGGATGGCGAAGCTTCGACGCTGATCCTCACTCTCGGTCCCTTGCGTAAAGGAAGCCTCTGAGAGACGACGGCGGTTCCGGAGATCCGTGTCGAGGCAGCAAAGATGGCGGATTTGCTTCTGACGATTCAACAAGCCCAACCGCCGTCGACGCGATTTTCCCAAAGCTGTGCTATGGATTCATAGCGGCAAGCTCATTTCCGTTCTCTCATAACCGATGCAATCCGGCGATTCGCCGTCGGCCATAGGGCGCTCGCCGACGCGTTGCGGATGCCCGGCCCTTACTACTGCAGCGACGTGATCGAATCCGGCGGAAGCGTCAGCGTCAGAGCCTGATCCCGCAGCGTGCACTGCACCTCCCGCTCCTCGCCCTGGTTGGTCAGAACCAGCGCGCGGCTCCCATCGGGATTCTCCGCCGCCACGTGATCGATATGCGCCAGATCGCCCCACGTTGCCAGAATCTGAGCGCCCCGCTGGATCGTCTTCGAGTAGTGCGCGAACGCATGGAACTGCCCGCTGCGGGTCACGGCGTGCGTCTTCGAGTCGAGCGTGACCACTCCGCCACACGAGAACGGGCCGATATCCGGCCGTCCCTTTTCGTCCAGCACCAGGTTCCAGCTCACAATGCAGCGCGCCCAGTTGCGCAGGATGCCTGTGAAGGTGCTGGACCATTTGGCCCAGTTGGTGGCGTAATCCGGTTCGGTAATGTCCGGCCCGCCTTCGGTCCAGTACGCATTCTTGTCCGGGAAGAGATCGTGCACCCTCGTCATCGCTTCCGGCGAACCCATGTAGCCGTGCCACGCCACCCCATCTGCGTAGCGATACACACCGGGGTCGCTCAGTTCGTCAACGGCACGGCCCCACAGATTGTAGTTGTGGTCCAGAATCCAGATCTTCGTGTCGAGCGCTGCCCTCTCGAACGCCGGCCCCAGATGCCCCTTCGCAAAATCGATTTCGTATTCCTGGCCCCACAGCGCCTGGGGCATGCGTCCGTCCTGGTCGGTGTCCACTTCGTTCTGCACCGTCACCGCTTGAATCTTCACGCCCTCGGCTGCGTAACCCTGCAGGAACTTCACAAAGTACTGCGCGTAGGCCGGAAAATAATGGCTCCGCATCGAGCCTCCCAGCAGAGAGCCTCCGGCCTTCATCCAGCCCGGCGGGGTCCAGGGTGACGAGAAGTAATACAGATCCGGATTCACCTGCCGCGCGGCGCGCAGCATAGGCAGAATGTAAGCGCGGTCGTGTGCGATGCTGAAGTGCGTCAGGTCGGGATCTGGCGCTGTGCTGTCGTCGTAGCTGTAGGCGCTCAGCGAGTAGTCGCTCGCCCCCACAGTGGTGCGCGCGACAGAAAGACGCAGGCCTGAGGCTCCGAAGCATTCTTCCAGCAACGCCGCGCGCCGCGTCTCGTCCAGTTGCTGCAGCAAGTAGCAGGAGGCGTCCGTGAGCGCGGCTCCGAACCCAAGCACCCGCTGGTAGCGCTGTGCGGGATCGAGCCGAATGCTGAACGCGGACGTCGCAACGCCCGTCTGCCAGGCGGGCGCCTCAATGGGCTGAAACCGCTGCTGGCCCGAGGTGCGCCAGGCGCGAACCGGAGCCGTCCCGGAAAGGGCGCTTTCTTCCAGGGCACGCAGAGGCGCGGCTGCGGCTGAGGACGCGGCCAAAGCCGAAACTCTCAGAAAAGTGCGGCGATCTGTCTTCCCCAATTTCCCCTCCGTGTGCCTTCTTTTCCCGTTCGGCATGCGCAGCTGGAAGTCCCAAACAAACGTTTGCCTTGACGCCGGAACCGGCATTGGTACTTGACAACTCTATTTCCTGATTGTTCCCATTGTCGACGGATCAAAAACGGAAGCCGCAGGACTCGGATTGCGATGAAGTGCATCCGCCGAGGAAAAGATTTCGCGCAGCGCGACCGGAATCAATCCCACGCCTGGTCGCAAACGAGGACAGAATGGCGCACACCCCTTGTGGGAATCGACAGAATGCCGGTCGCGAAGCTGGTCGAACGGCCGGGCGAGTCTGACGGGATGCCAGGGGCAAAGGCGCGGGGCAACACAGACATATCGGAGATCCGTTTCGTGGCAGGGCTGCGCTCCCGCTGCCCCGGCGGACAGCAACGACTAAACCCACAGCTACAGGAAGTTTTGGAGGCTGGTTATGAAGAAGGCGCTGGGGTTCCTTGTGCCCCTCCTGCTCATCGCAGGCGGCGGCGTGTCTTTAGCACAAAGCGTCAACGCGGGCGATATTCGCGGCACCGTCACTGACACAACCGGAGCCGTCATTCCCGGGGCCAAAGTCACCGTGCTCAACATGGACACGGGCGTCTCCAAAGACTTCGTTACCGACCAGGACGGCGTCTATGACACCTCCTCGATCGTCATCGGCAATTACAAGCTCACCTTCTCCAGAGAGGGTTTCGAGCAGTACGTCCGCGGCCCTATCACCGTCTCCATTGAGCCTCTCAAGATCGACGCCCAGCTCAAAGTCGGCTCGGCCAACACCGTTGTGACGGTTACCACCAACGTCCCCCTGCTGCAGACCGAGTCCGGCGAGCAGAGCACCACCCTGGAATCGAAAACCATGGCGCAGCTGCCCCAGGTCTCCGAAGACTGGGAGAATTTCATGGTGCTGCTGCCCGGGGCAACGGGCACGCCCGGCGGATCGCAGGGTTCCTCCAATCCCGGCCAGGAGATTGCCGTCAACGGCAACCTGCCCTATAGCAACATCCTTGCGGATGGTGCCTCGACGACCCTCTCGCACAGCCAGAACGCCAACCCTGCCATCTTCGAGTCGGTCGCGGAACTCCAGGTCAGCACTTCTTCCTTTTCCGCCCAATACGGCATCGGAGGCGCCATCTTCAACCAGATCAGTAAGGGCGGTACCGATCAGTTCCACGGCTCGGCTTACGACTACATCCAGAACAGCGCATGGAACGCCTATCCCTACGAATTCGGTCAGCCACCATCCGTCGTCGGCGCCATTCCGTATCTGCGCTACAACGACTTTGGCGGTTCCGTCGGCGGCCCGGTCATCCGGAAGAAGATGTTCTTCTACTTCCTCTACGACCAGATCGTCAACCACGGCAACAGCACTTCCTATAACAGCATCCCCACGACCGCTGTGCTCGGGGGCAACTTCACCGGCCTGCAGACCATCTACGACCCCACCACGCAAACCATCGCCCACGACGCATTAGGCAATCCCTATCCGGTCCGCCAGAGCTTTGCCAGCGAATACGGGAGCAACGCAATTCCAACTTCTATGTTCGACTCGGTCGCGCAGAAGTTCGAACAGTGGTATCCCACTCCGACCAATCACATCCCCCAGGGGCATTTTGTAACCGGAACCGTCGGCTCCGAGGGCGAACCGCAGAATAACTTCTACACCAGCGAACTTCAGTCCGCTCCGTTCCGCAGATACTTCGGGCGTCTGGACTACGACGTTACGCCGAACAATCGCATCACCATGTCCGACACCCAGAGCGACACGCCGCAGATCTACCCCAGCGCTGTTACTCCCTCACCCATTGGCTGGGAATCGGGCGATGTCGATAACAACAACGCGCAGATCACCGACGTGTGGAACATCAGCCCGCGCACCATCAATGAAGCCAGGCTGGGCTACACCTTCCAGGGCAACTGGTTTAACGATCTCTCACTGAACCACGGTTATCCCAGCCAGCTGGGCTGGCAGTTTGCCAAAGCGGATGACTTCCCGGCCATCCAGTTCCTGAATACCTATCCCTATGCCTGGATCAACCCGTCCACCAACGCGGTGTACAAGGAACACACCTTCGATCCCTCCGACGTGGTCACGATGATCCGCGGCAGGCACATTCTGCACTTCGGCGGAGAGTTTCTCTTCTTCGAGAACAATTCCACTGCCTGGGGCAATATCGGTGCCGGCACGCTGCAGTTCACCGGGCAGTATACGCAGGAATGGACCACGGACCCCGCCGTCTGCGGCTCCAATGCGAACGGCGCGGCCTGCCCTAAACCCGGAACCGGAATGGAGTATGCGGATTTCCTGCTCGGCGACGCCTACAACTGGAATGCCAACATTAGTCCTGAATACGGCGCTCGTCTCAAGAGTCCCCAGGTCTTCGTCCAGGACGACTACAAGGTCAATCCCAATCTGACTCTCAACCTCGGTCTCCGCTGGGAAATCAACCACGGCTGGAACGAGGCACACGGCAACATGTCGAGCTTCGATCCGACCGTCATGAATCCCGCGACAGGGACCGACGGCGCCTACTGGTTTGGCGAAACCCATGCCAATGGCCGCACCGCGATGATGGCCAATGTGTTCAACACGTTTCTGCCGCGCGTTGGATTCTCCTGGCTGGCCCGGCCGAACACCACCCTCCTCGGCGGCTTCGGGCTTTACTCCTACACGTGGAGCCTGGACACCTACGGCGGGAACAATACCAGCTATGGCATGGGCGCCTCCGTCGATTCGGCCGGCAATCTCACCGATCCCACCAATGGCATCACTCCCATCACCCAGCTCGATGGAATGGGGACCATCTTCGGCACAACGACTCCGCTGCCCTTTGTCGCGGCGTCCACCGATCCCACCCGGTTCAACAACCAGGGTGTTGGCTATATCCACTACCACACGCCTGTACCCGAGATTGATCAGTGGAATCTGACCATGCAGCGGCAGATGGGACAGAATTATGTCTTTGAGCTGGCTTATGTGGGCAGCCACGGCTACAACCTGAATTTCCCCGTCGATATCAACCAGGTGCCGCAGAGCGGGTTTGCCTCGAGCGATCAGCAGAACCGGCCCTACCCCATCTATCAGAGCATCACGGGGAGTACCGATAACGCGGTCTCCAATTACAACTCGCTCCAGGCAACCGCCACCAGGCGCATGACGCATGGCTTCAGCTTCAGCTTTAACTATGTCTGGGCGCACATGCTCACTGACCTCGATTCCTCAGGATGGGGCAGCCGCGCGGGTCCGCAGGATTATCAAAACGCCCACAGTGCGGCAGCGAACTACAGCAACTCCAACTTCGACGTCCGCAATGCCTTCAAGGGGTACGCCGTCTATCAGTTGCCTTTCGGCAAAGGGCAGGCATTCCTGAACAGCGGTTCGCTGCTGAACGAAATCGTCGGCGGATGGCAGCTTTCCGGAACGCTCGTTCTGCAGACTGGGAACCCTTTCACGGTCGACGGAACCCAGAACACATATGCTCTCTCAGGCAGTTCCTATCCCGATCGCAACCCCGGAGTCAGCTTCAAGCCGGCCAATCGCAGCATCAGCAACTGGTTTAACCCCATGGCCTTCCTGCAGCCGGCCGACGGCACCTTCGGCAACGTCCCGCGCAACAGTCTCTATGGGCCGGGCCTCGACGTGGTGAATCTCTCCGGCGCCAAGGACTTCGCTCTGCCGCGTGAAGGAATGGAGCTCCAGCTACGGGTCGATGCGCAAAACGCCTTCAACCATCCCAGCTTCGGCGTGCCGGGCGACGCGACTCTTGGCGGTGGGAATGGTGCAGGTACGCCGTACACCACGGGCTCGGTGGCCATCTACAGCACCACGGAGGGCGGCAGAAACGTGCAGCTCGGAATTCACCTGACGTATTAGCCCGCATGCGGCTGATACGGCCTCCCGAGAGACGGCGGCTTCCGCCGTCTCTCCTTTTTGCCGCTCACCTCGGCCTCGCGTCGCGCTCTATAATCTGGATGGTTTTTCTATGAGGTTATTTTCAGGGATTGCCTTGGCCGCTGTTCCTCTCGCGTTGGCCGCGGCAGCCTGCCTCGCACAAACGCCGCCCCCCGATCGGAGTCAGGCCCAGCAGCAGGCGCTCGCCACGCATCTTCACAAGGCCCAGGAATATCTCCGCCAGAAGCAGCCCGCTCTGGCGATCCCGGAGTTCGAGGCCGCCGTGGCCATCGATCCCTCCAATGCCGATACGCAGGGAAATCTCGGCGTTCTCCTCTTCTTCCAGAACCGGTTCAGCGACGCCGTGCCGCATCTGCGCGCCGCAGTCACCACCAGGCCCGAGCTCTGGAAAATCCAGGGCCTGCTGGGCCTGGCCGAGGCCCGCACCCAGGACACGAGCGCCAGCCGCGCCGACCTCGAAGCGGCGTTCCCTCATCTCACCGAGCCGGGCTTCCAGTTGGAAGTCGGGCAGGCGCTCATTGACGAAGACACCGCCGCCGGCGACCTCGACAAAGCCGCGGAAACCGCCTCCGTCCTGCTCGCCGCCCATCCCACCGATCCCTCGCTCCTCTATCTGTCCTGGCGTCTTTACTCCGATCTCGCCGCCCGCTCCATGCTCACCCTCGCCCTCAGCGCGCCCGACAGCGCGGAGATGCATCAGCTCATGGCGCGCGAGCTCGCCCACCATCACGACGACGATGCCGCCATCGCCAATTACCGCGAGGCCATCCGCCTCAATCCGCGGCTGCCCGGCATCCACTCCGAGCTCGGCGACATTCTCTTCAATTCGCAGGACGCCAAACTACAGGCCCAGGCGCCGGCCGAGTTCCAGGCTGCGCTGGCGGTTAATCCGCGCGATGAGAAGGCCGAGCTGTCCCTCGGCATCATTGCCGAGCGCAAAGGGGACCTGAAGACCGCCTTCGCCCGCGATTCCCGAGCCGTCGAGCTCGACCCCGGCGACACCGATGCATGCACCGAGCTCGCCAAGGTGCTCATCCTGATGAACCAGCCGGAGAAGGCCGAGCAGATGTTCGAGCGCGCGGTCCAGGCCGACCCCACCAATTACGCCGCGCATTATCGCCTTGCCGCTCTCTACCGCGAACAGGGAAAGACCGGCGAGGCGAAGCAGCAGGTGGCGGAGTTTCTGAAGTACAAGCAGATGAAGGACAAGCTCGGCAAAATCTTCGACGACATGCGCGTCGCCTCCATTCAGCGTCCGGACCTCGACGACACCACCGCACCGCAGCTACCCCAATGACCGTGCGCGAAGGCCAGGGCATCGTTGCCTCCCGCCCAACTCATCCTCGAAATTCGGAGTGCAATCTTGAGTATCCTGCCGCAGCAACATCCCTCCAGGTCGTCCTTCATACCTCGCCTTATCATGCTGTCTCTGTTCGCAGGCTCGGCTCTGCTCTGCGCGCGTCCGGCAACCGCGCAGCACAGGGGATCGGTTGCCATATGGCTCACCACCCCTGACCGCACCTCACTGCTCGCTCTGCAACCGCAGCCTCTCGAATTTCAGAAAACGAAGTCGACGCTTCCCGAAATCGACGTCGACCCCAGTCACAAATTCCAAACCATGGATGGCTTCGGCCTCGCGCTCACCGGCGGCAGCGCGCAGCTCATCATGCGGATGAGCGCGCCCCAGCGCGCCGCGCTGCTGCAGGAGCTCTTCGGGCGCGGCACGGGCGACATTGGCATCAGTTATCTCCGCGTCAGCCTCGGTTCGTCCGACATGAACGACCACCCTTTCACTTACGACGACCTGCCTCCGGGCGAAACTGACCCCGACCTCGCGAAGTTCTCACTCGGCCCCGATCAGACCTCCGTCGTTCCCGTCCTGCAGCAAATTCTCGCCATCAATCCGTCCATTCCCATTCTGGCCACGCCCTGGTCGGCCCCTGCGTGGATGAAGACCAACGGTGAGCTTAAGGGTGGCAACCTTAAGCCGGAATACTACGACCTCTACGCGCGCTACTTTCTGAAATACGTGCAGACCATGGAGGCCAGCGGTATCCACATCGCAGCCGTTACTCCTCAGAACGAGCCGCTCAATCCCGACAACACGCCCAGCCTCGTGATGCAGGCCAGCGAAGAAGATCAGTTCATCCGCCAGTCGCTGGGGCCCATCTTCCGCGAGGCTGGCGTTTCCACGAAAATTATCGTCTACGACCACAACTGCGACCGTCCCGACTATCCGCTCGCCATCCTCGCCGATCCGCAGGCACGGCAATACGTCGACGGCTCGGCCTTTCACCTGTACGCCGGAGACATTACGGCGCTGACGAAAGTGCACGATGCCTGGCCCGACAAGAACATCTACTTCACCGAGCAAATGGTCGTCGACGATCCCAACGATGCGCGCCTCGATATCGCTTCGCCGGTGAAGGATCTTATGATCGGCGCGCCGCGCAACTGGAGTCGCACCGTTCTGCTCTGGAATCTGGCCGCGGATCCACATTTCGAGCCGCACACCAATGATGGCGGCTGCCCTGTCTGCGAGGGGGCAGTGACTATAGACGGCGATAAAGTCACCCGCAACGCGGCGTATTACACCATCGCGCACGCCTCCAAATTCGTTCCGCCCGGCTCCGTGCGCATCGCGTCCAGCGCTTCCGATACAGTTCCCAATGTCGCTTTTCTTACGCCGCAGGGGCTCACGGTGCTGATCGTTGCCAACAGCGGCGCGTCACCGCAGGATTTCCAGATTCGCTGGCGCGGCAAACGTGCGGCTGCCACTTTGAGTGCAGGCGCAGTCGCTACCTATGTCTGGAAATGATCGAAGTCGGCCGCACCACGGGCCGCGAACTGAAGTGTCAAACCGAGCGAGGGAGAGGATCTCGATGCAATCGAAGAGAAAGGCGCCCGCTTATCGTATCCATTCTTCGAGGGGCTTCATGCAACGCCAAAAAGAACCCAGCCGGCGTCACCTTCCTGTACCGGCCCTGTATCTTTTCTTCGCGATTGTGCTGGCTTGCACAATGGCGCAGCCGGTCTGGTGCGCACCTCCGCAGCAGAACTCTGCGCCGTCGTCCATCACCGGCAATGCGCGCGTCGATAAGCTGCTCAGCGAGATGACCTTCGCCGAAAAGGTCGGCATGCTCGACGGATCGGATGAGCCGCCCGCGACGTTCCAGGGTCAGGCCGGATATCTCGCCGGCGTGCCGCGCCTCGGCATTCCCCCCATGCGCTTCGCCGATGGCCCTCCCGGCGTGCTCACTCGCGTACCCTCCACGGCGCTCACCGCCACCATGGGCCTGGCCGCGACCTTCAGCCGCGATGACGCGCGGCAGAATGGCGTGGTCATCGCGCGCGACGCCCGCTCCCTCGGCATCGACGTCGTCCTTCAGCCCTTCATCAACATCGACCGCGACCTCAGCTTCTCGCGCGCCTATAACACCTTCGGCGAAGACCCGCTGCTCAGCGGGCAGATCGCAGCCGCGGAGATTAAGGGCATTCAAAGCCAGGGCATCCTGGCCCAGGCCAAGCACTACGTCGGCTATGACGGCGGCACCGACGTCTTCATCGCTCCGCAGGCGCTCCACGAGATCTACGTCGCGCCCTTCGACGATGCCGTCCGCGCCGGGGTGGCCTCCATCATGTGCTCCTATAACCAAATCAACGGCGCCTACGCCTGCAACAATCCCGACACGCTCATCACCGTTCTGCGCGATCAGGTGGGATTCCGCGGCTTCGTCACTTCCGACTGGGGCGCGAACCACACTCCCGACTTCATGAAAGACGGCCTCGACCTTGAAATGCCGAACCCAGGCAAAAACGACATGGTGCAAATCCTCCGCGCCGCCGTCGCTGCAGGCACGGTGCGCGAAGCTGACATCGACCGCGCTGTCGGCCGCATTCTCTGCCAGATGGATCGCTTCGGCCTCCTCGACGGCAAGTCAAAGCACGACGTCACTCCCATCGACACCGCCGCCGACGCACCCATCGTCGAGAAGACCGGCGAAGACGCCGCCGTGCTGCTCCGCAACCAGGATCACGCGCTTCCGCTCATCGCCGGCGATCTGCACTCCCTCGCCCTCATCGGCCCCGGAGCCGGCCAGACCATGGCCATCGGCATCCCCGACGAGAAAGCCGTCGGCATTCCCGCCCACGAGATCGGTCCGTTCTACGCGCTCCAGCACGACACCGCCGGCGATACTGGCATCCATCTCCGCTACGCCGTCGCCGACGACATGACCGGCACACCCATCCCCGCGTCCCTCTTCACGCATGATGGCCAGCCCGGCCTCGAGCGCCAGTCGCCCGGCGGCGCAGCGCAGATCGATCCGCAAATTGACTTCGCGGTTTCGAGCGGCCATGCCTTGCCTGCGAACACCAAAGCTGCGTGGACCGGCACGCTCACCGTCTCCCAGCCCGGCGAATACTGGCTCTACCTGCAGAATCTCGGCTGTTTCGCGTCGCTCACCCTCGATGGCAAAAAGCTCGTCTCGAACGAAGAGATGGTCGGCCACGGCGTCGTCACTCAGGCCGGCCAGGATAACGTGCTGCCCACCACCGACGGCCTCGACGATCTGCGCGTTAAAATCCAGCTTGCCGCCGGCGCGCATGCGCTGGCCGTTTCCGTGCAGCCTGACTCCTCCGGTCAACCCACGCAGGTGCGCCTCAGTTGGGTTACGCCCGCCCAGCAAAAAGCCAACTACGCTGCCGCCATCGCCGCTGCAAAGCAATCGCACGCGGCCATCGTTTTTGCGTGGGCAGGCGACAAGCCGGTGTTTCATCTTCCCGGTGATCAGGATCAGCTCATCGCCGACGTCGCCGCAGCCAATCCCAATACCATCGTCGTCCTCAACGTCAGCCAGCCCGTGGACCTGCCCTGGCTCTCCAAAGTGAAGGGCGTTCTGCTCCTCTGGTTCCCCGGCGACGAGGGCGGATGGGCCACTGCGAATCTGCTGCTCGGTAAAGCCAACCCCGCCGGCCGTCTCCCGTTCACCTGGCCCCAGCGCCTCGACCAGGGCGTTGCCAGCGACCCCGCCCACCCCGATCGCCAAAATCCTCCCGATGAAGGCAAGGGCAAGACCACGTATTCCGAGGGGATCTTCATCGGCTATCGCTGGTTCGACCAGCAGCATCTCCAGCCTCTGTTCCCCTTCGGATTCGGCCTCTCCTACACGCATTTTGAGTATTCACAGCTTTACGTAGCGCGCGCCTCCGATGGCGGTCTTGACGTGCGCTTCACCCTGCGCAACGACGGTCCGATTCCCGGCGATGAGGTGCCCCAGGTCTACCTCGACGCCCCGCAAAATCCGCCCAACGATGGCGCGCAGTTCGCCGTTCACGCGCTCGCGGCCTTCGATCGCATTCACCTCACCGCCGGAGAAAGCCGCGAGGTCACGCTCCACGTCCCGCTGCGTTCGCTCGAATACTGGTCGTCCGCTGAGAACCAGTGGGTGCTCGCCGCCGGGCCGCGCACCATCCGCGTCGGCGCTTCCTCGCGCGATCTTCGCCTCGCCGCCACCACGTCCATCGCACCTGCAGCGGGAGCGCGCTGATGCCCGCATCGTGTGCTGTTGCATCTTCTGCCTCGCGCTGCGGCGGCGCCATGTCCTCGCTTCGCGCGCTCTCCGTTTTTATTTGCATCGCCTGCGCCGGATGCCTCTCCGCTGCTGCGTCCAGCCTCGTCACCGGCAACGGCTTCGGATTCGCGGTCGTGTCACAGTCCGCGACCGTGACCAAGTTCTACGCTCACCCGTACGCCTTCACCGCTCCCGATCCGAATCACAGCCTCAGCGAAGGCTTTCCCACCACCAACTTCATTCAGAGCCTCCGCTGGTCTGCCGCGCCGTCCGCTGCGCCTGCCGCCGATGCATCGACCAACTACGTCGACGATTCGCAGGTGATCCGCGCGCGCACCGTCGCCGGCGAGGGAACCTTCTTCATGCCCTTCGGCCTCCTGCAAACGGCGCTCATCATCAGTTGGCAGCCTGCCGCCAACGCCGCCGCCCACAGCGGCTGGACTGTCGCCTGGGCTCACCCCGTTCGCTCCGAGCGCTTCCTCCAGGTAGCCGGCGTTTCCGCGCGCCTGCTGCAATTCGACGGGGTCGGCGATTCTCTTCTGCTTATCCCGCTCGCTCCGCTTGCAGCGCAGTCGGCGTCCGGGCCGGCCCTGCTGGCGGGCAGCCGCGCCTGGGCTCTCCTCTCGATCGAGCCCAGTGCAGATCCCCACGTAGCCATCCGCGCCTTCGCCCGCTGGCGCGCCGGTCTTACCCCATCCGCGTTGGTCGAGCGAGAAATCGCCGAACTCGAGCATTGGCGCGTCCGGCCAACCGTCCATTTCCGCAGCGATGCGGAACGCCACCTGTGGCGCCAGAGCGAGGTTCTGCTGCGCCTGGCGCAGAGCCGCGAGCCCAACCGTCCCGGCCGCTACAGCAACGGCCTTATCGTGGCCAGCTTGCCCGACGGCCTGTGGTTCACGCCCTGGGTGCGCGATATGGCCTGGGCCACCGTCGCCCTCGCCCGCATGGGGCATCGCGCAGAGGCCCGCGCCGCTGTGCTCGCGTACTTCAACGCGCGGCCCACCGGCAAGCTGCGCGCCCAAACCGCCGGCGCCGACTATCAGATCTCCGTCGTGCGCTACTTCGGCGATGGCGCTGAGGAGCCCTTCTTCACTGAAGAGGGCAGCACCAACATCGAGTTCGACGACTGGGGCGAGGCCCTGTGGGTTCTGGGTGCGTACTTGCGCCAAACCCACGACACGGCGCTCCTCCGCACCGCCACGTATCGCGGCCCGCTGTACCAGAGCGCTCGCGACTTCATCGTGAAGCCCCTGCTCGCCAACCTCGAGACCTTCGGCCCTGGCCAGATCGTCGCAGCCGATACGTCCATATGGGAGGAACGCCAGAAAGATAAAAAACACTTCGCATTTTCCACCGCCGCCGCCATCGTGGGCCTCCGCAATTTTGCCGATATCGCCCACCTCGCCGGTGACGAAGCCACGCGCGCTGACGTTCTCCGCCACGTCGCCCTTCTCCGGAAAGGCTTCGACGCGGCCTTCATCCGTGATGGCGAACTCCACGGCACGCTCGAGCCTGGCATCAAGAACGACATCGACGGCGCCCTGCTGGCCATCATCAACTTCGGCGTCGTCACCGATCCGGCGATCGTGCGCAACACCGTCGACCGCATGGCGCTGCTTAAGGTCGCTTCCGGCGGCTACCGGCGCGTGCGCAGCACGTACACCGATCCCGCCATCTTCGAGTACTGGTACGAGCGGCAGGAATTCCTCTTTGTCGACTTCAGCCTCGCCGAAGTCGATAGGCGCCTTGGCAACTCCGCAGAGTCCGACGCAATCCTCCGCCGTATTGTCGACAAGGCCACCGCCGATCACGACCTCATTCCGGAAATGTACGTGGCCGTGCCCTGCGCGCTCTTCCCCGGGAAAATTGGCGATCCCACCGGGGCTCTGCCGATGGTCGGCTACGGTGCCGGAGAATACATCCTCCAGCTCTTGCAGCGGTCAGAACCTGCGCTCGAACAGGGCTCCGGGACTGGTTAGCCTGAAAAACCGGTATCCGCATTTGCGTGCAAAAAGGGCCTCAAAGCGCCGATTGCGCGGATCTTCCGGACAATCCGGAAAGCGGGACATGTATCTTTTTTTTATGTTTTTTTGAAAGATCACAAGCTGCAGAAGGAAATCTGGCGGAGAGAGAGGGATGCTGACGGAAGCCCCTTAATCCCAGCAGATTCGGCCTTAGCTCGCATTTAGCTCGAAAAATAACGGGAAACAGGGGCTCGCCGGTATTAGCTCTTGAGGGCTCCCGTGAACCAGACTGTCACACTTGTACGGTACGCATCGATCGAAGGCAAGGGCTGGAGGCGCGGAGCCGCCGTCTTCACGAAAAACGGCAGGCTCAAGCCGGATGTGATGCGCCTGGGTGGAGTCGAAGTCCAGTGTCCGAATGGCCGCTGGCAGATGCGGCAGTATCAGGGCCGGAACCCGGTGTATACCGAGCTTGGGGAGGACTCCACGGACGCCCTCAACCGCTTTCGGGCCGAGGAGTCGCGGATGCAGGCCAGAGCGGCTGCGATCGCGGCAGGGCTCGAAGTGCTCAGCCCCAGCGAAAGCCAGAAGACCCTGAAGCAGTACGCCGCCGAATTCCTTGAGATGCACCGCAACCTGCCTCACCGGTCGGACGACTCTGTGCGCGTCTACACCATGGTCACGAGCACCTTCCTCAAGCAGTGCAATTCGGCCTTTCCTGGACAGGTCACCAAGGACGACGTCATCCGCTGGCACGGCTGGATGCGGAATGAACAGAAGTACAGCGACCGTACCGCATCGGACCGCTACATGGCCCTGCGCGGATTCCTGCGCTATTGCGGCATTGAACCGGGTCGCATCATCGGGAAGGGAACTCACAAGCTCCTCAAGACCTACACGAAGAAGGTAGTGAATGCCTACACGCCGGAGGTCGTTCAGAAGCTGATCGACGCAGCGACGAACGAGGACAGAGCGCTGCTTTGGGAATTCGCCTACAAAACTGGTCTCCGGGATTCGGAGTTGAAAATGGTGACTCGATACGATCTGCACGGACTCAATACCGCCGAGCCGATCCTCCATGTGAAGGAGCGCGATGAATACGGCAATATCAAAGACGCCGAGGAGAGGAAGATCGAGTTGCACCCTGCACTGGTTCCAAAACTTCAAAGGTGGCTCAATACGAATCCCGGGAAGATTCTGCTCTTCGGAACAGCGAAGGACAAGCCGGACACGAAAATGCTGCTCGCCCTCAAGGTGACTGCCCGTCGGGCCGGACTGAACTGCGGCCAGTGTCCCGGGTGCAGGAGCAAGCGCAATGAATGCAAAGAATTCACGCTCCACCGCTTTCGGCGCACCTATACGACGAGGATGTTGCGGGCAACAGGGGGTGATCTCCGGAGCGTGATGGCGAGAACGGGGCACGCGGATTTGGCCAGCGTGATGCGGTATCTGGAGCCGGAAGCCCGCATCCGTGAGGCGGTCGCAGCGGCATTCTGAGCAAAAGAATAGACGAATGAAGCCACGGCCTGTGCTGTGGCTTCATTCGCCTGCAGAACCTGGATGGAGAGTCCAGTGCAGGCTGGAATCAGGTCTACTTCCCGCAGCGCTTGCGGAGCCACTCGCCTATGTCATGGGGATCGAGACGAATGCTTCCGTTCAGCCGATAGGCGGGCATGCGGCCAGCCTTGATGGCCTTGTAAAGGGTCTTCGGAGACTGGCTCACCAGCGTGGCCAACTCCTCGACGGTCATTGCGTTGGGTTTACTTTCGACAATTTCAATGATGGTCATGAAGGGTAGTACTTCCGTGCCCCGCCAACCATCAATTAATTGGCAAAAAACTGGAGCGCGAATCGGTTGCCAACTTCCTATCCGCTGAGCGAAAGCCCGGCTTAACGATTCCAGAGAGCCTCTGGCCGCCACAACTTCTCAGCGAATCTTCGCCACTTTTGTTTTTGCTTGCCAGATTAGGGGTAGCTGACGGGTAGTTTCCGGAAGTAACGAGGTAGTGATTTCGCAGCCGGTCCGGTGCACTTGTAGCCGGACCGGCCTTTTTTCGACGGCGAGGTCTGATGTTCGCCGAAATCGTCACGGCTCGCCAGAGTCTGGTAAGGAGAAAGTGGATGACCACACAACATCAGCGGCGATCCCGGAGCCTTCAACTCGTCCTGCTCAGTGATACGCACGAGCAGCACCGCGAAGCGGAGGTGCCTCACGGCCAAATTTTAATTCACACGGGCGACTTCAGCATGATGTCCCGGAGTCTGACTTCGATCGTCGATTTTAACGATTGGTTAGGAGAACTCCCACATCGCTTCAAGCTTCTTGTACCCGGGAATCATGACTTCTGGTTGGAGGCCGACGCATCAAGACGCTCGCTCCTCAGCAACGCAACCGTCCTGATCAACGAGTCAATGGATATAGAGGGTTTGCGTTTCTGGGGCTCGCCGGTCACACCGCTTTATGGCGGCGCATTTGGCAGAAGCTCAGTGGAGGATCGCCGACGGCTCTACGCAAGCATTCCCAAGGACGTTGACGTCCTTATCACGCACGGACCGCCCCTCGGAATCCTCGATGTCAGTCCTGGCTCCGACTATCACCAGGGTGATCCGGTCCTGCTCGATGCCGTGCAGCGTGTGCGCCCGAAGCTCCACGTCTTCGGGCACGTGCACCTCGACAAGCGATCGCCTCGCATCCTGGAGACCCCGCACACGGTCTTCGTCAATGCTGCACTTCTTGGTCCCGATGGCGACATTGACAAAACTCCCATCGTCCTGCGGATGGAGCGTCAATCATGACGACACCACAGGAATTCGCCACTCGCTCTGCCCTGATCCGACGGGCCATTGCCGCGCACCAGTCTTGGATCGAAGAGAAGCTGGGCATTCAGATTGCTGAGACCGTCATCGTCGATGGTCTCCCCAATCTCTCGCAGGTTGGGGTTCAGAAGTGCCTGGGCATCTTTGACCGCCGGAGGAGCGGGAACAGACAGTCCAGGCGGCTTCGTCCCTTGGTGGCACAGGCGGAGGTTCCTCCGCAGTACCCGCCGATTCTATCCGTCGCCGATGACGTCAGGACCGAACTTTCGTTAGAGGCCTTGCTTGAGGATCGTGCTACGGCGTGGACGGGCTTCGAGTGGCAAGACTGTCCGCTCGCTCTTCGCCTGCGCATGTTCAACATTACCGTCGTGGCATTGAATGTCCATTACCATTCAGGTCCTGGCAGCGAAGAGGAAAGCGCGGCGAGATTGCTCGTGGCTCGTCGCGACTCCATTCCCGCGCTGCTGCGCCTGATCGAGGACCTGTACCACCGTGACCGCACCTCTCATCTGTGCACAATCGGCGGAAGACCTCGACGCGTGCCATCGGTCGCCTGGACTGATCTGGTCATCGACCCCAAGATCAACAGCCTGCTCGTCCGCGACTTCGAGAGCTTCTGGAAGCGCGAGCAATGGTTTCGTGACCGAAACCTCCCATTCCGGCGGGGGTATCTGCTTCACGGGCCGCCCGGCAATGGCAAAACTAGCGCGATCCGCGCCATGATGAGCAGCCGCGTGCTGAACGCGCACACCCTGCGATTCTTCGAACCGAACGCCGATGACGGCGATCTCGACCGTCTGTTTGAACAGGCCCATCGCGACCGGCCCGCAATGATCCTGCTGGAGGACATTGACCGCGCATTCCCGAAGGCTTGCGATCCTATGACCAAGATCAGCCTCCAGCACCTGCTGAACTGCCTGGACGGGGTGGCTACTGGCGAGGGCGTGGTCGTCGTCGCCACAGCCAACGAGCCTGCCGCACTCGATCCGGCTATTCTGCGGAGACCCGGGCGATTCGATCGAGTGGTCCATTTTCCGAACCCGGATGCGGCGCTGCGGCTCGAATACTTCCGCCGGATGAACAGCGGGTTGAACGACGAACAGCTTCAGCGCCCTGTGGAAGCCTCCAGCGGATTCTCTTTCGCTCAACTGCGCGAGTCGTACATCATCGCTGGGCAGCAAGCCTTCGAGCGTTGCGGCGAGGTGACCGAAGACGACCTGCTAACGGGAATCCGCTCAATGCGACAGAGTATGGCGAGCAGTTCTCGCCATACAAATGCAGCTGGCTTCCGTGCGTCTGCGGAGGTGCTGGCGTGACGGAGGCGCAGAAAGCAAACGGAAAGACGCAGGCGGCCACCCCAGGCGAGAAGGCCGCCCAGCGGCTCAAAGACCTTAAGCGCGGAGCGATGCGGCTGGCTGTCTACATTCGCGAACTCGGCGAGGAACCAATTAGGCTGCGGGGGAAGGCCTACCGCGAGTGGGAGCGTGAACTGCAGCGCCAATATCAGCGGCTACGCGAAAGCCTGGGCAGGGAAGCGGGCCAGGCCGCGCGTGTGCGCGGTCGCGCTGTGATTCGAAGAGAGGGGTTATCCTCGGCAGTTGCTGACCTGCTGCCAGCGTCTGAGGGAACTGAGAGGAAGAAGGCTGGCGGTTCGAAGCCGCACCTCTCTAAGCCTCCTGCTCAAGCAACAGCGGGGTTGGAACCGATGAGCACACCGGCAGAACCAGTCCGGCCAAGTCAGGACCCGAATCCTCTCGTTTGCAAGCGGAAGTACCGGCACCCAAACTTTCTCAGCGCGATGCTTCACGCCCGAAAGCTCGGAAGTCCGGGGTTGGATGTGTACCCATGTGACCGCTGCGGCGGCCTTCACGTGGGACATGACCCGGAGAGCGATCACACACAACGTGCCCGCGTCGTCAAGAAAAGGCTCCGCTCCATCGAGAAGCAACTCGCGGGACTGAACACGCAACTGGCCCAGCTTGAACATGAGCGACGCGCCCTCCTGGCTGAACAGGGGGCTGGACCCGAGTCATTCAGCCGCCTGCGGCTTTACCTGCGTCGAGTGGAAGCGTGGATCAGAAAATTCGAGGAGGAACAGCGTGCCCCATAGATGGTCAGGAACGATTGTGCGTTGAGAATTGAGCCGGTTGAGAGCAACCCGCCTGCTCGGTCATATCGGGAGCGCGGCCCGGTAGATAATCAGGGTTTGTCAGCGCATTCACCTGAAGGGAGGCCAGCATTGACGACCTCCCGAGGTGTCCGACAAGGTTAGCCGCCGCAGACCAATGCCTCGGCGAGATACAGAAGTTCCGCCGCCCGCCGGACATTGCGGCTGCCGGGCCTGCCGTGGCGGGCCACAGCCCGCAGCCAGCGAACGTCGGCGATGCTCAGAGCTTCGGGGCGGTCCAGCGAGTACTGGCGCAGCCGATGCCACGCTGCGAGTTCTTCGGCGATCACAAGATCAGCGATGCCGAAGGCCTTCGCGTGCCCGGCGGCCTCGGCGCGTTCCCGAGCAGCGGCTTCACGGCACCGGTTTTGAATGTCAAGTAGGTGTTTCGATCGCCTCTTCAGCGCGGCGATGCGGGTTGCGTTGGCCGCGTAGGCGTCCGCAACCTCTAGGTGCGTAATGATATGATCCAGCACTTCGTTATTCCCTCCTACCTGCAATCTGGCGAGGAGGGATCAAATCGGCGAAGATTCGCGATGCTTATGTTGAGCGTCCCGCTGGCAACGGACGGACTCGGGCTGCTCGGCGGAGCAACCCGAGTCATCGCGATCAGAGTCGCAGCACTTTTTCCATGCGGCAAAGCGCTGCGGACTCGTTAAATTTGCGACCGTAAATCGTGATAGTTGTCTGGATATTACGATGCCAAAGCAGTTTGGACAACGTGAGATAATCCTGCGGATTGAGTTCAAGCCACATGAACGCGAAGATATCGCGGAACAGGTGGGGCGTCACAATCTTGCCACCGTAACGCAGCGTAAGCTCCGAGACCAGGGTACGAAGAGTCAATGATCGAAGCGGCCCGCCAGCGTCATTGAGAAACAACGTACCAGGATCAGCGCCTCGCAGGAGATGACGCCGGTGATTTGTCAAGTAGTCTTCCAACAATGACACGAGGGAGTGAGGAAGCACGCATTCGACATCGTGATGTGTCTTCGTTTCCTTATTGGTGAACCGAAACTGCCACACTTGGACGGCGGGGTCGGATTTCTCGGCTTCGAGAACCCAGTCTGGTTTTGAGATATTCGAATGTACTGGCAGGGTCGTCTTTTGGAGATTCGGAGCGTCACCAGCGATCCTAAGTTCGCGAAGATTACGCTGACGCCACGGCAGCGTCACGAGCCACTGCATCAGGAGTTCATCTCGGACTGCGAGTGCGATTGTGCGGGGATCAGCATTGGCGGGAACCGGGCGATCGCGTCGGATGAGCCCCGGGATTTTCCGGAGGGCTTCGTACGGCAGGAACTTCTCCTGCTTGCGCCGGATCACTTCTTCCTCTGAGTCTTCAGGAATGCTGTTCAGGAGAGCGGACATCCAGTCGGAGACGATCCCGGAATATTTTGGATTGCGTGCAAGCGCCGCTGACACTTGCCCCAGTTTGGTGCTGAGGGTTTTCCCTTTTGTGCGGCGCTCATCCAGTGACCAGGCGATGAAGCGACCGATCAGGTCCGCATTCACCAGATCGGAAAGGTTTGCAATATTCTTGATCTGCGCGACATTTACAGCGAATCCGTACAGTCTCGAAAAGGTTCCCCGCAAGAGGTCGGCGCTGATGGGACGGATCTGTGCTTTTCGGGGACGCCCCGGCATAAATGTGGCCACCTTCCATCGGATCACATCTTCCACCTCAGTTCTCAAGGTCTCGGGGAACAACTCGATTCGGATCGCATATTTCGACCTGTTACTCTTGACGCGAAGACTGCCGCCGTATCCTGCGGACAGGAGAATCTTTCGCATGGAGGCGATCGATTTCTCTGTCCAATGGTAAGAACCACCTTTGGCCACCTTCATGTGAGCCCACGAGCGAAGATCGTCCTCGCGAACTGCGCTCGGATGGCCGACATTCTTAACCAAATACTTCAATAGCGACTTATCGTTTCGCTTACACTCAGCTGCAATGATTCTCCACGCTGGGGGAACTGCGGAGGGCGAGGATGTCCAGCCATGCTGCCGCGCCAATCTGATCAAAATGCCAACGTAATTAGCATAGGATCGGACAGAGTTCTTTTTATACTTTCGCTCGGTCAGGAAGTCCCGGAAGTCCTCGCGATCATCAACGACATCGTCAACGCTAATTTGATCGGAAGGTACCGAATAGAACTCTTCCAGCCGGGCTGCAGTGGAGCGCAGCATGGCAGAGGTTGTGGAAGGATGCCGCTGGATGGCACTAACCAGATCGCGAAGAGACACGATCATATCAGAGGTAGGCAGTGTCGGATCGGAAGAATCCGGAACCAGCGGGGCAATTTCAGGACCAAAAACTTCTGTTGAAGCTGACATATATGCAATTTCTCCTAGTTGAACCGCTTGTTCTTGCTGACGATTCCGCATATAAATTCAGCGGAACTATGAAGGGGTGCGAAGCAGTCCGAAGCGTTTTACGAAAGGCGCTGGCGGGCTCGATATAGCGCAGCAGCGCGTAGAATCCGGAGACTATTTGCCCGGGTTTTTCTGGCTATTCCGCAAGAACTGCTCCAGATCAACGGGCAGGAACTTCGTCCGCCCCGGCAGGTCGCGCGACGGCAACTGGTCCGACGCGACCCGCGTCTGGATGGACCGGACTGTGACGCCGAACAGCGTGGCGACGTCCTTGATGGTGAAGAACGGCTTGAGGGCCATCTGGCGATGCGCCAAGACCTCTTCGAGCAGCGGATACTTCGATGGCGGTGGTGACGACATAAGACTCCCTAGACGACGAACCGGGCAGAACCGGCACGTCAGGAGGCGTTGAGCGCCTCCGTATAAGCAGTCCGGTAGTCGAAATCCTGATATTCGCTGAAGTGGTGACCCGAGAAGCACGACGCGCCCGGCTTCACGCGAAAGCGAAGCGCTCCGTGGTCAGCGATCGCGATCTCCGGCACCGGCAGTATGCTCTAGGGAGCGAGACCGCGCGGAGCGGACGGAAGGCGTAGATGGACCGTTGGAAGCAAAGAACGGACTGGGCCGAGTGGCAGACGGACATGCGGCTTTCGCAGCCTTTCATTGCCGAGCGGGTGTATCGCAGCCCGAAGACCCTCGACAAGACTGAAAAGGAGGTGGTCGATCTCGTTGTGGCCCACGGTGGCAACTCGATCCTGATTTCCCAAAAAGCACAGGAGAACCCTGAGGGCAGGTCTCCGGAGAAGAACGCACTGTGGGTGCGGAAGAAGGCCAAGGAGTGCTTCAGCCAGCTATCGGGTGCCATCAGGAATCAGGCAAGGCCGATGTGGTGTGAGCACTGGCCTCGCGGGCGCGTTGACTTCCCGGCTGGCCTGCCGCACGTGTGTCACGGGGTCGTACTCGTGGAGACCTTCGCGGCGGTAGACCTTGCTTCGGATACGGAAGAGCTTCCGCTGGCCTGCTCCGGAGTTCCGATCACCTACATGGCGGTCAACGACTTCGTCAACCTCGCGGCTGAGCTTCGAACGGTTCCCGAACTGCTGGAATACCTGGCCTCGCGCCGGACAATTCCGTTGTGCTCACTGCGAGTCGTCGGCGACGAGAAGCCGCTCTTTGAGTTCTACCTGGTCGAAGGGAATAGCCTAAACGGCTGCCTGGGGCACGACGATGCAAAAATCGCCATTGCGGCCCGGAGTTCGGAGTTGCAGGACCTCCTCAGGTTGCGTGCAGAGGAGACCTTCTACATCAAGGCGATCGAGCACGTTGCAGACGCCCTTTCGACGCGCGACTCGGATTTCGCGGAGGGGCTATCTCCAGGCATGACCTGCACCCCAAAAACTAGTCCAGATTGAGTGAGAGTTCTCCGCTACAGTGGGGTGATTGGAGCCCCTTGGAGCAAGGAGGACAGGGATGAAGAAGAGCCGGTATACGGAAGAGCAGATTGTGGGGATTCTGAAGGAGTCGGAAGCCGGGGTTGCGACTCCGGAGTTGTGCCGCAAGCACGGGATCAGCGGGC
>JASHNW010000102.1 GCA_030041435.1 Acidobacteriaceae bacterium
CCAATCGTCTTTCCCGACACGCGCGACATGCTGAACGACGAACAAGCGGCTCGCCGACTGGGCGTCAGCCCCGCGACACTCCGAAGCTGGCGCTGCCGCGAGATCGGCCCGCCATTCGTCAAACTTGGCCGCGGAACTCAGGCCCCAGTTCGGTACAATCCAGATGATCTTGACGAGTTCATGCGTCAAGGTCGCCACGTCCCCTCTGTGCGGGCTGCATTGGAGGACTGACGATGGATTTGTACCGCCAAGACAGAAGCAAGTTCTGGACTGCTGACTTCGTGATCGAGGGCCGGCGGTACCGGAAGAGCACAAGGAAGACAACGAAAGCCGCCGCGATGGAAGTGGCGATGGAGTTTTTCCGGCAGGCCCAGCAAAAACAGGTCCCGGCGCGCAAACAACGCCCGGCGCTGCTTTGTGAGTTCGCTGAAAAGAAGTTCCTGCCGTTCATCCAGGCGAGTTCGTTGGACTCGGACACCAAACGATACTACGAAACAGGCTGGCGCCTTCTGTCGGAAACGCCGGCAAGGAATTGGCGAATGGACCAGATCAGGGGCAGCCAGGCAGAGGTTCTCAACTTCCCGGGTTCCGGCGCCAACGCCAACTGCGGTCTTCGGACTCTCCGCCGGATGCTGTCCCTGGCTCACGACTGGGAGATCATCGACCGCAAACCGCGCATTCGCTTGCGCAAGGAGGTGGAACGCACAGCAGTATTCGACGCAGGGATGGAGAATCGATTTCTCGAAAAGGCTCCTCAGCCTCTCCGAGATGTTTTTTTGATCTCGCATGACGCTGGATTGCGCCCCGATGAAGTGATTCGAATGCGCTGGGAAAATGTGCTTTGGGAAAAGAACCTAATCTTCGTGCCGGACGGCAAAACGGATAATGCAAAGCGTTACGTGCCGCTCAGCGATCGCATTCGGGATTTGCTTCACGCAAGAAAAAAAACGCCCTTCAAATCGCCGTGGGTGTTTCCGTCGAAGCGCAAGAAGAACGCGCACATGAGCTATTTCCTGATCGCGAAGCAATTCTCCGTCGTTCGCAGAGAGGCGGCGATCCCAAAAGGCGTGGTGCTCTACTCTGCGCGCCACTCGTTTGCAACGGACATGCTCGACCGAACAGGCAACATCGTTCTTGTCGGCAAAATGCTTGGACACCGCAGCGTCACAACGACACAGCGCTACTTGCATCCCGAGATGAAGGGCTTGGCAGAACTCGTGAACGAGCGCAACGCAATGCGAGCTCAGCAGGAAAATCGGTGAGCCATGTCATACTTTACGTCATACTCGGGTTTTTCGAGGGGAGCGGAAACTGGATTAAGCCTTTTAGAATCATTTGGCTGCCCCCCAGGGATTCGAACCCCGATATGCTGATCCAGAGTCAGCTGTCCTGCCGTTGAACGAGGGGGCAGTTGCAGAGTGGCCACGGCGCAATGCGTTTCCGCATCCAGCACCGCCTTTTCATACTATCGGCCCTGCGCCACCCGGTCAATCTGCCTGCGCGCCCACGCACATCGCTCCTCGCGCAGCCGCTCACTCCTCCCTCAGTACCTCCAGGGGCTTCTGTCCCAGAATATGAAAGCTCGCAATCCATCCCGTCGCCACCGCCAGCACCGCCGTGCCCGCAATCGCCGCCAGCGAACCGCGCAGGTCGCGATGGAACGGCACGTCCATCTGGTGCAGCAGGATGCGCGTCATCACGTTGGCAAACAACGTCCCCACCGCACCCGCCAGCAGCCCCAGAACTATAAATTCCACGCTGAACACCGTCGCGATCCGGTTCCGCGTCGCGCCCAGCGTCTTCAGCACCACCACCTCGCGAATCCTCCGGAACCGTGTGCTCGCCACGCTCGACGCCAGAATGATCAGTCCCGCCAGAATCGAGAATCCTGCCAGAAAGCGAATCACCAGCGTAATCTGATCCACTACGCCCTGAATCGTCTGCAGAATATCCGCGATGTTGATCACCGTCACGGTTGGATACGCCGCGAACAGCGCGCGCTCGATATCCGGAATCGCACCCGCCTTCGCGTGAACGTCTCCATACCAGATTGTCGGCTGATCCTTCAGGAGCGCCTCAGGCAGGATGAACTCACTGCGGGCAAAAGCGTGCTCGCCGGTAATCCTGTAAATCGCCGCAACTGCAACGGGGATTTCCTTGTCGCCGACCGCGAAGGTCACTTTCGATCCCACTTTCAGCTGCAGCCGGTCTGCCACCCGATCGACCACGGCCAGTCCGTCTCCCCCGTCTCCGCTCCACCACTTCCCTTCCGTCACCTTCGTGCCTGCGGGCGCAGCTCCAGTCCAGGAGAGCGTCGCCGAATGCAGCAGCCGCTTCGGGTAGTTCCTTACCTTCAGATCGTCGACCGATGTCCCGTTAATCGACTCCACGCGCGCAGCGACGATCGGAATGGTCTCCATGCCGCCCACCACGCCGGGCTGCTTCTTCAGCAGCGTTTCCACACCCGGCACCTCATCCGTGCTCATGTCAATCAGAAACAGATTCGGCGTATCCGGCTTTACGTCCTCGTGCAGCGCATTCACGATCGACCGCTGCATCAGAAACACGCTCAGGATGAGCATCACCCCTGCGGCCAGCGCGGCCAGCACGGCCGCCGACTGATTCCCAGGCCGATACAGATTTGCCAGCCCGTGCCGCAGCGCGGAGTGCAGATGCAGCCGTGTCCGGGACAGGAAGGCGCGCAGCGTCCGCAGCGTCGCCGTGCTCAAACCGAGGATGAATACCAGCAGCCCCGCCAGGCACACCGCAAACCATTTCCCCACCAGCCACGAATCCGCCAGCGCCGCAGCAATGCCGCCCAGCCCGGCGAGGATCACCACCATCGCCGCCAGTTGCAGCTTCTGCCGTCCGCACCAGGCAACGACCGCGCGGGGACTGACAAAAATCAACACAAACGCAGCAACCAGGACCGCAATCATCGCCGCGTCAGTCCGATGCCGGTGCCTCAATAGAATGCTCAGGACCGCGGCTGCGACAGATACAATCAACCACTTCATGCCTCGCCCGCGAAACTGGATCAGACGCGATGCCCCGTCCCCGCCACTTTCCACCATCCTCCGCAGCACCAGGCTTGGCCGCACCTTCCGCACATCGAGCAGCGGCGGCAGGCAGAACAGCAGCGTCGTCAGAATCCCCGTACCCAGGGCAGCCAGCACCGGGTTCAGCGGCAGCCTGATCTCCGGCTGCAGCGGCAGCAGCCGGCCAAAAACCGCGGGCAGCGCGTATTCCACTCCCAGCCCCAGCGCGATGCCGATGAGCGCGCCGCCAACCCCCAGCACCAGCGTCTGGAACAAATAGATCCGCAGAATGTCCGACGAGCGCGCTCCGATCGACTTCATGATCGCCAGAACCTCGATCCTCTGCTGCAAGTGGGCGCGCATCGCCATCGCCACGCCAATAGCCCCCAGCACCATGGCCACCAGGCAAATCAAACTCAGCAGCCCCGTCGCGCGATCCACCCCCTGCGCCAGCGCCGGACTGGTCTCGCGGAAGTCCGTCACCTGGGCATCGGGCAGAATCTTCTCAATCTGCGCGCGCACATCCGCAACTTTTTGCTTGTCGCCGATCGCAAACAGGTAGCGTTCGGTCGCCCGGCTGCCCGGCTGCAGCAGCCCGGCCTCGTTCATCGCCTGGCGCGTCATCATTACCCGCGGACCGAGTCCGACGCCGGCCGTCATGCGGTCCGGCTCGCGCACAATCACCGCCGCTATGCGAAACCACCGCCCACCCACCTTCAGCTCGTCGCCCACCTTCGCCCGCAGCCGCACCAGCAGATTGTCGTCGACGACAACGGTCGAATCGTCGAGTACTGACCGCAGATTGCCCGCCGGCCGCAAACCGACCGATCCGTAAAACGGATACTCGCTCGGATCGACGGCCTTGAGCGATACCAGCAGCGGCACCGGATCGCCCTGCACCATCGCCATGGAAACGGTTTCCGTCACCACCGTTCGCCGCACGTCCTGCTTCGTCAGGTCATCCAGCAGCTTCAGTTCCTCCGGCGTCGCCTGCCGGAACATGCGCGCCGACAAGTCTCCCGCCATGATGCTGCGCGCCTGCAGCAGCAGCGCCCGCGAGAACGACTGGCTGAATCCCCGCACTCCGGTCAGCGCCGCCACCCCCACCGCTACCGACAGCAGCACGAAGAGGAACTTCGCCTTCCCCGCGCGCAGCTCCCGCCATGCAATCTTCGCTGCGGTGCCCCACTGCAGCGCACGCTTGGTCCTCGCTCCCGTACTCACTTCCGCGTTCACCTGTTGAGCTCCTGCGCCGCAGCCGCGTCCGCGTGGACAGCCTGCCCTGAGCTTGCCGAAGGGGCCAGTCCCTCATCCGCGACAACCAGCCCATCCCTCAGCTGAATCCTGCGGTCCGCGCGCTCCGCAATCTGCGCATCGTGCGTCACCAGCACCAGCGTTGTGCCCGACTCGCGCTGCCGCTCCGTCAGCAGCGCCAGCACATGCTGCCCGTTCGTCGTGTCCAGGTTCCCCGTCGGCTCATCGGCCAGCACAATCGGCGGCTCCAGCACAAACGCCCGCGCCAGCGCCACGCGCTGCTGCTCGCCGCCCGACAGCTGCACCGGATAATGATGCAGCCGGTCCTCGAGGCCCACCGTCGTCAGCAGCGCTTCCGCCTTCCTGCGCGCATCGCCCCGCGCGTTCAGCTCGTGCGGCAGCATCACGTTTTCCAAAGCGGTCAGCGTCGGAATCAGCTGGTACGACTGAAACACGAAGCCGATCCGGCTTCCGCGCACCTCGGCCAGCTTGTCTTCTTCCAGCCCGCTGATCTCCATGCCGTCCAGAATCACCTGGCCTTCCGTCGGCGAATCCAGCCCCGCCAGCAACCCCAGCAGCGTGCTCTTCCCGCTGCCGCTCGCGCCCATAATGGCGGCAAACTGCCCCTTCGGAATCGTCAGATCGATGCCCCGCAGAATCTCCACCGTTCGCGACCCGTTTCGTATGGACTTTTTCAGTCCCCGCACTTCGATCATCCGCTCTCCCTGCTCGCCCTCATTGCTAGACTAAAGCTGTGTATCGCCGCTTCGCGACCGCTGCCGCGCTCATGGCCCTGTCCTTTAGTCTGTACGCTGCGCCGCCCCGCGCCGTTCCCCTCCACTCTCGTAATCTTCCCGTCATCGTCTGCTTCGGAGACAGCATCACGGCCGGTTACGGCGTCGATCCCGGCAGCAGCTACCCGGACGACCTCCAGACCGACCTCGACAACCGCGGCTATCGTTACCGCGTCGTCAACTCCGGCATCAGCGGCAATACCACCAAAGACGGCGTCGACCGCCTGAAAGACGTCCTCGCTCTGCACCCGGCCGTCGTCATTGTGGAATTCGGCGGCAACGACGGCCTCCGCGGCATCCCCATTGGCGATACCCGCAGCAATCTCTCCACCATCGTCTCCACGCTGCTCCAGGCCGGCAGCAAAGTCATTCTCGCCGGCATCACCCTGCCGCCCAACTATGGGCCCGACTACATCCGCCAGTTCAACGAGACCTTCGCGCTGGTGGCTGCGCAGCACCACGCGCCCGTCATCCCCAACATCTATCTTCACGTCTACAGCGTCCCCAACGCCATTCAGGACGACGGCATTCACCCCACCGCCAAAGGCGCGCAACTCGTCGCCGACGAGTTCATGCCCCTGCTCAAACCGCTGCTCCACAAGTAGCTCGCGCCGCGTCCAGGGCTGGGTAGCGCACGTCCCCGGCCGCCCCCATCCCTCATTCATGTGACGGAGGATACAGCGCTGCGCATCGAACCGTGTTAATCGTATGAGCTGAAAAGACCTGCGCGCTGTGTCTGCACGGGCTATAGCATTTTCAGGGAAGGTGCAGCCGGATGCCGGGAAATGAACTCGCTGCGGCCATCACGGAGCAGCGAGCCGGGTTCATTCGGAAAAAGCGTAGCGTCTCCTGAAAATGCCGTAGGAGGACTCCATGCGCACAGTCCCTGTAGTGGGAGTCGTTTTGCTGGCGGCCCTGCTGATGGCCGGATGCCAGTCTTCCGGCAGCCCATCCAGCGCGAATAACGCCGCAGCCCCTGCGCCTTCGGCCACCCCGCAGACCGTCACCGCCAAAGCAGCATTCTGGCCCATGTACCACGCTGCCCACTCCTGGGCTCCCGATGCGGCCGTCTTCCGGCTCACGGCAAAGTCGTTATCGGGGTTCACCAACGACTCCGGCAAGGCCGCCATGTGGGAGGCCGTCTTCGCATCTGCGACCCTGCACCAGTATCGCAACTTCACGTACTCCATCGCCGCAGCGCCGCCGCAGACTTATGCGGGAGTCACCGGTGGGCTGGCGATGCCCTGGGGCGGCGAAACCCGCGACGCCATGGCGATTGATACTTCGCGGTTCAACGTGGATTCCGACGCCGCGTGGAAGGCCGCGTCCAGCCTGGCGGCGGACTGGCTGAAGAAGAATCCCCAACAATCTCCCGCCGCCCTGGAATTGGGCGAGAACTACCGCTATCCGGAACCGGTCTGGTACGTGCAGTGGGGCGACAAAAAATCCGGTTACGCTGCCCTCGTCAGCGCGGACACGGGAAAATCTCTGAATCGCAAATAGCCGCGAACCGCCACAGGGTGCCCCGCATCCGCTCGGTTTTGGCAGATGTGGGATTGCCGGCAATTACGCCAGCACCACCACCGGCTGAAACAGCGTCCCCGCCACGCGTTTTCCAATACCAACCAATTCTCGCTGCCCCGCAAAAATCTTCACCAGCGACGCCCCCGAATATTCCGGCAGATTCACCTGCATGCCATTCCGAATCCGCCCCACCGTTTGCTCGTCCGCCGTCACCGCCGGCATCTCCGGCAACAGCGTCCGCGGATGCACCATCCGCGCCTCCAGCGCCCCTTCCGCGCCCAGCGTCTCCACCTCGCCCAGCGGCAACGCCTGCTCCAGCGCGAATGGCCCCGCCGCCGTACGCCGCAAACTCGCCAGATGCGCCCCGCATCCCAGTGCCTGCCCCATCGCGTGGGCAATCGACCGCACGTAGCCGCCTGCGGAAATCTTCATGGCAAACTGCGCCGTGTCCCCCTCGACGCTCTCAATCGTGAACGCGTCCACGGCGATCCGCACTGGTTTCAGATCCGGAGTCTTTCCCGCCCGCGCCAGCTTGTACGCCGGCTTGCCTTCAATCTTCTTCGCGGAAAACGGCGGCGGCATCTGCTCCATCGTCCCCACAAAGCGCGCTGCCTCGGCACGCACCGCCTCCAGCGTCAGAGTCACAGCGCAAGGCGCACTCGTCCCCTGGCCCTCGGCGTCATACGTATCCGTCGCAAAGCCAAATCGAATCGTGCCTGTGTACGCCTTCTCGCTCGCGTTCAGGAATTGCGCCAGCCGAGTGAATTTCCCCAGCAGCAGCGGCAGCACCCCGGTCGCCATCGGATCGAGCGTGCCCAGATGCCCCACCGACGCCTCGCCCGTCGCGCGGCGCACCCGCGCCACCACGTCATGCGACGTCATCCCACCCGGCTTGTCCACAATGAGGAGCCCGTTCACCTGATCACAATACCGCGCTCGGTGCTGGAACACACCCGAACGCCGGCCCCGGCCTATACGCTAAACGCTATACGCTACACGCTATCCGCTATCTGCTATCCGCTGTCTTTTTCACAGCGACGCGTTCGCCCGCTCCCGGATCAGCGACAGAAACTCCGCCCGCGTGTTCTGCTTCTGAAATACGCCCAGCATCGCCGACGTCACCGTCGACGAATTCTGCTTCTCCACCCCGCGCATCATCATGCACAGATGCCGCGCCTCCACCACCACGCCCACGCCCTGCGGATGAATCGCGTCCTGAATCGCTTCGGCAATCTGCTGCGTCATGCGCTCCTGCACCTGCAGCCGCCGCGCAAACACCTCCACCAGCCGCGGAACCTTGCTCAGCCCGATCACTTTCCCGTCCGGGATATAGGCTACGTGCACCTTCCCAAAAAACGGCAGCAAGTGGTGCTCGCACAGCGAGTACATCTCGATGTCCTTCACGATCACCATCTCGTCGTAGGCCACATCGAACATCGCCCCGTGCAGGATCGCGCCCGGGTCCTCGCGATACCCCCGCGTCAGGAACTCCAGAGCCTTCTCCATCCGCTCCGGAGTCCGCTCCAGCCCATCCCGCGTCGGGTCCGCATCGTACCGCCGCAGGATCTCCCGATAAATGTCCTGCGTCGAGACGTTCTCGAGGCCGGTTTTCCCGATGATCTCGCGGTCCAGCTTTTCCCGCCGCGGCATCACTGTCGTCTTTGCCATTCCTGTTTCCCTCTAACCCTGTACCGCGTACTCCACTCTACGCGCCCTCCGGCCGATACTCGAAGAAATTGTTCGATGTCTCTTCCACGCGCACCGTCACCGTCAGATCGCCCGGCAGCACCTTGCGCAGCCTCTTCTGAATCTCAATACAAAGATTCTCGGTCGTCGGCACCAGATTCTGAAAAGCCTCCAGCGTGTTCAGATTCTGATGATCGAACGGCTCCAGCACCTCTCGGCTCACCCATCCATCCAGCCGCGTCAGATCGCACACCATCCCCGTCGCCGCGTCGATTTCTCCCCCCACCAGCACTTCCACCGTGTAGTTATGCCCGTGCCCATGCGGATTGGCGCACTTTCCATACACCGCCCGGTTCTCCGCCTCGCTCAGCGCCTCTGTGTGCAGTCGATGCGATGCGCTCAGCCGGTACCTCCGCCCCAGCTGCGCCCTCATGCGCACGCTCCGCATGTGCTTTGGCGGCACACGGCCTCATGGATTCGGAAGATCGAAACCAGCGGGCGCTTTTGCATCAGAGCACGACCTCGGTCGTGCCGTAATCCACCCAAAATGTGTCGGGCTTTAGCCCCTGAGGGGCGTGCTGTCTGCTCGAAATCGACTCTTTCCGCAACCTGCCCAAGGGTGCCGCAACAGGCTGCAAGGGCATCGGCCTTGAGCCCCTGAGGGACGGGTATCCTTCCGCGAATCGAATAGTCGTTCAATAAACCTTTAAGCCCCCGTGTAATCCGCAAACAGGTCCGGCATCTCGTACACCCTCACCCGATACAGCTTCGCCCTCGGAATCTTCCCCTCCAGCCGCCGCCAGATTGCCACCGCAATGTTCTCCGTCGTCGGCATCGTCGCCCTGAACTCCGGCACTTCCAGATTCAGATGCCGGTGATCGTACACAGAAACCACTTCCTTCTCGATCGCGTCCTTGAGCTGCTTCAAATCGACCACGAAGCCGGTCACGGCATCCACATCGCCCGCCACCGTCACCTCCAGCGTGTAATTGTGCCCGTGACCGTTACGATTCGCGCACTTCCCAAACACGCGCGCGTTCTCCTCCGCGCTCCACACCTCGTTCCAGTAGTAGTGCGAAGCCGAAAACTCCGCCTTCCTCGTCAGCAAGATCATCCCTGTTCCTATACCCTGTCCCCTAAACCCTATACCCTGCTTCTGATTTCCCTTCCCTTCCAGACTACCTGCCTGACCACGTGATGCAGAAACCAGCTGCGCCACAGCAGCGCGGCATACAGCGGAATCCCCGCAGGCGCCCACACGTAATCCCGAAACGCGAAACCCGATCTCGCCACCCGGGCGTAGAAACCCCACAGCCCCCGCAGCCACACAATCCCCAGCGCCGCAATCGCCAACGGCTCGCCCAGCACACCCGCGGTCGACCCGGCCGGCCGTTGCCACTCCATGCCCCAGGCAAAGAACCAAATCAGCGCGGGAATCCCCAGCAGCACCGCCAGCTGCAGCAACCGCATCCCCGCCAGTGCCGGCGCATTGCCAAACAGCAGCGCCAGGTTCTTGCTCCAGCCCTCCCACATCGCGCCAAAGCTGCGATACATCCGCGCCGCTACCGCCTCCGGCGCCGAGCGGAATCGCAGTCCCAGCTTCCGGCGCTTCACCAGAACCGCCATCTCCACGTCTTCCAGAATCGCGTCCTTCACCGCCCGGTGCCCGCCAATCTTCTCGTAGACGTCCCGCCGCACCAGCAGAAACTGCCCGTTTGCCGCCGCCACGCGCTTCGCCGGATCGTTCACCTTCGCCGGCGTGTAGGTCGCGGCCAGGTCGCCGAAGATCAGCGGCATCACGGCTCGCTGTGCGAGCCCGCGCACAATCTGCCGCGGCGAATACGACAGCATCCCTACCCCATGCCGCTCCGCTTCGATCATGGCCAGCCGCAGATGGCCCGGTTCATGAATCGTATCCGCATCCGTGAACAGCAGCCACGCCCCGCGCGCAGCCTGCGCCCCCGCCCATGCCGCGTTCGCCTTGCCGGTCCATCCCTTTTCCAGCCGCGGAGCATCGAGCACCGTCACGCCGTCAAAGCTCGCCGCAATCTCCCGCGTCCCATCCGTCGACGCATCGTTGACGACGATGATCTCCCACGCGCCCCCGGCCCCCGGCGAACCCGATTGCCCGCGCGCAAGTTCCCATTGCTCCTCCTGCTGGCGCACCAGCGACCACAGGCAGTCGCCCAGGCAATCGTCCTCATTGCGGGCGGGAATGATGACCGAAAGGGTCAGAGGCTGGGCGGCGTCCACGGGAGCTATTCATTATTATAGAAACGTGATCCGCACCCTCCGGCCAACGCTCTTCAGAACCGGACCCCCGCGCCCCGCGCCTGTCGTCCTGCTGGCTGTGCTCTGCGCTCTGAGCTCTGTGCTCTGTTCCTGCAATCGCACCAACCGCCCCGCCGAGCTCGGCGAGCGCGCCCCCTCCGTCGTCATCCACGACGGCGCGCAAACCGTCAGTCTCGGCAGCTATCGCGGCAAAATCGTCGTCCTCAACTTCTGGGCCAGCTGGTGCCCGCCCTGCGTCGAAGAGTTCCCCTCCCTCATCCAGCTCCAGCACCAGATGCCCAACGTCGCAGTGCTCGCTGTCGCCTTCGATACCGACGAGCCCTCCTACCGCCAGTTCCGGGTCGACAACAATCTCAACGGCATCGTCACCATCGACGACCTCACGGATCGCTCCAACACCGCCTTCGGCACCTCGCGCCCGCCCGAGACCTACATCATCGACCGCCGCGGCATCATTCGCCGCAAGTTCATCGGCATGCCCGACGGCGGCTGGACCAACCCCGAAATCCTGAATTACCTGAAAAATCTCTGACCAGCCGAGCGATGACGCCACCTCCTGTCCGTCCCGAGCCGCGCTGGCCCGCCGGTCTCGCCCTGCTCGCCGTCGGCGGACTCCGCCTGGCCCTCCCGGAATCGCTCTCCGTCGGGCCCGACTGGCTGCTCCTCGTAGTCATCGTTGCGCTCATCATCCCCACCCCGCTGGCTCGGCGCGCAGGCAACCATCGCCTCAGCCGCATCCTCGGCTTCACCGTCACCGGCATCGTCACTCTCGACATGATCTGGTCCCTCGGCCTGCTCGTCGCCGCCCTTCCCGCGCGCAAAGAGTCTCCCCGCGACATGCTCGTTTCCGCCGCCGCCCTCTGGACCACCAACATCCTCGTCTTCGCCTCCTGGTACTGGCGCCTTGACGCCGGAGGCCCCGGCCAGCGCGAGCTCCGTGGCACTCACACCGACGGCGCCTTCCTCTTCCCGCAAATGACGCTCGACCCGCAAGCCAGGCGCACCATGGGCGAAGAAACCTGGAACCCAGGCTTCATCGACTACCTCTTTCTCGCCTTCAACACCAGCACCGCATTCTCACCCACGGACGTGCCCGTCCTCTCCCGCTGGGCCAAAGTCCTCATGATGCTCCAGTCGCTCATCTCGCTCGCCACCATCGCGCTGCTGGCTGCGCGGGCAGTCAACATCCTGTAGGCCCATTTCCGCGGCCTTCGATTTACTGGCCGCCCTCGCTGGCGTGGATGAACGCCGCCGTGTAGTCGTGCAATTCCTTCAGCGCCGGCTCGGTGACATAAACCATGTGCCCGGTCTCAAAGAAGTGGTAGCTGATGTTGCCATCGAGCGACTGCGGAATCTGCAGGTGCTTGTCCTCATACTCCGCGCCGAAATACGTGCAGCCCAGATCGTAGTAGCCGCCCATAAGCATGATCTTCAGTTTCGGATTGCGCTTCATCGCCGTCGCCAGATCGGGCATCACGTTCACGCTGGCGTCCCAGCCGCGGCTGCCCGGCGGCGTGTGCCGCAGATCCCAGTGGAAGTCGGGATCGCGGGCGCTGGGCTTGTAGGTCATGTTCTCGCCGTAGTGCAGCGTGTCGCGCGTGTACTCGTTAACCGCCGTGTCGTAGGGCGAGGTGAGCGCATCGGAAAACGGATCGTATCCGGCCTCTTCGCTCAGCGGATCGAGGTCCGGCCCCTCGTAGCGCGTATCGAGCCGGCCCGTGGTGATGCCCATCTCCGACTGCAGCTCTTTCGAGAACTCGCCGCCGCTCACGCGCAGGTTAGCCTTGATCCAGTACGCCGCCGGCACGCCGGTGTAGCTCTCCAGCTTCGCGGCGATCGCCTGTTTCTGCGCATCGGGAAGGTCCGATCCCTGCAGCAGCGCCGAGGCGTACGGTCCCAAACTGAACTGCTCTACCTCCTTCAGAAACGGCTCCAGCTCCGCCGGCTGATTCGGCACGCGATGGTGATACCACGCTGTCGCCGCCATCGACGGGAATGCCAGAAAGTACGGCTTGTCCGTGCCCGGATTGCCCTCCGGCCCGTCCGCGCTGTCGTCAAAATTAAGGATCTGCGAAAGAAATACCGATCCGTTCAAATCCAGATGCCGCTGCAGCAGATAAGTGAGCACCGCGGTGCGTGTGGTTCCATAACTCTCGCCAAAAAGATATTTCGGCGAATTCCAGCGGTCGTACTTGGTCAGGAACCGCCGGATAAAGCGATCGAAGGCGTGCGCATCCGGATCGGTTCCGTAGAACGCCTTGCCCGCATCCTTGCCGTAAACCCGGCTGAAACCGGTGCCCGGTGCGTCGATGAAAACCAGATCGCTGGCGTCGAGCAGGCTGTACTGGTTGGGCACCATCGGATACGGCGCACCCTCCTGCCGTTGCGCGTCGGCCGGAACCACCACCCGCATCGGCCCGAACGCCCCCATGTGCAGAAACATCGTGGAGCTGCCCGGACCGCCGTTGTAGAGGAACGTGATGGGCCGGTTCTTCGGCGCATCCTTCATGAAATAGGCGGCATAATACATCCGCGCCGTGGCCGGCTGGTCCACTGGCTTCACAGGCAGGTCGATTTCGGAGCCAGGGAGATATTTTCCGTCGAGACCGAGCATCGCGTCCTGCGTGTCACTGGAGCCGACGGTCAGGGTGCCGGCCACCGCGCGATAAGCGATCGCCTTGCCCTCCACCGTCACCGACCCCTCCGTGACGGAATCAGCCTCGGGCGCAGCCGCCGATTCTTTTTGAGGCGCCGGAGAACTTTTGTCCTGGGCGAGGGCGAGAGGCGCGGCGAGAAGCGCAGCAAGAAGTGCGCTGAGTGCTGCCTTGCGAGCGAACAAGGATCGACCTCCGTGCAACAGGAGATGTTTGGTTCGAGAAGTATAGCTGAGCTGCCGGGCGTGTGCGGCTCTAGAGGCCATGTGCCTGCCGAAACGCGCGCACCACCTCCGCCGGGTTGCGATGCTGCCCGTCAACCTCCTCATTCATGGTGCGCATAGCGTCGGCCGTGATCGTACCCGCCAGTGCGTTGAGCGCGACCTGAATCTGCGGCCAGCGGCGCAGCGCCTCGTCGCGCACCAGAGGCACCGCCTGGTAGGGCGGAAAGTAGTGGCGATCGTCCTCAAGAATAGTGAGGTGATACGCCTCAATGGGGCCGTCCGTCGTGTTGGCCGCGATCATATCCACCTGATGGTCCAGCAGGGCGCGGTACAGCAGCCCAAGGTCCATCGTCCGTGGCGGTCCGTCAAACCGCAGCCCGTAGGCGGCGCTCAGGCCTGCCAGGCCGTCAGGCCGCTGTTCGAATTCGTACCCCACCCCGAGTTGCCAGTGCGGCGCATAGGGTACAGCCTCGCTCAATGTCGTCAGGTGCAAACGTCGAGCATCGTCGCCGCGGATCACCATGGCAAACGAATTGTCGAAACCAAGCGGCGGCCCGACCGTGACGTGGTAGCGCGCTGCGTACAGGCGGCGGACGGTATCGAGAACTGCCTGCGGGTTGCGGTCAATCGGCTGTTTCAGGATTGCGGTCAGCGCGGTGCCCGTATATTCCACGTACCCGTCGATGCGGCCCGCCAGCATCGCCTGCTGGCAAATGTAACTGCCGGCGAGATAAAACCGCCGCTCCACTTTCAGATTCGATTTCGCTTCGATTTCCTGTGCGAGCATCTCGCCCAAAACCACCTGCTCCGTGAAATTCTTCGCGCCGATCACAGGATGATTGGGACGCGGCGGCGCGCAGCCTGTCGTCATCAGTGCAAAGATCACAGCGATGGTTGCACATACCCGCTTCATGGCTCCGTATCCGCGACCGGAATCCTGAATCGCAGCTCCAGCAGCCCCAGCGCCGCATCGAGAATCAGGGCCAGCGCCGCCGCAGGAATGGCTCCCGCCAGGATCAGCCCATTGTCGACGGACGCAACGCCGCGGAAGATCAGCTCACCCAGCCCACCCGCGCCCACCGCGGCGGCGATCGTAGCAATGCCCACGCAGGTCACAGTCGCCGTCCGCAATCCCGCCAGGATGAACGACGCGGCAAGCGGCAGCTCCACCTTGAACAGCCGCTGCGTGCTCGTCAGGCCCAGAGCCCGCGCCACAAAAAGCACCGCCGGGTCGATGCCGCGAATGCCGGCGTATGTATTGCGCAGAATGGGCAACAGCGCGTAAGCGGTCAGTGCGACGATGGCAACGCGCGCCGCCCGTTCTCCCAGCCAGGGCAGCGGCAGCAAAAACCCAAAAAACGCGAGCGAGGGGATGGTCTGCAGCACATTCGCCGCGCCGATCACCGGCTTCGCCCAGCGTGGCGATCGCGTCAGCCAGATGCCCACCGGGACGGCGATTCCGGTCGCGAAGAGCATGGCAGCGCCCGTCAGCCACAGATGCTCCACGGTCAGCTCTGCGATTTCGCCGCCGTATCGCGACAGAAAACCGGTTGTCATCGCGCCGCCTCGCAATCGCCGCTCGGCCCCGCGCCGGATCGGCCCCTCAAGTCCACCGCCCGTGCGGAATTCCGCTCGCCGCGATGAAAAGCGCGCACGTACGCGGCGATCGCAGGCTGCGTGGGTTCCAGAAATTCTCCCGGAGCAAGATACGCAGCCAGCCTGCCCTCGCTCACCAGCGCAATGCGATCGCTCAGATACAGGGCTTCGTCCAGATCGTGCGTCACCAGCAGCACGGTTTTGCGAAAGCGCGCCAGCAGATCGCGCAGCATGTCCTGCATCTCGGCGCGGGTCAGCGGATCCAGCGCCCCAAAGGGCTCGTCCATCAGCAGCACTCGAGGCTCGGCAGCCAGAGCGCGCGCCAGTCCGGCACGCTGCCGCTGCCCTCCGGAGAGCTGATGCGGATATCGCTTCGCAAATGTGGCTGGATCGAGGCCCACCGCCGCCAGCAGCTCATGGCTGCGCCGGATTCGCTCCCGTCGCGGCCGTCCCTGTGCCTCGAGAACCACGGCCACGTCGCGCTCCAGAGTGAAATGCGGAAACAGCCCCGTCTCCTGGATCACGTAACCGATGCCGCGCCGCAGCGCGATCAGGTCCCCATCCCCCGCGCTCTTCCCGTGCACCAGCACTTCGCCGCCGGTCGGCTGAACCATGCGATTCACCGTCCGCAGCAGCGTTGTCTTGCCGGAGCCGCTGCGGCCCAGCAATACCGTCGTCGTCCCCTCTTCGACGGCGAACGAAATGTCGTCCAGCAGGAGACGGCCCTGCGGCGTCGCGAACGAGACATTCCGGAATTCGACAGCGGCGGCCATCTCGTCACCAGTGTAGGGGCGAACCCGATGCGACGGAGCGATTTTGCGGCGAAGCTCGCACACAAACCCCTCGTCTAAGCCGACGGAGCCGGAAAGGGGGCCCCGGCGGGGTCCGGGCAGCCCCCTGCTATCCTTCCCGTACAGCAATCCGACTGATTTGTGAGGGCCGGAAACAGATGGACGTTTTGGTGGAGTTGGCGCAGATCTCGAAGTCCTATGAAGAGAAAGCGGCGGTTCGCGATCTGTCGCTCAGGATCGAGGCCGGCAGCATGTTTGGGCTGCTCGGCCCCAATGGCGCCGGCAAAACCTCCACCATCCGCATGATTGTGGGCATCACGTTGCCCGACGCCGGTAAAGTCACCCTGTTCAACAAGCCCTGGGCCAGCGCTTCCCTGCAGCGCGTCGGCTATCTGCCCGAAGAGCGCGGCCTCTACAAGAAGATGAAGATCGCCGATCAGCTCGTCTTCCTCGGCGAGCTGCGCGGGCTGGGCGCGGCCGAGGCCGGCCGGCGCGCGCACGCCTGGTGCGAGCGGCTCCAGATTGCCGAGGCCCTCAGCAAGAGAACCGAAGAGCTCTCCAAGGGCATGCAGCAGAAAATCCAGTTCATCGCCACGCTGCTGCACGATCCGCAACTCATCATCATGGACGAACCCTTTTCCGGGCTCGATCCCGTAAACACCCTGCTGCTGCAGGACACCCTCCTCGACTTGAAAAAGCAGGGGAACGCCATTCTGTTTTCGACCCACCGCATGGACCAGGTGGAGAAGCTCTGCGATTCCATCTGCCTCATCAATCGCGGCGAAGCCGTGCTGTCGGGCGGCATGCGCGACATCAAATCGCGCTACGAACGGAATCATGTGGTGGTGCAGTACGAGGGTTCCGATGGCTTCCTGAGCCACCCGGCGATCGCCGAGTACAAGAACTACGCCGGCCAGGCGGAGATTCGCCTCAAGCCGCATGCTGATGCGCAGGATCTGCTCCGCACCGCTGCGGCCACGGCCGCCATCATGAAGTTCGAGCTGGTGGAACCCTCGCTCGAGGAGATCTTTATCGAAACGGTGGGAGGGCGGACCGATGCTTAGGAACACGCTGTTGATCGCGAAGCGCGAATACCTGGAGCGAGTGCGCAGCAAGATGTTTCGCTTTACCACGATCCTCGTGCCGATCGGCGCCGCCGGCCTCGCCGTGATCGGCGGCATCGGCGGCAAAAAGATGGAAGCCGGAGTGCAGAACCTCGCCATCGTTTCCGATAATCCCGTGCTGGCCCAGGACGTGAAAGCCGCTCTGGAGAAAGCCGAAATCCCGCCAAAGACCGTCGAGGTCATTGCGCCCGCCGCTCCTGCGGATATCTCGCAGCTCAACCAGCGCGTGGCCGCTCACCAGATCGGCGGCTATCTGGTGGTCAATGAGGCGCCTGGGCAGGTTACCCCCGATGCGGCGTGGATCTCCGGCAGCGCCACCGACTTCATCGGCAAAGCGGAGATGGAAACCGCGGTCAGCAACGGACTGGTGCGCGAACAACTCCTGGCGCGCGGCATGACGGACAGCCAGGTGCAGGCCCTGATGAAAGACGTGAAGCTCAAAACCAGGCAGGTGAAACACGGCGCCGTTGTGGACGAAGATACCAGCCGCAGCTTCGCCGGGGCCTACGCGCTCATCTTCGTGCTGTACGGCGCCGTGCTCATTTACGGCATCAATATTGCGCGATCCGTCGTCGAAGAGAAAACCTCGCGCATCTTTGAAGTGTTGCTCTCCTCGGCCACCGCCGACGAGCTGATGCTGGGCAAGCTGCTCGGCGTCGGCGCCACCGGATTGACCCAGATGGGCATCTGGGCCGCGCTGCTGGTGCTGTATGCGGGCTCTTCCATCGCGGCTGCGCAGGGAGTGCACGGGCTCACTTCCCTCGGAGTAACCCGCGCGGAGCTGATATTCTTCGCCGTCTTCTTTATCGGCGGCTTCTATCTCTACAGCGGCCTCGCCGCCGCACTGGGTTCCAGCGTCAACGGCGAGCAGGAAGTCCAGCAATTCAGCCTCATCCTCATTTCACCTCTCGTCGCCAGCGTCGTCCTGTTTCCTTATGTGCTCGGTAATCCCGCATCGACGGCCTCCGTCATCCTCTCCCTGCTGCCGCCGTTCACCCCCATCATCATGTACATGCGCATCTGCGCGCAGATGCCGCCCGCCTGGCAGATCGCGCTCTCGGTGGTTCTCCTGTTCGCCTCGGTGCTCGCTATGGTGTGGCTGGCAGCGCGCATCTATCGCGTCGGCGTGCTCATGTACGGCAAGCGGGCGACTCTGCCGGAGATGATCCGCTGGCTGCGCTACAGCTGATGACCGGTTTTCCTGTTCAGAAGCTCGAACGCCGCTCCCTCACGGAACAGGGTCGCGTGTGCCCATCGGCACTGCGCGCGTGCAGGAGCGAACGCGCCGGAAGCTCAGAACCAGGCCTTTCGCGATGCCGTATTTGCGCACTGCCTGCTCTGCATAGCGCGAGCAGGTCGGCTGATAGCGGCAGCGGATAAACCTTCCGCTAAGTGGATGCACGTAGTGGTGATAACTCGCCACGGCAGCAGAAAACACGCGAACGCTCACCTGCTTTGCGGGAGGACGCAGAGAGTCCGCCACCTCCAGAAGGCACAGAATCGCCAGCGCGCAGAGATAGGTGTGCGGCTTCTTCAGGATCCTATTCCGCAATGCGGGCATCTCACGCTGGCCTGCAGGCGCTTATTGCCGCAATTGGGGCACGGGATCACATTGCCCTGAGGTCGCGACAAAATGTAGATGATCAGGCCGATGAAACTGGTAAAGAACACCAGCAGCATCCACAGCACGGCGCTGTCCATGCCGCGTGCCTTGGCGTCGCGAGCGACCCACACCAGCAGCGCGATGTCGAGGACGACCAGCGCGATCGGAATGAGAAGGAACGTGCTGCATAACGCGCAGCCCGCCGCAGCCGAGGCATTGTCCGAAGCGGTTTGTGCGAAAGAGCTGTTAAAAGACACAGCGAGGACAGAGCAGAACAGGGCACATCCGGTCTTTCTCATTGCGCTCTTTCTCTACTCGGTTTTCGGGGAGGAACCCAGATTGAACCCAAAACACGGCGCGGTCAAGCAACAAGTGGCTGAGTTTTCCTCCCTTGTCGGCTTCAGTCTCCGTTCACACAGCGTTTTGGCGAGGCTTCGCTCACTCGGTCGCGAGCGTGGGCGCCGGGTTCGAGAGGCACAACCTTTGCTCCTGAACTGCCCGCCACGCCCCCGTCGTCCGAATTCCGATTGCGCTCAACCATCCGCGGTCGCAGGTTCGTGGGAAGAAAAATGCTGAAAACCGTCCCATGCCTCTCCGGCGTCGCAGACGAGCGAAGCCGCATTTCCCCGCCATAGCGCTGGATGATGGACCGCGTCACCCACAGTCCCAGCCCCGTGCCGCGCTGCCCCTTGGTCGTGAAAAACGGCTCCCCCAGCCGGTGCTGCACCGCAGGATCGATGCCGCTGCCGTTGTCCCCCACCGAAATGCGGATGCCGCGCACCCCATGGTCCGACCAGCTCCGCGTGCATCGGATCCGAATGCGCAGCCGGCCCCGCACCGTGGATGCCTCCACCGCGTTCGTAATCAGGTTGGAGAGGACCTGGCGCATCTCTCCGGGGTAGACGACCGGTTCCTCGGGGCAGTCGTACTGTCGCTGGATGCGCAGGTTTTTCTCCTCCACGCGGCGGCCGTAGAGGGAAAGCACTTCCTCCATCAGGTCGTCGATCCGCGTCCGCACCGGACCCGTAGTCTCGCGTGAAAACTTGAGCGTCTGCCGGCTGATTTGCGCCACGCGCTCCAGCTCTCGTTGCGCCAGTGCAAGGTAACCCCTCGACTGCACGGGAAGATCCTTGTCCTGCCCCAGCAGGTACAGCAAATTCGTCACCGCTTCCAGCGGATTGTTGATTTCATGCGCGATCGATGCGGCCAGCCGCCCCACCGTGATGAGCTTTTGGTTCTCGCGCAGCAGAACCGCCGCGCGTTCCAGCTCCGATTGCGCCCGCGCCTGCGCGTTCGAAAACTCGCGAACCTTAGCCGCTCGCGCCAGCACCATGGGCAGCCGTTCGACCTCGCCCGCCGGAAGATATTCCGTTGCGTCGCGAAGCATGCGCAGCGATTCGCCCTCCGAGGCGTGGCCTCCCACCAGCACCACCGGAATAGGAGGCTGCGCCTTGTGCGCGCGATCGAAGATTTCTTCCAGATTGAGGTCGGGAATCGATTCCGTGCCCGCTAAAATGAGAGCCGTCGTACCCCGCCGCAGCTCCTCGAAGAATTCGCGCCGGTTCTCGGCGCATTCAATCGACAGGGCCAGACCGGCACGGCGAACCGCCGCCCGCACCTGGTGGTGCGAGACAGCGGAGCAACGCAGCATCAGCACTCCGGACATAGGTTTCCCGTTCATGAGTACAGTCTCCGGTCCGGCCACGGCCGCGCGTCGCCCCAGCCACCGTTCCATGTTCGCGCCCGGAAGCGCGTGAGCCTCCGCGGTCGACATGCACTCCTTGGCTTGCGTCCTGCATCTTAGGGTTGGCTCGCCCGCCGCGAACCGGACAATCCGGCGCCCCGGGGTTGAGCTGAAAACCTTCCTCCTCCTCTGTTCGATGGGCCTGCTTTCATGGGTGTTGCTTGCAGCCGGACCGCGCTCTCTGGCGCAATCCCGCCCGTGCACACCCTCTGGATCGCGCACGCGCGGCACATCCCCCCGCGAACCGCACCCATTCCCGCGGTACCGCGTCTCTCGCAACCTGGAGATTTTTGGCAACCCCGACCGGTTATCCTGATCTAACCAGAAGAATCCCGATGGATTTGCGGACATTCATAAAAGTCTTTTTGGCTGCCGGCGCCTTTGCGGCCTGCGCGGCGGCCCTGGCGCAGAGCAACCCTGCCAATTCGGCAGTCAACCCCTATGCCGGCAGCGTGCAGGCGGTTCCGTTTGCGCCGGAAGTCCGGCAGCTCACCCTCGACGATGCCATCCGCCTCGGCATAGAAAACAACCTGGCGCTCACCCTCGCCCGCCAGCAGCAGAAATCCGCCAGCGCTCAGAAGCTCCAGCTCGTGAACGTCCTGCTCCCCAACATGTCGCTGCATGGCGAAACGGGAGTCCACCAGTACAACCTCGAGGCGTTCGGCTTTCACCCCTCGATTATCCCGGAGTTTGCGAAGTTCCTGCCCCCCGGCACCGCCCTTTCTTCTTTCCATCTCGTCACCAGGGTCGATACCACCATAGGCCAGGCGAATTTCTCCCAGGCCCTGTTCAACTGGGCCGGATACGACGTATGGCGTGCAGCCGGCGCGGTCGAGAAAGCAGCGTTCTACAACACCCAGTCCTCGCGCGGCCTGGTGGTGCTCAACGTCGGCGATACCTATTTGCAGGCCCTGGCGGCAAAGTCCCAGGCCGACTATGCGCGATCGCTCCTGAATACCGATCTGACCCTGCTGAATCAGGCCCACGAAGAGCATCTCGCCGGAACCGCAGCCAATCTCGACGAGCTCCGCGCGCGCGTCCAGTATCAGAGCCAGGCGCAGACCGTCATCGCGGCTGACGATGACTTCGAAAAGGCAAAGATCGCTCTCAATCGCGAAATCGGTCTGCCCCCGGAACAGAAGATCGAGCTGACGGAATCGGCTCCCTACGCCGAGCTGGGGTCGATATCCATCGAAGAGGCACGCGCCGAAGCCTACGCCAGCCGCCAGGACTATCAGGGGCTGAAACAGGAGCTCCGCGCAGCAGAGCTCGAGCGCAAGGCAACCACCCACCAGCGCTTCCCCACCCTCGAATTTGACGGCAACTGGGGGGTAACTGGCATATCCGGCGGGGTCTATCACGAGACCTTTTCCGCCATGGGCACGCTCAGTGTGCCGGTCTTTGAAGAGGCGAAGTTTCGCGGCGATGATGACGTGGCCCAGGCCCAGCTGGAGCAAATCCGCGCGCGCATGCAGGACCTCACCGTCAAAATCGATCAGCAGCTGCGCGACAGCCTGCTCGACCTGGAAACCGCCGAAGAAACCGTAAAGGTGGCGCGAAGCAACGTCGGCCTGGCCACCACCGCGCTCGATCAGACCCAGCAGCGCTTCACCGCCGGCGTCACGGATAACCTCCCCGTTGCCGAGGCGCAGTCAACCCTCGCTCAGGCGCAGACGCAGTACGTGAACAGTGTTCTTGAGCTGAACGAGGCCCGCCTCGGCCTGGCCCGCAACCTCGGCATCGTCGATACCCAGTACAAAACCTATCTTCACGGCCGCCAGCCGCCCGCAGCGACGAACCATTAGATCGTTGCCAGGCGCCACTACTCGAATGCGTTCTTACCCGGCGATTTCCGCTCCCGCCCCCCTCAGGCGGGCGGCTGCCACAACTCGACCCGATTGCCCTCCGGGTCGGTGAACCAGCCGAACTTCCCGTAATCAAACGATTCGCGCTTCGGATCGACCGCCACTCCTTCGCCCGCCAGCCGGTCGAGCAGCGCATCCAGATCGTCGACCTGAAAGTTGAGCATCACCGGCTGCTCAACCGGAAAGTACTCCGAGGAATGTGGGAAAAAAGAGAGCGCAATGACCGCCCGCTGCCGCTCTGCCGGCAGCACGAAGCTGCCCTCGCCCATGGGCAGACTCAGGTGCTCCTCATACCACGCGTAGAGCGCCGCGGGATCCCGTGCGCGAAGAAAAACTCCGCCCAACCCGGTTGCCTGTGCCATATCAGTCCTCCTCGGAAAGGAGCGTAGCCAGTGACCTGGGGTGTTTCGCGCCGCGCTTCTCTTCACGCGCCGTGTGGGGGATCACGCGCTCCGGCTTCGGCTGGCCGACGCGCTCGCGCGCGTTGGCTTTCACCGCCTTCACTGCTGAGAAGGTCCTCTTCTTTGCGCGCTTTTTCGGCATGGCGTGCTCAGAGTCGCCCCCTCAGGATCGTAACCACACCCGCATCGGATTCTGCAGGCTTACCGGCTGGTCGGCCGACCGCAAGGCTGAGCCTCGAGCCAATCTGCCCGGAGCCTCTAGGTCCGCTCCACTTCCTTCAAACGAGCCGCCTTGCCGCGCAGACCGCGCAGGTAGAACAGCCGCGCGCGCCGTACCTTGGCCGACCGCACCTTCTCCACCTTGTCGATCACTTTGCTGTTGCACGGGAAGATGCGCTCGACCCCCTGGCCGAAACTCATCTTGCGCACGGTAAAACTGCCCTGGGGGCCGTTCTTGCGCGCGATCACCACGCCCTCAAACGCCTGGAGACGTTCCTTGTCGCCTTCTTTAATCCGCACCTGTACCCGCACCGTGTCGCCCGGCCCAAAGGGGGGCAGGTCGGTGCGGTTCAGTTTCTCGGCGAGCTTCTGCATCACTGGATGTATCGACATAGCTGTTTCCTGATAGAGATTTGCGAATCTTCAGTTTACAGGAAAATCGCGAAGTGGGTTAGTTTGGAGCCGTTTTGAAAGGGCGGAGCTTCACCGCTCGCGGAAAAATGCCAGAAGCGAGGGGTTTTGTATCAGGGTACGAGTTCACTCGTGCCGTAAGAGCTGCACAATCCACGGAGCTTTAGCCCCCGAGGTTTGAAAGGGCACGGCTTCAGCCGTGCCGGAAGGGCCCCAAAAATGAAAGGGGCTTTAGCTCCCGAGGTTTGAAAGGGCACGGCTTCAGCCGTGCCGAAAGGGCTCAGAAAGACAAGGGGCTTTAGCCCCCGAGGGACGGATTCGCGCAAACTGACCCCTCACCGAGAATCCTTGCCCTGCGTGTTGCCTTCCGCAGAGGCAGATCCCCCGCATTAGGATATCCTCTCCATTCAGGTTTTTTGTGGAGGCTGATCGATGCCTGCCTTTCCCAGGCTCATGTCTGGACTCGCCGTTGCCTGTGCGCTCGCACTCACCGGAATCTCCTCCACCACCGCCCACGGCCAAACCGAAGGCCGTCTGCTGCGCTTCCCAGACGTCCACGGCAATCAGGTTGTCTTCAGCTACGCCGGCGATTTGTGGCTCACCACCACTGACGGCGGCGTGGCGCGGCGCATCACCACCAGCCCCGGCCTCGAGCTCTTCCCCCACTTCTCTCCCGACGGCAAATGGATCGCCTTCACCGCCCAGTACGACGGCAATTTCAACGTCTACGTCATCCCAGCCGAAGGCGGCCAGCCGCGCCAGCTCACCTTCGTTCCCGACATCGGACCCGTCCCCGAGCGCATGGGCCCCAACAACGAAGTCATCGCCTGGACCCCCGACTCGAAGCGCATCGTCTTCCTTTCGCGCCGCGACGCGTTCAACAGCTGGTTCGGCCATCTCTGGACCGTCAGCGTCGACGGCGGCCTGCCCCAGCGTCTCCCTATCGACCGCGGCGGTCTGCTCGCCTTCAATGCCGACGGCAGCGAAATGGTCTACAACCGCATCTTTCGCAACTTCCGCACGTGGAAGCGCTACACCGGCGGCATGGCGCAGAAGCTATCCCTCTGGAACTTCAACACCCACCACTACGATCAGCTCACCGACGACGATTGGACCGACACCTACCCCATGTGGAGCGGCGATACGATCTATTTCGCCTCCGATCGCGGCCCGGAACATCGCCTCAATCTCTACTCCATGGACCTCAAGTCGCGCGCCGTGCGCCAGCTCACGCACTACAAGGATTTCGACGTCGAGTGGCCCAGCCTCAGCGGCGACACCATCATCTTCCAGAACGGCGGCTGGCTCTATCTCTACGACACCAAAACCGAAAAGGCCCGCAAGCTCGACATCCAGATCGAAGGTGACTTCGATCAGCTCCGCAACCACTGGGATTCCACGGCCAAGCTGATCGACTCACCCGACATCTCGCCCGACGGCAAGCGCGCCGCCTTCACCGCGCGCGGCGATGTCTACACCGTTCCCGCCGAGCATGGCTCCGCGCGCAATCTCACCAGCACGCCCGGCATCCGCGAGCAGAATGTCGCCTGGTCGCCCGATGGCCGCTGGGTCGCCTATCTCAGCGATCGCACCGGCGAACAGGCCATTTTCATCCGCCCTCAGGATGGCATGGGCCCTGAGCAGCAGATCACCAACGGCGGTCCCGAATTCCTCATGCAGCCCGTCTGGTCTCCTGACAGCTCGAAGATCGCCTACGCCGACAGTTCCCTGCACCTTTACTACGTCGACATCCGCGACAAACACCCTGTCCTCGTCGATACGGCAAAGTATGCCGAGATCACCAACTACTCCTGGTCTCCCGATTCGAAATGGCTCTCCTACGACAAGACCCCCGAAAACGGCTACCCCGCCATCGAGCTCTACTCGCTGGCTGACAGCAAAATCAGCGACGTCACCACCGATTTCTATCCCTCCTTCAACCCGGTCTTCGATCCCGCCGGCAAGTACCTCTACTTCCTCTCCTTCCGAACCTACAACGAAGTCCTCGGCGTCTACGACTTCGATTTCGCCAATCCCCAGGCAGCCAGGGTCTACGCCGTCACCCTGCGCGCCGACGAAGCTTCCCCCTTCGCGCCGCAGAGCGACGAAGTCACCGTGAAGCCTCCCGTAACGCCCGATACCTCCGCCACCACCCCCGCCGCGCAATCCACCCCCGCCGCACCCCCGGCCAAAAAAGACGAAACTGCCGAGAAGGAAAAGAAGCAGCCCTTCCGCATCGACCTGGCCGGCATTCAGGACCGCATCGTGGCGCTGCCCACGCCGCCCGGCAATCTGGGCAGTCTCGCCGCCGCAGACGGCCGCGTCTATTACTCTTCCACGCCGACGTACGGCTTTTCCGGCCCGCTGCCCGGCCTCACCCCCGAAATCCACGTCTTCGACCTCGACAAGCGCAAAGACCAGGTCCTGGTCGCCGGAGCCACCGGCTTCGCGCTCTCCTTCGATGGCAAGAAGCTCCTCTACCAGGCGCCCGACAACAAGTACGGCATCGTCGACGCCACGCCCCCCGGCGACGGCCCGCATCACATCGGCGAAGGCGCCCTCGATCTCTCCGGATTGCGGGCCGACATCGATCCCCGCGCCGAATGGAAACAAATGTTCAACGAGGCCTGGCGCCAGGAGCGCACCTTCTTCTATTCGAAATCGATGAACGGCGTCGACTGGCCCGCCGAGCGCGATAAGTACGCGCAATTGCTGCCGTATGTCGCCGATCGCTTCGATCTCACCTGGGTCATCGGCGAAATGTTCGGCGAATTGTCCAATTCCCACATGTACGTTGGCGGCGGCGACTTCCCCGACCTCCATCCCGTCAATGTCGGCATGCTCGGCGTCGACTTCGAGCTGGACGACGCCAGCGGACGCTACAAGATCGCCCGCATTCTGCCCGGCGAGAACTGGGATGCCTCGCTGCGTTCCCCGCTCACCGAACCAGGCGCCAACGTGCACGCCGGCGATTACCTGCTCGCCGTCAACGGCCATGAGCTGCGTGCTCCGCAGGATCCTTATCAGCTCTTCGTCGACACCGCGAACGAAAACGTCACGCTCACCGTCAACTCCAAACCCACCATGGAGGGCTCGCGCGAAGTTGTCGTCCAGCCTCTCCCCACCGAGTTCAAGCTGCGCGAGCTGGACTGGATCGACACGAATCGCGAGAAGGTCGACAAACTCAGCGACGGCAAGATCGGCTACGTCTACCTGCCCGATATGGGCCCCTCCGGCCTCAACGAGTTCGTCAAGCAGTACTTCCCGCAGATTCGCAAGCAGGGCATCGTCTTCGATGTCCGCTACAACGGCGGCGGCAACGTCGATCAGATCATCCTCGAGCGCCTGCGCCGCATCCTGGCCGGCATGTCGTCGGCGCGCAACTGGGCTCCCAACACCGTCCCCGGCAACGTCTTCAACGGCTACATGGCCTGCCTCACCAACCATTACGCCGCCTCCGACGGCGACATCTTCACCTACTACTTCAAGTTCTATAAGCTCGGCCCGGTTATCGGCACCCGCACCTGGGGCGGCGTGCGCGGCATCCGCGGCGAGATCCCGCTGATGGACGGCGGCTACATCACCCGCTCCGAGTTCTCGCTCTATGGCCTCAACAGCCAGTGGATCATCGAGAACCACGGCGTCGAGCCGGACATTGAACTGGAGAACACTCCGGACAAACTCGCCGAAGGCCACGATCCGCAACTGGAGAAGGCCGTCGACCTCCTGCTGCAGCAGATTCACGAGCATCCGAAGGTGCTGCCTCCGCGTCCGCCGGACCTTCCTGCTTATCCCAGTGGGCCGGGCATGTAGCCGCGCATACGCCTGCACTGCGGACCACCGGCTTCCTGGCCGGCACGCGCGCCATCGGACTCGGCCGATCTCTCCCCCTCTGCTATGCGCCGGCGCTTTCGTTGCAGTCAGGTCCGGCTCCCCAGCCCCTGGCTCGCGCTGCCAGTAAGGCGCCGCGCAGTTCCTGGTTCTGGATCAGCAGGTCGCGGATGCACTCCTGTAAACTCTTCACCCTGGCCTGCAACTCCCGGCGCCGATCTTCATGCGTGGTTTCCAGCGGAGATTCGCCTTCCCTCTCCGATTTCCAGGAGAGCCCCGCGCAAGTCGTTAACACGGTGTGGCGCTCTCCGGCGATCAAACCAATGCGCGTCGCCAGCAGCATCTCGTCATGGATCGGTCCGGTCATGTTCATCTCCCCTGCAGGCCGCCTGCCTTGCACCTGCCGTTCCTGCTGAATCTTTCGCGGGCCCTTCTCTCATTCAGAACTATGCAGCAGACCGCCAAAAATCGCAGCCCGCAAAGGAAGTCATTTTCGATGCCGGTGGAGGGTACGCTTTCAGTAACCCTTTCCGGGGATACCTTCCCCTCCGGCTCTGCGCTGGCCTCGGCCGGCCTCTCCCTCAGCATCGGATTCGCCCTTCGGCGATATTCAGTGCGAGGAGCGATGCCCTTCCGGAATGATGATTTCGCGCCGCCCGAACAGCCGCGCATCGATCGAATACGCCCCCGGACCCAGAAACACAAGCGCGATCGACATCGCCGCCAGCTCGAAGGCCTCAATTGCACTGCTGTGCATGCCCGCGCCGCCATGCAACAGCAGCCAACCGCCCATCGCAATACAGCCCATCGCGGCCATCGTGCCAGCGATCGGCGTCAGAAAGCCCAGTAGCAGCGCCAGCGCCACCATCGCCGACAAAACCCCGGCCCACCACGCGATTGCGGGATCGCCGGAGCGAGCGAGTGCGGAGAGCCCCTCGATCGTCGCACTCAGTGCGACGGCCAGGCGCAGCAGTATGAGCCCAATACCCGGCCACCCGTCCGGAAATGCGGAGAAGAGCTTCTGCAGCGTGCGCCTCCTCGGGCACAAAAGGCGTGCCAGCGAAGAGCGTAGCAATTGTCTCCTGCGTTTAAACCCCCAATTTTGGGGGTTTTGTCGCACCCCTCCGTTGGAGGCTGTTATTAACTTTCGCGCGGCCGGCGTTGCGAGGGAAAATCGGGCCAGACGAAGCCGAGCCCGAAGGCTGTGGCGGGTCCACCGTCGAGGGCGAGAATGAAGTATGGCCCGATTTTCCCCGCAACCCTGCGGGCTGGGGCCCATTTTCCCCATTTCGTCGTCGCTCGTCGCTCGCAGACATCCGGTATGCGTCGCTCCTCGCTTCTCAAACTGAGAAAAATGGGCTCCCAGCGCCGGTCGTGGGAAAGTTAATAGCAGCCTCTAGGTTCAGGACGGCCGCGAAACGCTCGAATCGTGCAGATGGATGATCCCGCGCCGAACCGCAATCGTCACCGCGTGCGTCCGGTCGCTGGCCCCCAGCTTCTCCATCAGATGCTTCACGTGACCCTTCACCGTTTCCTCTGAAATGAACAGCAGGGCCGCGATGTCGGAGTTGCGATTCCCCTCGGCGATCTTCTCCAGTACTTCGATTTCGCGCTTGCTCAGCGCCTCCTCGCCCATGTGCTCGGCCAGCTGCGCCGCCACCTCAGTCGGTATCTGTTTCTTCCCCGAATGCACTTTCCGGATCATCTCCAGAAGCTGCTTTCTCGGCATGCTCTTCAGCATGTAGCCCTGCGCCCCGGCCTCCAGCGCTCGCTGCATCTCCACGTCTCCCTCAAACGTCGTCAGCATGATGATCCGTGCGTCTGGAAACTCCGATCGAATCGCGATGAGCGCGTCGAACCCGCTGATGTCCGGCAGCCTCAGGTCCATCAGCGTCACGTCCGGCTTCCACTCGCGGTACCCCTGGATGGCTTCGCGTCCGCTCGACGCCTCCCCCACCAGTTCCATGTCCGGTTCGTTCCGGATAATCGCCGCGATTCCCTCCCTCATAAGAGGGTGATCGTCGACGCTCAGCACCCGGATTCGTCCCGCCTGGCTCATTTGGATATCCGTTTCTCCTCTTGCCCCGATCCCGCCTCTGGCTTCTCCCGGCCCAGCCACCGCCGCCACTTCGGTTCTGCGTCGTGGCCATGCCTTTCGAATGCGACTGCCCCGGGAACGCTCAGTTCGATCTCAGTCCCTGCTCCGATGCGGCTGCGCAGCCGCAGCGTGGCGCCAATGCCCTCGGAGCGCTCCCGCATTCCGGATAAGCCCCAGTGGCCCTCCCGGCCCCCATGCAGCACCTGCGGGTCGATACCCGCGCCATCGTCCCGAACCACGATCCGCAGCTGCTTGTCTGCGTATTCTACTTCCACCTCCACGTTCTTCGCCTGCGCATGGGCAAGGGCGTTCACCACCGCCTCGCGCCCGATGCGATAGACCTCGTCGCGAATCAGCGGACGCACCGTCATCGGCGTTCCCTGCACGATAACCCTGTAACCCGTCTCGTCTTCGTTGCCCAGGTCCTGCTTGATGCGGGAGAATACCCGCTCCAGGCTCACCCCATCGCTGTCCGTGGTGCGCAAACCCCTGAGCGTGCCCCGGCCTTCCTCGGTAACCTGACCCAGCAGTTCCAGCACCCGCTGCAGCCGCTGCTTCGCCGGTGAGTCCTCCGGCAGCTGATCTTCGGCCAGGTCCAGCTGCATGGATGCGCTCAGCACTCCCTGCAGCAGCGTGTCGTGCAGGTCGCGCGCGATGCGCGTGCGCTCCGCCAGCCGTTCCTGAAAGCGCGCGCTCACCCGCCTGGTCATCTGGTACATGCGCAGTCGATAGATCGCCAGCAGAACGGCGATCCCCGCCGCAATGCAGAGAGCCGTGAACCACCAGGTCTGCCAGAAGGCGCGCTCGATCGCAAATTCCACCGTCGTCTGCGGGCCGTTCCACAAGCCCTCGCCATCGGCGGCAATAATGCGGAATCGATAAGTCCCGGGGCCGAGATTCGTATAAGTAACCTGCCGCGATGCTTCGATCCCGCTCCAGTTCCGGTCGAACCCGTCCAGCTTGTAGCGAAACCTCACCTCATCCGGAGCCGCCAGCCCGGTGCCCGCAAAGTTGAAGGTGATGCTCCTGCTCCCCGGTGCGATCTCAGCCATTTGCCGGAAATCCACCGGCGCGCCTCCCGCGGACATCGAGTCGATGCGCACCGTTGCCGGCTGAGAATTCAGAATCGTCAGCTTCGGATCGGCAACCGCGATGCCGCGATCCAGCGAAATCCAGATCTGCCCCACCGCGTCGCTGGTCACCGAGCGGTCGCGGCTCACCCCCTCCGCTCCTTCCAGTCCATCCCCGATTCCGTAGCTCCGCACCCCCGCTTCGCCCAGCGAGTTCTTGAGCAGCATGTCCCGGTCCACGCGCAGCACGTGATCCGAAGTTACGAACCACAGATAACCCAGATCGTCTTCCGCCATTCCGACGATCTGCTCGCGCAGAGGCTCCGGCAGGTTCCGCGGCACTCCGATCCGGCCCGAGGAGAAATAAGCCAGGCCGCCCGAAGTCGCGATCCACAGCACGTGTTTTGAATCCTCGAAGATCGACTTCACGTTCGACGACGGCAGGCCGTCATGCGCGGTCCGATTCGTCCAGCGCCCGTTGCTGAAGGCCTCGAGTCCGTTGGGCGTCGCGAACCACTCGGTCCCGTCCTGCCCTTCCGCAATCGAGTTCACCGTATTCGACGCAAGACCGCTGGCCGTCGAAAAATTGGTAAACACGCCGTCTCGCAGTCTGCTGATTCCGCCGCTCACCGTCCCCGCCCATACCGTTCCGTCACGGTCGCGATGAACCGAATACACGCTGTCCTGAGCGAGACCGTCGGCCTGCGTGTAGCTCCGCGCCGTCCACGAGTCGCCGCTCTGCCGCAGCTCCGTGAGGCCCCCGCGCTGTCTTCCCACCCAGATTTCGCCCCCGCCGCCGCTGATGGAATAAACAACGTCGTCGGCAAGGCCGTCGACGGAGATGCGTCCCACGTGCCCGTCTTGCAGCCAGTCGAGCCCTCCCGAAAGCGGCGCAAACCACGTGCGCCGGTCGGAATCCACGTACACGGCTCCGTTGCTGTCCGAGGGCAGACCCTGCGTGGTCGTATAGGTGGCGAACATCCCGTCCCGCAACCGCTCGATTCCCCGCGGCCCGCCATACCAAATCTCTCCATCGCGATCTTCAAAGATCGCATTCACCCCGGCATCCGGCCCCGGATGCAGCAGATCGAGCGATACCACCCCGCCCGCCGTGATGCGCAGGATCCCTTCATCGGTCCCCACCCACACGTTGCCGTCGTGGTCTCTCATCATGGCCAGTATCTGCAGTTGGCTCACCTGTCGCGGCAGCCCCCCACTCCCCACTTCCGTGCCGTCCCAGATGTACAGGCCGTGATCGGTCCCGATCCACAATCCTCCGTTGGCCGCCGGCTGCAGCACGTTCACTTTCATCCCCGCCAGTTGCGTGGTAACGCTCGCCGGCGCTCTCTGGCTGATGTGAAACAATCCGTCGTCCCTCGTGCCCATCCAGATGCTGCCGTCGCGCGTTTCAGCCAGCGCCAGCACCGTGCCGGGAACCTGGTCCGCATGGGGAATCCGCTCGAAAACTCCATCGCGATAGTGGTCTCCCTGATTGTCCAGGCCGCAGAACAGCACCCCTCCGCTGCCGTCCGGCGCCATGGCCGTGAACGTAGTCTGATCGATGCCGTACAGGGCGAACGCATCCGCAAATTTCCCGTCGCGGTACAACAGCAAACGCTGCCCTTCAGGACGAACCCAGAGTCCTCCCTGCCAGTCGGAAACCAGCCCCAGCACCGGCCCGGTCGGCGGACCATCCGGCAGCGGTCGCTGCATCAGCGTGAAATTCGAACCGTCGAAGCGAACCAGGCCCCGCTCCGTCCCGATCCACAGATACCCGTCCGCCGACTGGCCGATCGCGTACACCGCTCCGCCCACAAACCCCCGCTCCGCGCCCCACTTCTCGTGCACGTACTGCGACAGGTACCGGGACGGATCCAGGGCACAGGCCGGGTTCAGGCAGCAGATTCCCGTCAGTCCTGCCAGCACCCAACCGCGAAGCCAGTGTCCCTGGGCCATTGCCTTATTGCTTTATGGTAGATATTCGAATTTCTCGATCACCACCTCGGAGGGCTGCTGAGCAGAATTCATCGCATGGTGGTAGTCGTACAGGTCGATGTGCACCGTTTCGCTCGCCGGCGTCGGAATCCCTGAAGTGAATTCGTGTTCGCTCACCGCCCTGGCCTCGGCGCTCGCTGACGGCCCGCGCACGGTCCTGAATGTAACCATTCCCGGCTCCCAGCGGAACGTGTGCGTCAGCACGCCTGCCGGCGCCTCGAATCGCGCCACGTTCTCCGGCACGTAGTACGGCTGCACCACATACTGCCCATTGTGTCCCGCCGCATTGCCCCAGCGGCTCATCTCGATATCCAGTTCGTTGCGCACCGGATTCGCGCTCAGATCGTCGAAGGTGAACATCCCCAGTACGGCCGACGGCGCCAGGTGGGCGCTGTCCTCTACCACGAACCTGTAGGTGCCGTACCCGAGGCTGCGCGTCAGCATCGCTTCCGCACACGTCCACTGGCCGTTACGCTCCTGCATGCGCAGGTGCAGAGAGCCCTTCTCGTCCGTCCAGACGTTGTCGGCGCTGTAAGCGTTCGCCTGGCCGCCCCGGTCGCTGCCCGCAATCCGCGCCACCCAGTCATACCCGCTGAAGTGAACTGTCTTGGCGACCACCGGGGCACTGGGCGTCCCATTCATAACCGCCTCCGCCACCACGCCGTTGCCCACCCTGGGCAGCGCAGCGACCTTCGCCGGCGGCCGATACCCCGCTTCCACCAGCAGCGCGGCATACTCCGTGCCCAGGTGCGTCGCATTCTTCCACGTCGAATCCGGCTGCACTTGCGTGAACGGATGATCCCCAAACGGCTGGATCCACCACACCACGCTGCGCGCATACAGAACGATTTGCTCGCCCGGCGCGGCGTTCGTCACCCGCCCCTCAATGTAGTCCAGCTTCGCCGGCCCTCCCGCATCGGCCACGGGCACACGCGTAATCTGCACGGTGGGTGCCCGTGTCTGGCGCGCATGGCAGCCGGCGAGCGCCACACTCGCCATCAGCAGCACAATACGCCACCGGCCCCGCGGAAAACTGCGACTGCAGGCAGCATGACTCATAGACTTCGGGTGATCCTCAGCGCCGACTGGGCCCGGATGCTTATTCTCGTCCGCAGGCACTTCAACGTTACAATGCCCGGAATCGCGGCCGCCCGCGGCCGTGCCCCCAGCATCTCACAACTGCCGCGGATTCACATCCGCCGCGGAGCCTCATCGCCTCTTACCGCCGCTCTCCTGAAGCAGTTCCTCGCGTGATCGTTCACCATCCCCGCAGCCTGCATCCACGCATACACAATCACCGGCCCCACGAATTTGAAGCCCCGCTTCCGCAGCTCCCTTGAAATCTCGGCCGAGAGCGGCGTCTCCGCCGGCCTGGCGCCAGCATTGCGCATCGGCTTCCCTCCCGCCATCTTCCAGGCAAACGACGAAAAGTCCTCGCCCGCTTCCTGCATCGCCAGGAAAATCCGCGCTCCCTCGATGGTCGCCTCGATCTTCGCCCGCGAGCGAATAATCCCTGCATCGTTGAGCAGACGCTTCACATCCGCCGCTCCAAAACGCGCCACCTTCGCCGCATCGAACTGCCGGAATGCTGCCCGCAGCGCCTCCCGTTTGCGCAGCACCGTGATCCACGACAATCCAGCCTGGAAACCCTCCAGCATCAGCAGTTCCCACAGCGCTCGGCTGTCGTGCAGCGGCACTCCCCACTCTTCATCGTGATAAGCGCGCAGCAGCGGATCGCTCTCCGCCCACGCGCAGCGACGGACCGTACTCTGCTGCACGTTCGGCGTCATCTCGTTCTCTCCCCATCACACCCAGACACATCTACAGCCGAATCATCCATGCGCGCCTGCGTCCCTCGGCTATCCGCCTCGCGTCCGGCGTCAGTCACTCACGGATGAGCCGGCCGTCTCCAGGCGATTGCTCCTGCCCGCATCGAGTTGGAATGGCTTGTCGTACGGCTCGACTGCGTAGCCCTTCGCTCGCCAGCCCTGCAATCCGCCTCGCAGAAATTTGACCCGTGAGAATCCCAGAGCCCGCGCTCGATGCAGAATCGTCCGGCTGGTCTTCTCGCTCGGGCACGTGCAATACACCACCACGTCCCTGTCTCCCGGGATCAGCCACGGATGCTCGCGTATCTGCCGCGGGTCGATCCACTTTGCGCCCGGAATGGTCGCCGAGTCGCCCAGCAGGTCCAGAGGCAGACGCACGTCGATCACCTGCACTTCCGCCCTTGCCGCCATCAGCGCATGCAGTGCCTCGGGCGTGATGCTGCTCCGCTCCAGCTCTTTACGCTCTCTGGCGTTTCGTATCGTCGCGGCCGCCAGCAAAACGGCGACACAAAGAATCGTCACGGCGACATACATCGGCGTCCCTCCCTGACACGATTGAGATTCATCCAGGGCTCAGGAAGATTCGCTGCAATGTCGGCGCGCGCACACCGCAGCGCGCAAAAATCGTGGTCCCGCCGTTACGTCTCGACAACCGCGCGCATGGCCTCGCGCGCAACGATGCGCAGATAACGCTTTCGCTGCTCCACGCTGAGATTCTCCGGACTGAACATCGCATTAAGGGCCAGACCGTCCATCACCGCGCCCACTTCCATGGTCAGCCTTCGCCGCTTATCCAGTTCTGCGCCGACCAGCTCCGGGAACAGGTCGTTGATCTCCGTCATCGCGCAGCGCACCTTCATCTCGGAGTAGAGCTGGCTCAGCCGTTTCCGTTTGTGCGGCCTCCGGATCACATACATCTTGAATTCGATATTCAGCAGCACGCGCTGCCGGTCGTCCAGCAGCTCCGCCAGATATCCGGCCAGCGCGTCCACCCTCTCCTCCAGGCTGGTCGCCGCCGCCAGCGCGGCGCTGATCTTCCCCTGATCGAGGACAATATTCTCTTCGTAAATGGCGAAGAATACGTCTTCTTTGTCTTTGAAATTCGCATAAAACGCGCCCCGCGTTTTTCCGGCGATCGCTGCAATGTCCTCGATGCGCGCCGACTCAAACCCGTCGCGGGCAAAAACTGTCCTGGCGGCGCGAATCAGCTCGCTGCGCGTGGCCACCGCCCGCTCCTGCTTGTGCGCTGAAGTCTTTAACTGCATTTTCGTTCCTCGCGAGAAACTTTCCTGAATCTTCCGCGCCGCCCGCGAGTCTGATCAGAAATATACAGGAATGTATCTTTTTCGTCTGAACGCATTCCGTACCGGAGGACGCATGACACCCCGACTTCTTCCTCATTCCAGCGGAACTCACGCTCTGCATAAGCTGATGCTTGTCGCCATGGGAGCGATTCTCACCATCGCAGCGGCGGGCATCGCCGGCTGTGCCCGCAGCGAAGCCAGCACCGCTCCCGCTCGCCCCATAGCCATGCCGGTCGCGGTCGTGCCGGTGCGCGAGGCCGACGTGCCCCTCACCGGCAGTTGGGTGGGCACCCTCGACGGCTACGTCAACGCGCAGATTCAGCCCCAGGTCAGCGGCTATCTCGTCCGCCAGACCTATCGCGAAGGCTCCCCGGTGGCGAAAGACCAGGTCCTCTTCCAGATTGACCCGCGCCCCTTTCAGGCCATCGTCGATCAGGCCGCTGCGCAGGTCGAGCAGGCAAAGGGTCAGCTGGCCCAGGCCCAGGCGCAGCGCGGACTCGCACAGATCAATCTGAAGCGCGACACGCCCCTGGCCCAGGCCCGCGCCATCGCGCAAAGTCAGCTCGATAACGACAAGCAGCAGGCCGCCCAGGCAGATGCATCCGTAGCCGCAGCCGAGGCCGCGGTCAGCGCCGCTCAGGCCGCGCTCACCACCGCCAAACTCAACCTCGGCTTCACTCAGGTCCGCTCCCTCATTGCCGGTGTCGCCGGTCAGGCCACCACCCAGGTGGGTAACCTCGTCACTCCGCAATCCGTGCTCACCGCGGTCTCCCAGCTCGATCCCATCAAGGTCTATTTCTCCATCAGCGATGCCGAATATCTCGCCCTCACCGCCAGCGCTCGTCAGGCCGGAGGCGATCTGCTCACCGGCCACTCCGATCTCCCCCTAACCCTCACCCTCGCCAACGGCACAACTTACCCATACAAAGGCCGCATCGCCTTTGTTGACCGCCAGATGAATCAGCAGACCGGCGCCATCCGCATCGCCGCGTCGTTTCCCAACCCCGGCAATGTGCTGCGGCCGGGCCAGTTCGGGCGCGTCACCGCGGAAACTGAAGTCCGCCGCGGCGCTCTCCTCGTGCCCCAGGCTGCCGTCGCGGAATTCCAGGGTCTCGAGCAGGTGTACATCGCCGGGCCAGACCATCGCGTGCATGTCACGAACGTGACCCTCGGCCCGCAGTACGGCAACGACTGGATCGTCAACAGCGGCCTGCTCCCCGGCCAGCAGATCATCACCAACAATCTGCAGAAGCTGCGCGATGGCGCGCCGGTCAGCCCGCAGGTCATTTCGGAACAGGCTGCGGTCGCGACCTCCAGCCCGACGGGCGGGAGGTAAATCGTGTCCAAATTCTTTATCCGCCGCCCCATCGTCGCCATCGTCATCGCCATCCTCACCGTCATCATCGGCGCGGTCTCCATGCTCACCCTGCCGACTTCGCAATATCCGAATATCGTTCCCCCGGAAATCATGGTGCAGGCCACCTATCCGGGTGCCGACGCCAAAACGCTCGCTCAGGCCGTCTCCACGCCCATCGAGCAGCAGATGAATGGCGTCGACAACATGCTCTACATGTACTCGGTCAACGCCAATAACGGCCAGGCGACCGTCTACGTCGACTTCGACGTCAAGACCAACCCCGACACCGACCAGGTGCTCTCCCAGCTCCGTGTCTCTCAGGCCCAGTCGCAGCTCCCCGCGCAGGTCAACACCGCCGGCGTCATTGTCCAGAAGTCGCTGACCTCGCCGCTCATGCTCATCGGCCTCTCCTCGCCTGACCACCGCTACGACGTCGACTTCCTCACCAATTACGCCATCATCAACCTCCAGGACGAGCTCACCCGCGTTCCCGGCGTCGCCCGTATTCAGGTCTTCGGCGGCCAGTACGCGCTGCGCGTCTGGGTCAATCCCGATCAGCTCGCCAAGCTCGGCGTCACCGCCACTGACGTTATCAACGCCATCCAGGTCCAGAACAACGTCAATCCCGCCGGCCAGATCGGCGGCGAGCCCGTCCCCTCCGGCCAGCAGTTCACCTACACCGTGCGCACCCAGGGCCGTCTCGTCACCCCTGAGGAATTCGGCAACATCGTCATTCGCGCCAATGCCGACGGCTCCGTGCTCCACCTGCGCGACGTCGCGCGCGTCGAGCTGGGCACGCAGACCTACAACCTCACCGCGCGCTACAACAACGCCCCCGCCGGCATCATGGCCGTCTACCAGCTCCCCGGCTCGAATGCCGTCGAAACCGCGGCCGCCGTCACCAAACGCCTCCAGCAGCTCTCCGCCACATTCCCGCCGGGCATGCGCTACGACATCCCACTCGATACCACCAAAGCCGTCACCGCCGGCATCCATGAAATCGTCGTCACCCTCGGCATCGCGCTGCTGCTCGTCATCCTGGTCGTCTTTCTCTTCCTCCAGGGCTGGCGCGCTACCCTCATCCCGCTCTTGGCCGTCCCCGTCTCGCTCATCGGCACGTTCATCGTCTTTCCCCTGCTCGGCTTTTCCATCAACACGCTGTCCCTCTTCGGGCTCGTGCTCGCCATCGGCCTCGTCGTCGACGACGCCATCATCGTCGTCGAAGCCGTGGAGCGCCTCATCGACGAGGGCCTGACCCCGCGCGACGCCGCCATCCGAGCCATGGAAGAGGTCGGCGGTCCCGTCGTCGCCATCGCCATCATTCTCGCTGCCGTCTTCATCCCCACGGCTGCCATCCCCGGTATCACCGGACGTCTCTATCAGCAGTTCGCTATCACCATTGCCATCTCGGTGCTCATCTCCGCGTTCAACGCGCTCACCCTCAGCCCCGCTCTGGCCGCGCTCCTGCTCAAGCCCAAAGATCACGCCCGCCGTCCCGGACCCCTGCAGCGCTTCTTCGCATGGTTCAACCGCCTCTTCGGCCGCACCACTGACAAGTTCGTCTCCACCTCCGGCGTTCTCATCCACAAGTCCGGACTCACCATGCTGGTCCTCGCCGGCGTCGCGCTTCTCGCCGTATTCCTCGGCGGCCGCCTGCCCAGCGGCTTCCTGCCCCAGGAAGACCAGGGCTACCTCTTCGTCGCCATGCAATTGCCCGACGCCGCCTCCCTGCAGCGCACCGACGCCGCCGCCCAGCGCGTTTCCAGCGCCCTGCTCGCCACTCCCGGCATTCAGGGCGTCGTCGGCGTCGACGGCTTCAGCCTCCTCACCCAGACGCAGAGCACCAACACCGCCTTCTTCTTCGTCTCCCTCAAGCCCTGGGGCCTCCGCAAATCCCGCGCAGAGCAGATTCAGGCCATCCAGGCCAGCGTCCAGCGCAAGCTCGCCGGCGTCAGCGAGGGCATCGCCTTCTCCTTCCCGCCGCCCGCCATTCCCGGCATCGGCACCTCCGGCGGCGTCACCATGATCCTTCAGGACCGCTCCGGCAACGACGATCCCACCTTCCTCACCAAAAATGTCTATGCCTTTCTCGGTGCCATCTCGAAGCGCCCCGAAATCGCCGCCGCCATCCCCTCCTACCTGCCCGCCGTCCCGCAGCTCTACGCCGACGTGGATCAGGACAAAGCCTCGCAGCAGCAGGTCGACCTCAGTTCCATCTACACCACCCTCCAGACCTTCATGGGCGGCTATCTTGTGAATTACTTCAACCGCTTCGGCCGCCAGTGGCAAACCTTTGTCGAAGCCGAAGGCGACACCCGCACCAACATTCAAAACATCGACCAGTTCTACGTGCGCAGCGCCAACGGCAGTCAGGTTCCCCTCGGCTCGCTCGTGCATGTCAAACAGATCACCGGCCCCGAGTTCATCCTGCGCTTCAACGAGTACAACGCCGCGCAGCTCAACATCGCCGGCGCGCCGGGCTACAGCTCCGGACAGGTGCGCGCCGCTCTCGAGCAGGTCTTTCATCAGACCATGCCCCCCGGTATGGGCTTCTCCTACCAGGGCATGAGCTACCAGGAGCAGCGCGCTGCCGAAGGCGTTCCTGCGTGGATGGTCTTCGGCCTCTCGCTCCTCTTCGTCTTCCTCATCCTCGCGGCCCTCTACGAAAGCTGGACCCTCCCCTTCAGCGTCCTGCTCAGCACGCCGGTCGCGATCCTCGGCGCATATCTCGCGCTCACTATGCGCTCGCTGGAGAACGACATCTTCGCCACCGTCGGCCTCATCATGCTCATCGGCCTCTCGGCCAAGAACGCCATCCTCATCGTCGAGTTCGCCGTCGTGAATTATCGCAAGGGCCAAAGCATCGCCGAGTCCGCCCTCCACGCGGCCCGTCTGCGCTTCCGCCCCATCGTCATGACCGCCCTCGCCTTCATCTTCGGCTGCCTCCCGCTCTGGACGGCCAGCGGCTCCGGCGCTGCATCCCGCCGCATCCTCGGCACCGTCGTCATCGGCGGCATGACCCTCGCAACCCTGGTCGGCATTCTCATGGTCCCCGTCACCTTCTCCGTCGTCGAATATCTCTCCCACCGCTTCGTCAGAGGCGGCCGCGGCACCAGCATGGATTCAACCCACGCTCCTCAATCCCCCGACAGTCACGGCCCTCCACCGTCGCCGCAGACCCAGGGAGGTGAAGCATGACCACCCCTGTCGCGCACAAAATCTCCAGCAACCTCGCGCAGAACAAGCGCCACATCCTCCTCGCCGTGCTCACCGTCGCCTCGCTGTTCCTGCTCGGCTGCACCGTGGGACCGAAATACGCGCGCCCCGCCGTTCCCACACCGCCCGCCTTTCGCGGAGCCGACGACGCCGCCGTCTCCAGCCCCAACGCGAACTCGCTCGGCGATGAGAACTGGGCCCAGGTCTTCCACGAGCCGGAGCTCCAGCAGCTCATCCAGACCGCGCTCGCCAACAACTTTGACGTCCGCATCGCCGCGCAGCGCGTGCTCGAGCAGCAGGCCCAGCTCCGCATCGCCCGCTCCCAGCAGTTCCCCACCGTCACCGTCGGCGGCAGCGGCGTCGGCGCGGACCTGCCCAGCTCTCTCGGCAGCGGCATTCCCAGCGGAACCATCTCCGCCGGCAGCTTCAATCTCTCCGCCGCGTGGATTCCCGACTTCTGGGGCCTCTATCGCCGCCAAACCGAAGCCGCCCGCGCACAGCTCCTCGCGCAGGCCTGGGCGCAGCGCGCCGTCCGCCTCACTCTGGTCCAGCAGGTGGCTACCGCATATTTCCAGCTCCGCGCACTCGATGACCAGTTAGCCATCTCGCAAGAGACTCTGAAGACCAGGCAGCAATCCGTCGAACTCACCCGCACCCTGGAACAGGGCGGCTCCGTGCCGCTCTCCGATTTGCGCGAAGCCGAGGAGCTCGAATACACCGCCTCCGCGCAGATTCCGCAGCTCGAGCAGCAAATCCAGCAGCAGGAAAACGGTCTCCGCCTCCTGCTCGGTCAGGATCCCGGCCCCGTCGCTCACACCGATCCCACCGCCCTCAATCCGCCGCCGCAGAACCTGCCCACCGGCCTTCCCTCCCGGCTGCTCGAGCGCCGCCCCGACATCCTCGAGGCAGAAGAGCAGCTCATCGCCGCCAACGCGCAAATCGGCGTCGCCCGCGCCCAGTTCTTCCCGCAGCTCTCCATCAGCGGCTCCGGCGGCGTCGGCGGAGACAGCTGGAGCACCCTCTTCGATCCCAGCGGCAAGCTCATCTACGGCATCGGATCGCTCGCCCAGCCCATCTTCGAAGGCGGCAAACTCCGCGGCCAGCTCCAGCTCTCCCAGCACCAGAAGCAGGAGATGCTCATCGATTATCAGAAGACCATCGCCGGCGCATTTCGCGATGTCTCCAACGCCCTCATCGCCGTCGACAAGCAGCGCGATGCGCGCCAGCAGCAGCAGCTCCTCGTCGCCGCCGCCGCCGACGCCACGCGCCTCGCACGCGTCCGCTACCAGGGCGGAGCCACCAGCTATCTCGAAGTCCTCACCACCGATACCAATCTCTACTCCGCCCAGCTCAACCTGGTCACAACCGAAGAAGGAGAAGCCCTGTCCCTCGTCCAGCTCTATGGCGCTCTCGGCGGCGGCTGGCAATAACCTCGTCGCCGCCTCCACTCCGCCGAGTCTGTGACAGAAGCCCGGACCGAGCCGGAGCACAGCCTCGCTGCCTGCTATAGTTATTGGAAATGTGCCCGGAACGAGGGCTTTTGTATCACGGCAAGACTTCACAGATTGCGGAACAAATGCTCACGCGAGGGGCTTTTGTATCAGGGCACGACTTCAGTCGTGCCGCCCACGCCGCAAAAATAACCTGGGCTTTAGCCCCTGAGGGACGTCTTTCTAAACCCGGATAGAGGAACCTACTAACAAGGGCCTTAGCGGAGGCATCATTCCTCGGCGCAGATGGCGAATCGCATGGCTGCTCGGCCTCGGAGTGCTGGTCAACTACTTTGACCGCGTCAACCTCTCCGTCTCCCACAACGCCCTCATCGCCGCATTCGGAATTTCCGACATTACCTACGGCTATCTGCTCGGCGCCTATAACTGGACCTACATGGTTTGCCAGCTCCCCATCGGCGTCGTGCTCGATAAGTTTGGCGTGCGCCGCATCGGCCGCATCAGCACCTTCATCTGGAGCATCGCTTCCTTCGGCGCCGCCGTCACCCCCAACATCCCTGGCTTCTTCTCCGCGCGATTCCTCCTCGGTGTCGGCGAAGCCCCCACCTTCCCCGCCAATGCCAAAGCCGTCGGCAGCTGGTTCCCCCAGCAGGAGCGCAGCTTCGCCACCAGCCTCTTCGACGCGGCCGCCAAATTTGCCCCCGCCGCCGGCGTCCCGCTCATTGGGGTGCTGCTCCTGCACATTGGCTGGCGGCTGAGCTTCGCCGCCACCGGGGTCATCAGCTTTCTCTACTTCCTGCTTTTCTTCGTCATCTACCGCGAGCCCGAGGAAGATCCGCACCTCAGCAACCAGGAATATGCCCTCATTCGATCCACAGACGCGGACACCGACCCGGGCGCAAACCAGCAGTCCTCTCTGCTCTATCTTGCCCGCCAGCCCAAAGTACTCGGCCTCGCCCTCGGCTTCGGATCGTATAACTACGTTTTCTATCTCCTCCTCACCTGGCTGCCCAGCTACTTATCCGAGTCCCTGCACATCGATCTCCTGCACTCCTTCGTCTACTCAGGAGTTCCCTGGCTGGTCGCCACCTTCACCGATCTCCTCGTCGGCGGGTTGCTCGTCGACGCGCTCATTCAGCGAGGCTGGAACTCGAGCCGCGTCCGCATGACCGTGCTCGTCCTCGGCACCGCCATGGGCCTCGGCATTCTCGGCTGCTGCTGGTCGCACACCGCCGCGCAGGCTCTCTTCTGGATCAGCGTATCCATCGGCGGACTCTCCGCCGCCGCCCCCGTAGGCTGGTCGCTGCCCTCCCTCATCGCTCCCTGGGGCAGCGTCGGCAGCGTAGGCGGAATCCTGAACTTCTCCAACCAGATCTCCGGCATCGCCGCTCCCATTGTCACCGGATACCTCTACGCCCGCCACGCTTACACTGCCGCCTTTACAGTAGCTGGAGCCTATCTGGTTGTAGGTGTCTGCGCCTATCTCTTCCTGCTCCGCAGGGTAAGTCGTATCCCCGCCGAATCCGTCGTCAATAACTAAGGAGTTTCTGACTTATCCCTGGCTTTGCAGGACACGGCCGGGTGCCCTGCAGTCTGTGAACAATGCGGGTGCCCCATCCGAGCCGGTGTTGCTCGGGTGGGCTCGGGGTGCCCCATCCAAGCCGGTGTTGCTCGGGTGGGCCGGGCGGGTACCCCGCTCAGGCTGGTTCTGCATGGGCGGGTTCTTACGACACACCCCGCAAAAAACGCCACGAGCGAGAGGTCTTATATCAGGGCACGATTCAAAGCGAGGCTGAAAACAAATAACTTACTGATTTTTCAATTCCCTGGAATCACAGGATTCAAAGGAATCGCAACCGGGTAGCACAAATTAGCACAATTTTCAGCGCTGAACGGGTGATTCTCCACAGGCTGAAAATTCCGAATGGCGGACCACACAGACATGACAGCAACAAGCCCGTTTTCGGAGGTTCCATTCAGCATTCATAGGGCAAAGCACGTTAGATGAGCGGTTTGCCCTGTTCACGACACTGAAAAACGGGGATTCCTGATCTACCGGTTTATTGGGCAACTGCGTTGGCGTCTGTGCCCCTGCCAATTCGACTCCAACCATCAAAAGCTGCGCAGGAGAAACTCTCTTGCAGTCTCCAGCACTTTCTCTCGCATCGCGTGCTCTGGCAGCAGCCGCGCGATTTCCATTGCCCCGACCATGGTTGAAAAGATGGAAAAGAAGGCGCGGTCTTTGTCGGCGGTTCGCTGGCCAGGCATAAAGGGAAGCATTCGACTCTTGTATTTCTTAAGCTCCTCAAAGATCCGGGGTTTCATCGTCTTGCCGGCCCTGGCCAACTCGGGAGCAAGAGCCGGCAAGGGACATCCGTACTCGACGTGGTCACAATATTCCAGGCTCAGGTAGGTCCTGACGATCGCCTTCCATGCCGTCTCGGGTTTGGACTGTTCGGCCGCGTGGGCAAGGCGGTCCCCGGTGTCCTCAAATGCCTGGCTTAGCGACTCCGCGAGCAGCTCGTCCTTGCTCGCGAAATGCTTGTAAAAACCTCCGTGGGTCAGGCCGGCGTCCCGCATGACGGTTGAAACCGCGGCGCCGGTTGTCCCTTCGGCGCGAATGCGGCGCGAGGCGTCTTTCACAATCTTCCGATGGGTTTCGGCTTTGTGTTCGGGCCGGTAACGCATGGCTCATTATAGGATGTCGGCAATCATCTCAGGGTGCAAACGGCCGGTCCGAAGAAAATCTGAATCGATAGGATGATGCATATAATCCTATACGAAAAGGAGGCCAAATGCTGCCGCAAATTATCTTCCTGACGCATCTGGTTCTGGGTTATGTCGCGAGTCTGCTTTGCTTCGGCGTGTATGTTCTGCCCAGGCTGAGGTCGATGGAACGGATGGAAGCGCACCGCGTCATCGCTACTGTACACAGCTTCCGCTTCTTCGGGCTCGTGTTTATTCTTCCCGGCGTTGTGGGCCCCCATTTGCCAGGCGCCTTCGCTGCGTTTGCTGCTTACGGCGACTTTGCAACCGGAGTATTGGCCATATTGGCGCTTCTCACGGTGAGGGTACGTCCGCTGTTTTGGTTGTTCGTTGTGGCCTTCAATCTGGTTGGGACGGGCGACATCCTGCTCGACTATTTCCACGCCGTCAGGGACGGTCTTCCGGCGCTGGCGGGGCAGTTGGGCGCCGCATACGCGATTCCGATTCTCTATGTGCCCATGCTGACGATCACGCATTTCCTCGCTTTCTACTGGCTGGTGCGTCCGCGGCGCAAGGCGGCTGGGGCCGTCATCGGCGATGCGGTCGCAATCTGATTCAGATCGACCTCGCATCCACAAGCGGATGAGTGGGCACTGACAGGTGCCGGTGCTGTTTCTAAAAACTCATTTCATAAAGGAGAAGAACGATGTCTGAACCTATACTCGTCACGGGTGCGGCCGGCGGCGCACAAGGCTCCACGGGACGTCGCATAGCAGCCCTTCTGCTGGAAAAGGGCATTTCCGTTCGTGCCTTTGTCCATACGCTGGATGCAAGGTCCGATGCTCTCCGGGAACTTGGTGCCGAAGTTGTGCAAGGGGATTTATTGGACCTGGACTCCGTCCGCGCGTCTCTCAGAGGAATAAAACGCGCTTACTTTACCTACACTGTGTCGGATGGGCTGCTGGAAGCGACGACGATCTTTGCTGTGGCCGCACGCGAGGCGAAGACCGAGCTTGTGGTCAACAATTCGCAACTGCAGGGCGCGCGCAAAGCGCCGAGCTTTCGCAATATGCAACATGGACTGGCAGATCGCATCTTCGACTGGGCGGAGGTTGGAGCGGTTCATCTGCACGCGCCGCCGTACTATGAAAACGTGCGGGCGCTGGTAAGAAAGAGTGTCGCCGAGCAAAGCATGGTGTTTCTGCCGTGGGGCGACGGGAGCGCCAGAATCCCGCTGGTAGGCGCAGAGGATGTGTCTCGCGTGGCGGCCACGCTGCTGGCTGATTCAAAGACGCCCTCGGCACACGCGTACGATCTGATCGCGGCAACACCGACCGTCAGGGAGATCGTCGACACACTAAGCGCTGCGCTTCAGCGCCCGATACAGTACGTCGGCATCACGGATGAGCAGTGGGCCGAGGCCATGAGAGGTCACATCAATCCTCACGCGCTCGATCATCTTTCGCGTCTTTGGCGATACTTTCGATCCGCTGAAAGACGAAGCGACGAGGAAGCTCGCGGCGCTACCGATGCAATTCGCACGGTCACGGGTAGCGGTGCGCAGACTTTGGAAGACTTCTTCAGGGCCAATGCGGGAGAATTTGGCGGCGTTGCGACTGCGACCTGAATCGGCCACCAGACCTATACGTTCACTTCTCTCGGGTGATTCGTCGCCGTGCTGGAGACGTTGATTGGCTTCGCACGGGTGGCCGAATTCTCCGCTCAGGAGGTTGAGCACGAGTTGCCTGACGCAACTCCTGTCGAACCTCCGACCTCGGTTTATGCCAAATCGCCAAATCATTCATTGACTCCGGATAGGGAACGGCAAGCCGGCTTCTCGCACCCTGACAGCAGCCCCATCGCCGTTCCTGGCCGTATTCCCGGCCACGCGGAAGTTTCAGTTCCGAAACCCGTTGTTCACCGTCTGAGCCATCAGAGAAGCACAAAATTAGCACGAAAGATTTCCGGCTCTTGGCAAATTATTGAATGAGACGACCCTGCGGTTAGACCCTTGTATCAGACCACGGCTTCACAGCATGCGCAAAATCTCGCCGCCTTGAAGGGGCACGGCCGGGCGCACTACAGTCTGTGAACAATGCGGGTGCCCCATCCGAGCCGGTGTTGCTCGGGTGGGCCGGGCGGGTATCCCGCTCAGGCTGGTTCTGCATGGGCGGGTTCTCACGACACACCCCGCAAAAAACGCCACGAGCGAGGTTTTGTATCATGGCACAACACCACGCCAGTTTGAAATTACGCAACTTACCGATTCTCCAATATCCCCTAAAACCAGATGCCCAGAATGTCCAGATCGGTAGCATAAATTTCCCGCATCGCTTAGCTGCTACACCGGGCCGAAGCTTCCGGATGCCCGACTTTTCGCCCATTTCGAACAGCCTGACGAACGTCGCTTGGAGAACAACAGGCGAAATATACTGTTGCGCATGGTTCGACTGGTGACGCTGTACTCGCTTACGTGTGGGCCTGCTTTGCTGATGTTTGCTGCTTGTTTCGCCGTCTTAGTGCGGATAAGGCGGCAAAGTCCCACGATGCTGGGGCTTATAGCACTCGTATTCGCATCGGGAAACGCCGCGCTCGCAGCCGGAACCGTTCTCTATTACGAAGCGAAACCTGGACCTTATCTTCCGCCGTGGGAAGACTTTGAGATTCTGAATCTGGGGTTGATGTTCCTGTCCGCTCCCGTCGCCATCGCGCTTGCCATGTGGGCTGGCTCACGCGGTGCCCCAAAGTGGCTTGCCTGGACGATTGGGCTTGGATCATTCCCGCTAATGATTATCGGCTTCTTCGCAGCGGGAGCGGTCTGACCGCATCGTCACAGGGCTGAGTCTTGAAGGCTATAGACAAAAACTGTCGGGGTCGAAACTTCCGGGATGCGGACGATCCACCAATTGGCGCTCGTCCCATCAGTTCGTTCTCGATTCCAAAGCTGCCCTCAGTACTCCGGTTCGAGAGGGAACTCGATTAGGGTGGAGCGGCCACCTGCGTTTTCAGGCAACGTTGGTCAGGGAGTGCCTAATGGGGATTCAGCGGCGGTACGTTCCAGGACGGTGTACCCCTCGGGAATCCTGAATAACGCGGGATCCGGTTCGCCGGGTTGAAAATCGATGACTTCATCCGTGCGTTTACCCGAGCGTGGATCGTCACGAATGGTCAAAAGCGGAATGTGGTACTGCATGGACATCCATTCCTCCGTCACGATGGTGAAGGGCTGGTCGTTCCCCACTTCACCCATGGGTACGACTGCCGTGATTTGGGTGCCTCTGGCCTCTATGCCAGCAATGGTGCGGACGCCGAGGTCCTCGCGTTTAACGTGCGTGGGCGCGCGAGCGGTCTGCGGCAGTCGAGCCGCGTCAACCTCCGCAGCCTGTACTGGAATGTGGGTGACATATGCTATCTTCGTGCGGCTGCTCCAGGCTATGTTCGTGCGGGCGACAGGATCGAAGATTCTGTAGTTAACTACGCCGGAAGGTTGACGATTGGGATTGCCGGGAAGAGTCAGGTGCTCTTCCGAATAGGTACGGCCCTCCGTGTCGCGAGCCGATTTCACGGTAAAAGTACGAGTGATAGTGGCTCCGTTTGCGAGTGTCTGCACGATGGTGGAGGTGCGGGTGAGGGTGTAGGGAACGTTGTTCGTTTGCGGACTACCGGTGAGCGCGACTTCATCGGAACTGGCTCTCATCACCTGGGCCGGGAGGGCGGCGCATGCGGCCAGGAGCAGAACAGGAAGCGCCGAGAGAAACCTGGAATGCATCGCGTGCCTCCAGAGCAGATCTGAATCAACAGACGGCCGCGTGGCCCTTTGGGACTCCGGGCGGAAGAGCAGCTAACCTGGAAACAACGATGTGGTAAACACCGGGGCGCACTGTTGTCACATGCCTAATTTCCTGGTTGCCGACCTTCCAGGCCCCGCACCCACAAATACGAATGTCGTCCTGAGCGGAGCGCCGCCGAGATCTTCCTGAGCGGTGCACCATGCATCCCGGCGCGGAGTCGAACGGACCCATAGCATGAAACAGGCGTCAGGCTCCACAAGCGCTACAGAAAGGGAGCGGTGAGGCCATCGTGCAAAGCATTTTAGCTCGGCGGACTGCCATGGCCATTCCCAATGGGATCACCGCCGCTTACAGCTACGATGCTGCCTCTGAGTTGACCGGGATCGTCTATCAGGGAGCTGGGTTTGGTTCAGCGAATCTGGCATACGGTTACGATGCTGACGGGCAGCGCGTGGGCGTCAGCGGCAGCCTGGCGACCACGCAGATGCCGGCGGCGGTGGGAACCGCGGTCTATAATGCCGACAATCAGCTCACCGAGTGGGGTTCCACTCCCATGACATACGACGCCGACGGCAACACGCTGAACGACGGCACGAACGCATACACCTGGGACGCTAGGAACCACCTCGTTGCCGCGAACAGCAATGGCGCAACATTCGTCTATGACGGGCTGGGACGCCGATTTGGGAAGACAATGCTCAGTGCAAACACGAATTTCCTTTACGACGGCCTTAACCCAGTTCAGGAGTTGAACGGGACAACTCCAACCGCCAATCTGCTGACGGGCGGACTTGACGAGCGGTTTGTTCGCACCGACTCTAACGGTACTTTGAACTACCTGACGGATGCGTTGGGCAGCACGATAGCGTTAACCGATCCATCGGGAAACTCAGATGTGCAATACGGTTATGATCCCTATGGCAACATGACCGTTGCTGGCTCAACGACGAACAGCTATGCATACACCGGCAGCGAGTTCGATGGGCTTGGCATCGATTACTACCGCGCCAGATACTACAACCCACAAACGGGAAGGTTCCTGAGCGAAGACCCGATCGGCCTCAAGGGAGGAATCAACAAGTATGCTTACACCCACGATGACCCTATCAACTATCGCGATCCGTCAGGCAGATGGGTTGCGGGCGCCCTCATTGGTTTTGGCAATGGACTTGCATTCGGTGCGCTAGGTGCAATGACGGGTGACGATTGGGATTGGCAAGACGTCGTTGCCGGCGCAGTCATTGGCGGATTTCTAGGCGGCGGGCTCGGTGCTCTCGATCCATTAGACGGGGCAATTGCGGGGCCTGTTGCCGGCGCTGTGGGAGATTTGGCGGGGCAGGCTTTTCATAAGTGGCGTCACGGGCAGAACATGGGTCTGCCTTGCTACAACTGGGGCGAAGTTGGAGGGGCAGCTATAGGGGGCGGACTAGGGGGAGGGCTTGGTCTCTACCTTGATGGGCTTGGTGCCGCAGCGGGTTTTGTGGAAGGTACCGAGGGATATAACGCTTTGCTTTTTGCCGAAAATCTTCTTGGAAACAATGTCGGCCTTGTCTCAGGCGCACTGGGCGGGACGGCTGGCAATACCATGAGCGGCCACAGATGTGGATGCCAATAGCTATCTTCTATAAGAGGGCGATACTTATTCATTAACTCTTTGCGGACCTAGATGCCCAGATTATAGCGGAATGTGAGACAAATCATGATTGCGGTGTTGACTATAATACCATTGATTGTCGCACTTTGGGCTGTGGCGTGGCTAGCTGGGTTTTGCGGGGCTACACTCCCCAAAAAGAGCTGGAAGCGACTGCTGATTGCAGTATTAGTTATAGGTGCCTCTCTCGGGATTCCTGCTCTGCAGGTCTACCTATTGACGACCCTAGTATCTGACAACTTTGCCCATAAGGTATTTATATACATTCTTGTTGCCGAATACGTACCTGGGATTGCTTTGATTTTCTATGCTGGGTTCCGTGGAGACCACAAAAAGAAGCGTCGAGACCCCACTGGATCTCAATCAGCAACTTCTGTCGGTGTCTCTACTGAGAAGAAGTAGGCATGCCTATTGGATGTCACAAATCCAACGTTCCGTGCTCCTGCAGGATTGATTATCGGCGGACTCTACCGAGTTTTGGGTGCGCTGACTAGAGCCTGTTATTAACTTTGTTCCTGCGTTTTGAAAGAGATGATCGATCCAGTGTGGGATCGTGCATCCTGGGGCGGTGGCACAGGGTGAGCGGCGGGGCTATCCGAGCGATGTGACGGATGAGGAATGGGCGCTGGCAGCGCCCTATCTGGCCCTGTGCAGAGAAGACGCTGAGCAGCGCGAGTATCCGCTGC
>JASHNW010000103.1 GCA_030041435.1 Acidobacteriaceae bacterium
TCCGCACCCCGGTCTCGTGCTCCCGGTCCCGCACCTGATAAACATAGAAGCGGCTGACCTCAAAGCGCTGCGCGATCGCCGATGGGCCCTCTCCCCGAGCCAGCGCCCGAAGCACACGATCACGCAGATCCTGCGAATACGATTGCATCCGAACCCTCCTTCTAAAGGACAGGAGGATTATCGCATAAATGTAGATACTTAAATTAGAACTGCTCTAGAAGAGCGGTCTGGCTCGAGTAGCCCGCGGGAGGGAAGTCCCCGAAAAGTACGTTGTTTCGAGGTAATTGCGGTTTAAGATCCCCAGACGAAATCCGCACTTATCGGCAAACAGGTTAGTTAGCGGAAAAACTATCGCCTGGGGGGTGTACCCCGCCCGCTCTCAAAACGCGTACCGTAGGCTGAGCTGGATCTGCCGCGGCGGCTTGTCGCCGTGAGTATTCGCCGACAGAACCGCGCCGTAGTTCTCCGCCGGGCACAGTGAGTTGTTGTTCTGCCCGCACGCGACCAGGTCGAACGTGTGATACGGATCGTCGAAATTGGGATGGTTCAGCAGGTTGAAGAACTCGCCGCGGAACTGGATTGGATGGCCTTCGATGTGCAGCGGGACTTCTTTCGTAAGCGCCAAATCGAGGTCCTCATAACCCGGCCCGGTGAGAATATTGCGCCCCTCGGTGCCAAACGCTGGTCCGAACGGCTCCGCCGCCGGCTCGGCGAACGCGCATTGGTTAAACCAGTTTTCGGGCGTATGGATCTGCGCCGGCGCCTCGCACGTTGGATTGCCCTCGATGGTTCCCGCATTGTTCGGATCGCCCACCCGATCGGGCCTCTCCGGATTGCCGAAGGCGGCCGCGGACGCAGCCGGCGCGCCGGGCAGCACCACGGTGAACGGCGAGCCCGACTGCACCGAGAAGATGCCGCCCGCCTGCCAGTGGCTCAGCACCGGCTCGCTCCACGCCAGACCCACACTTTGCGGCTTGTGGAAAGGCACGTCATAGACCGAGCTCACGGAGAAACGGTTGGTCGCATTGAAGTCGGACGGGCCCCGGTCTCCGTTCAGATTCTGCGAATTCTGCGGCAGCCCCGACCCCACGCTGCCGCCGAAGATGGAGGAGATGTCGTCGATGGACCTCGACCACGTATACGCCGCCAGAAACGCCAGCCCGTGGTTCACGCGCCGCTCGGAACGGAACTGCATCGAGTTGTACGCGCTGGACGAGGCCGACTCCACGTACAGCACCGAGGAGAATTGGCCGTAGGGCGGCCCGGTCATTGGGTTCGCCTGGTTCTGGTCGATCACGTTCGCCAGATGCGTGCCCTTGGACCCGACATACGCGAGGTCGACCATCCAGTTCGGCTCCAGCTCGTATTGCAGATCGACGTTCCACTGCTGCATGTATCCGTCACGGAAGTGCGGGTTGATCGTGTTGCCCTGGACCACGCCTGACAACTGCCCCGTCTGGCTCAGGATGTCGGGAACGGTGCACAGCCCGCCCGGACAGTTGGGCGTTTGAAAGTACGCCGCCAGATCGTAGAACGGCGGATTGATGCGGGGAAGAATATTGACGTTGCCGATGGCCACGTCGTAGAAGATGCCGTAGGCCGAGCGCACCACCCAGCGCTCCGATTTCATCGGGCGCCATGCGATGCCGATGCGCGGCGCCACATCGCGATACGTGGGATAGTAGGTGGCTCGCGGAATCCCGTCCGTCCCCGCCACGGTGAACTGCGGCGAGAGGGCACACGGTTCAGGACAGGCAATGAGCTGGGGAACGCTGAAGCGATTGCGCGCCTCGACCGGCGGGCTGTTGAATTCATAGCGCAGGCCCACGTTGAGCAGCAGGCGCGGAATCACGTGGATGTCGTCCTGCACGTAGGCGCTCACGCCGTTGCTGCGCAGATCGTTGTTCGTGTTGCCGCTGACGGAGAGAGCGTAGTCGGGCACCGCGCCCAGCAACTGCGCCAGCGAGCAGGTCTCGGGATCGTCGGGGGGAGCGGCGCTGCACGGCGTTGGGTCGCCGAAAGTGCCCAGAATCCCGGCCACCGTTTCGCCGAGGAAGAACCACTCGCCCCGCGCAAGAAAGTCGAGGTAGTTGTCGATCTGCACCCGCCGCAGATCGGTCCCGATCTTGAACTGGTTCATGCCCACGCTCCAGGCCACGTTGTCGGAGATTTGATACGTGCCGTCGTGGCGCTCCTGCGGATAGTTGATGGGCTCGCCGATGCCGTCGAACCCTGTCAGCGTGATGTCCGGTGCGCCCAGATCCACAGGTCGGGTGAGGATGTCGGGAAAGCCCAGCGCCTGTTCGAGATTGTCGCCGTGGTTCTGTTGCAGCACGGTCGCGCTCATCCGCGTATATCCGAGGCGGAATTCGTTGACGATGCTCGAGCGAAACGCCCGCGTCCAGTCCACGCCAACATTCTGGCCGAGGTTCATGGTGTAGCTGCCGTAGCCAGGCAGCGAAGTGAACGCGTTGACCGGATCGTAGGGATCGAAGAGATTCTCACCTGTCGAGGAATAGTGAACGGAGACACGATCGTCCGGGCTGGCCTGCTGGTCGACTTTCACCGAAACCAGATTCACCGCATTGCGAATGACCGGCGCAGCGAGAAACGTGTTGGAAGTGGTCAGGTCCGAACCGACGTTGGCCGCCGGATAGAGATTTTCGACGTTCTGGCCGATCTGGCAAACCGGATTCTGCGGGCAGCCGAACAGCGTGTCCGCAACGCCTTCCGCCTCCTGCCACTGCACGGCCGAGGGCACCGTGGCTTCCCTCGTCTGCGCCTGCCGCAGACGAAGCTGCTCATCAGACACAAAGAAGAAGGTCCGGTCCCGGCGAACCGGTCCGCCCAGCGTTCCTCCAAATTGGTTGCGATCGAAGGGCGGAATGGGACCGCAGGTGCCGGGGATGGAGCCGGCCGTGCAGGCAGGGAAGTCGAAGTAGTTTTTGGCATCCATCTCACGATTGCGGAAGAACTCAAAAAGGGTTCCGTGAAAATCGTTGGTGCCGCTTTTGAGAACAACGTTGACCTGAGCGCCGCTGGCTCGACCGTATTCGGCGGAATAGTCGCTGGTCTGGACCTTGAACTCCTGGATGGCATCGATGGAAGGCAGAGCGACGTACTGGTTCAGATAGGGATCGTTGTTATCCAGCCCATCGAGCAGAAAGTTGTTGGACTGGTCGCGGGCGCCGTTCACGTTGATGGAGCCGCCCTGGGTGGAGTTCTGCGATCCCTCGGCAGGCAGTTCGCTCCCCGGCGCCAGCAGCGCAAACGAGAGGAAATTGCGCTCGTTGAGAGGCAGGTTCTGGACGAGATGGTTGTTGACCACCTGTCCCAGCGTGGAGGTGTCGGTCTGCACGATGGGCGGCGTATCGGTCACCGTCACCTCTTCAGTAGCCGCGCCCACCACCAGGGCGAAATCGACGCGCCTCGTCTGATCCACGTCGAGGTTGACGTTCTGGATAACGCTGCGGCGGAATCCGGGGCTTTCCACGGATATGCGGTACCGGCCCGGGGGCAACAGGGCGACGGTATAGTCGCCGTCGCCGTTGGTCTCGGCCTCGCGCGTGGCGTTCGTCGCCTCGTCCTGCACGACGATTTTTGCTTTGGTGACGACGGCGCCCGTTGGATCGGTGATCGTGCCGGTAATCGTCCCCGTAGGGCCGCTGGCGAGGACCGACAGGGCGCAGGAAAAGAAGAATCCGAGGATGAGGTGCGAACGGCCTATCGCCATGATGTCCTCCAGGCGATTTACCCTTCCGGCGGAACGCGCGACTGCTGTGCAGACTGCGGGACTTCCAACCATTATCCTGCGTCTTGTATAGGGCGGCGAAGTGTTTTCGGCTGCTGATGCCGTTGCGCGGTAACTTACGTAATTACCGGCATTTTCTCCGAAACTGCCCAGCGGGAACGTGGGTCGTTCGGCGCTCGACGCAGTGAACCGTCGCTGAGGGTTAGATCTTTACGTTCCACTGTGCCGGATGGTCCCGGCACCTGGAACCATTTCAACTGCCCACGACTGAGCAGGAACTGATGCCCCGTCAGCAGCTCAGGGGAAAGATCAGGGGGCAGCTCGCGCATGTTCGGGGCTTGGCATCAGACAGCCACTTTCTCCTGCCGCATGCGGTAGCCGTCGGGGTCCTTACCGCGAATTCCCCGCGGCCACACCCGGAAACTCGGCACATTGATCGTGACGGGGACAGTTTTCCAGCGTCCGAGGCAGAGAAGGACCTTCCTTACTTTCCGAAGGGGCAAGAATCCTCCCTCCACTGGCGAGTGTATGTCGGGCTGACCCCGGCGGCAACGGGCCCCCGCAGGACTCCATGACTGAAGCAGGACAAGGACTTACACTCGCTCCGGGAAGAAAATGTTGGTGAGACGGAAACAAGGTAAAACGGCTTCGGTTCAGCTTCGCGCCGCCCTGGAAAAGCTCGGAGACATCAGTCTTCGGGACTGGATCCTGATGAAGCTCGACATGTCGAACGCACTGCCGCCCAGCGAACTCTTCCCACTGCGGTGGCGTTGCTTCCTTGAGGACAACCGGGTCCTGGATATTCAGGAGACGGTATACAAAGGGAAAATCCGACCCTTCGGAAAGACCAAATCCAGTCTCACCACGGTTCCGATCGCCGACGTCCTGGCGAACGAAAACGCAGAATACCGGGAGGAGTGCAGGAAGCAGGGGAAAGACACATCGCCAGACGGCTTTATGTTTCCAGGGCGCTTCGGCGAGCCGATGGACTCCAGCAACTATCGCCACCTGTCCTGCACAAGCTCGCACCGGAACCGGAACTGGAACTGCCGAAGCTGACATTCCAGGTCATCCGCCGCACCATTGCGACACTGGGAAAGACCAAGGGGAACCCCAAGGACATCCGGGGCCTGATGCGGCACAGCCGGCTGGCGACGATCATGGAAGTCTACATGCAGTCGTTGCAGCGCGAGGTGCGCACGGCGATCAACTCGATTCACGACGAGCTGGTGGCCTCGGGCGCTGAAGGACCTGATCCCCAGACGCCGGAAGCAAGGTTGCCAGAGCGTCTCAACCGCGTCGTGGGCGAAAGGGCATCCGGGCAGAAGCGCTCTGTCGTCGCGGAGAAGAAGCAGCACACTACGGAAGGAGGAGAGAAGAAGACCGTAGTGCCGTCTCGCGGAAAGATTCTGCCATTTGCGGGCAAAATGCGGGCAAATGGTTTGGGAGGGTTTCGCTAAGTTCTTGAAGGGATTTGGTGGACCTGGTCGGGATCGAACCGACGACCTCTTCCATGCCATGGAAGCGCGCTCCCAGCTGCGCCACAGGCCCACAAGCGGGACTATCCTATTTTCATGGACTGGAAGCGATTCGTCAACGAACCGGCCGAGCGGCGTACGGACGCGAGGACCGACCATGACGGCCCGCACGTCGCGGTCAATGGCCGGCGCGAGCAACCGCCAGAGGCTCGGGGGCATCGTGCTCCAGATATGCTCCGTTTCCGGGTTTGGTCGATCGTCTTCCTCGTGGTGTGCGCGACTTCCGCCGCCGTGTACTCAGCCTCTGCGATAGCGCAGATGCCCAGCGCCGTCCCCGGCGGCGCCGCCGTCTCTGCAACCGTGCGGCCCGCCCTGTCGCAGGTGGCGCAGGCGCTTCAGCAGATCAACACCCATCGGTGGAAAGCGCCGAACTCAGTCCGCGATGCAGCGGATGAGGATATTGTCTCGATTCAGCGCGACCTGAGCGGTACGCTGGCCGGGCTGCTGCAGCAGGCGGATGCGGCGCCGGGATCGGTGCCTGCGGCGTTCGCCGTCTACCGCAACGTGGATGCGTTGTACGACACGCTGTTGCGGGTGGTGGAAACGGCAGAGCTGGCCGCTCCGGACCCGGAGAGCACGTCTCTGGAGGCGGCGCTGAAGAATCTGGAGGACGCGCGCGCAAACCTCGGCGACGTAATCCTGAACGGGTCGGAGACGCAGCAGGCCGAGCTGGTCCGGCTGCGGACGGCGATTCAGGCAGCGGCTGCGGCCCAGCGGGCGGCTCCGCCGAGGGTCAAAACGACGGTGATCGACGACGGTCCCACGCCGGCCAGGACGACCCATCACAGGCGCACAACGTCCACGAAAAAGCCCGAGGCAAAACCGGCCCAGCCGACCAATCCGAGCCAGAATTCGGCGTCTCACTCGTAGAGTGCGGGGCAGCAATCCGCAATTTGCGGGAACTCTGCCGCCCCTCCCCGTGTCTAACTGGAGAAGAGTGAGCGAGGCACTTGAACCGGGCGCATACCCGGTACGCCTGCGAGCGTACCGGGTTCCCGGAATGCCGAGCGGGAGCTGTGGTTTTCCTGTTACGCTGAGAGGAGTAGTACGATGCAGGCGGGCACAGCTGTGGGAAATCTAGCAGGAGTCATTGGCGTTCATCCCGAAGAAGCTGCGGTAATCGAGCAGCTCAAGGCGGGATCGGAGGAAGCCTTTGCCTGGCTGATCTCTCGCTACCAGCAGCCGCTCTACAGCCTCATCTATCGCATCCTGCCCAATCCCGGCGACGCCGCCGACATTACCCAGGAAGTGTTCGTCAAGATCTTCCGCGGTATCGGGCATTTCCAGGGCGAGGCCAGCCTGCGGACATGGATTTACCGCATCGCGCTGCACGAGGCGCTGAACCAGAGGCGCTGGTGGTCACGGCACAGCGGGCGCGAAATCACGATCGAAGCCGATGAATCCAGTTGCGGCCAGGAGCCGCATGGCGGCATCATCGACACGCTCGTCGATCAGCAGGAATCGCCGTTCGAAGCCGCCGCGCATGCCGAGATTGCGGCTCGCGTGGAAGCTGCCCTGCGCGAGGTGCCGGAGCCCTTCCGGACCGTTGTGGTGCTGCGCGATATCGAAGGATTTGGATACGAAGAGATCGCGGAAATTCTGAACGCGAATTTGGGTACGGTCAAATCGCGCCTCATGCGCGGGCGCGCGCACCTGAAGAGCCGTCTGGCGCCTTTCATGGCTGCGGCCAGCCGCCGGCCTTCCCCCTCTTCCGCTTTGCCTGTTTCCCACGCCTGCTCGACCGAGGAGGCCGTATGAGCACATGCAGGTCCATCCGCGCTCAGTTTTCCGACTATCTCGATGGAAACCTGACCGGTATTGCCATGCAGTCGATTGCGGGCCATCTGGACGGCTGCGAGAAATGCGCTGAAGACTTCGGAGCCTGGCGACAGATACAGCAGTCATTGGCCAGTCTGGGCCCCGCGCGCCCGCCCGTCGATCTGGGCCTGCGCATCCGCGTGGCCTTGTCACAGGAGCACGCGCGCACTCCCAAAAATGCGCTGGCGACCTGGAAAGTGCGCTGGCAGAACACCGTGGCGCCCTTCCTCATTCAGGCCTCCGCTGGGCTGGCCAGCGCGGTGGTACTGGTGGGAACCATGGCGTTTCTCATCGGAGCCTTTGCCGCACCGGAGCCGGCTGCGGCGCGCGACGAACCGCTCGGCATGGCCTCCAGCCCCCGCTTTCTCTACTCAACGGTGGAGGGGGATGCGGGGACCGTTTCGCGCAAAGGCAGCCCGGTGACCGTGGAAGTCTTCGTGGACGCACAGGGGCGCGTGTACGACTACGAGATCCTCTCGGGGCCGAGCGATCCGGCTACGCGCGCGGATTTGGAGAGCCTCCTCCTGACCAGCGTCTTCCAGCCAGCAAAGACCTTTGGTGAGCCGGTGAAAGGCGTCGCGCTGCTCACGTTTTCCGGCGTGTCCGTCCAGGGCTGAAGCCGGAAGCACGAAAGCTTCACACCGAAAGTACCGGATCAGGTTCAAGCCGGCGCCAGCACCTCATACGGCCGCATCATCTCGTTATCCTCATGCTCCAGAATGTGGCAGTGCCACACGTACCGACCCGCATAGCCTACGAACGGCACGATGATGCGCGTGACCGCTCCGGGGTCGGCGCGCGCCGTGTCTTTCCATCCCGATTCGAGCGCCTCCGGCGGTTGTGCTGGTCCGAAAAAGCGGAAGTTTCCCGTCGACTGATACTCGAAGGCGTCGATGCGTCGCCGGTCGAGAATCTGAAACCGCACCAGGTGCAAATGGATGGGGTGAGAGTCGTCGGTCAGATTCACGAGCTCCCAAATCTCCGTCGTATTGAGCGTGGGCTTCTCCGTCACCGGCGCCATCCAGGGCGTGTTGTTGAGCAGCATGCCCATCGAGCGCTGCACGTCGTCCAGCCGCTCATCGAGCGTCAGCCGCCGCGTGCGCACTGCGTCGGCCTCGCGCGGCCGGAACATTTGCGGGTACAGAGCCGCCGGAAGCTCGCTGGTGTCCGGCGCCCCGGTTTTGGCCACGCGAAATTCCATCAGCTCAAACGAGTCGCTGACCAGGCGGATCGACGACCCCGCCATCGGCGCAAAATCCACCACCACGTCGGCGCGCTCCGCCGGCGCCAGCGGGACCCGCCGCGCCGCCACCGGCGCCGGCAGCAGCCCCTGGTCGTTGGCGATGACGTGAAGGTCAGGATTCCCCGCCAGGGAAACCCGGTAGAACCGGCCGTTCGATCCGTTCATCAGCCGCAGCCGGTACTTGCGCGGTTCCACATTGCAATACGGCAGCAGCTTGCCATTCACCAGAATGGCGTTGCCGAAGACCTCCGGGACCCAGGGCCGCTGCGGATTCGGCGAAACCGGATAAATCAGCTGCCCATCCCTCGAAAGCAGCCGATCCGTCAGCATCAGGGGTATTTC
>JASHNW010000012.1 GCA_030041435.1 Acidobacteriaceae bacterium
CGGCCGGACTAACTCTTCCAACTCAGCCCACGGCACCACCTGATCCATCTCCTCCAGAAACTGCTCCCGCCGCGTCTTCTTCCCGTATCTCTCGAAACCCTTCTGCGCCGCCAGCGTCTGCTGTCTCACTCGTCCTGTTCCTCCACAACCCAGGTTAACCCCATCGCCTGTGGAGCGCAGAGTACTTCAGAGGTTCCCTAGATGGGCGCAACCCCGAATATTGGGGTTCGCCTTCACCTCAGTTCTGGTGACGTGGCAAATGAAATGGCAATGATCGGCCAACCCGTTTACTACCTATGGCCTACGGCGTCGTTTCCACTGCGCGTCCACAGGATTTACACAGAGCCCCTTTCAGCGCTGGATCATTTTTCCACGCGGTTCACGCAAGACCGGCAGCATGAGATCGCCAGAATCGCCGGGATTGGAGCAGCGGGGGAGACGGTAACCACGGAGCAGATCAAGTGGGATTCCGAACCCGGCGAGGAGCGATACGAGGCAGGAAACCTCAGATGACGTCGATACGCGAACAGTCCTGACGCGGGCGGTTCTCAGGGTTCGCCGTTCACCGCGTCGATCCGTCCCACCGCGCTGCGAGGAATCGCACCTGCGCCACGTTCCCTGAACTGATGCAATGAGCCGCCCGAGCCGGACACTGCGTTGTAATGCAGCGTTGTAATGCAGCAGGTCGCTGGACCGTGAAGCATGGCGACCTGATTCTTCACCTGAGCTTCACGACCTGGAAAGCGGCAGTGACCCCGCCTGTTCTCTGCTTCTGTCGATCGTGATGCTCGAAACTTCGCCGTTTTTCCACCAGCCCGCCAGATTCAGGTAGCGACCGATACTCTCGGGCGCAACCAAGGCAGTTCTTCGCAACCGGTCCGTGCCCGTCGTGGCCGGACCGGCCCTTTTTCGAAGGCGCGAACCAAACTTCGCCAAATTCGTCGCGCCTCACCAGTATCAGGTATGGAGACAAGACAGATGACCGCTCGACGCCAAAAGGCAAATCGCAGTCTGCAACTGGTCCTGCTCAGCGATACCCATGAGCAGCACGCCGAGGTGGAAGTGCCTCCGGGTGACATTCTCATTCACGCCGGTGATATGAGCATGATGTCTCGGAATCTCCGCTCGATCATCGATTTTAATAATTGGCTGGGAGAACTCCCCCATCGCTGCCGCATTGTTGTGCCTGGGAATCATGACTACTGGCTGGAGTCGGACCCATCCAGACGCTCGCTCCTCAGCAACGCAACCGTCCTGATCGACGAGGCAATAGACATCGAAGGTCTGCGTGTTTGCGGTTCTCCTGTTACGCCCCTTTACGGAGGCGCTTTTGGCAGAAGTTCATCGGAGGATCGGAGTCGGCTCTACTCTCAGATTCCCGATGGCACTGACATTCTCATCACCCATGGCCCGCCATACGGCATCCTGGATGCCTCTTACGGTTCCGATTACCACCAAGGCGATCCGGTCCTGCTCGAAGCCGTCGTGCGCCTCCGCCCAAAGCTCCATGTCTTTGGGCATGTGCATCTGGACAGGCGCTCACCTCGAATCGTCGAGTCGGAGCATACAACGTTCGTAAACGCTGCGCTGCTCGGACCAGAGGGCGCAATCGACAAGCCACCCATAGTGATGAAGATCGGTCACCGATGAAACTGGCACGACAAATCCGCTCTGAGGCGGAACAGGAGACATTCGCCATGACCATCAATCTCGATGAAATAGACCTCGGCTTTGTAGTCAGCCTCGCGGTCTTGCGCGAGGTACTGACCAGTCTGAACATCCAGGGCCGCCGCTGGTGGGTGGCCAGCGATCCTGCCGATGCGGTCGCCAACAATTATTTGACGATTGGCCACGGCGACGAACGCTGCGTGGATCGGCTCAATACTCTGTACTATCGATTGCCGGTGTTGAGCGATTACGCACCCGGCGGCAGGACCGACAGGCTGGTTGTCCTGCTCGACTCGTCAGTCATCGTCGCGGAGCAACCGGGCTTATATATGGAGAAGGGGCGGGTCGTGGAGGATGAGATTGAGGACATTCAGGCCTTCTTGTTTCCGATCCTGCGGGCTTTGGCGGCGAGGTTCGGAAAAGAGTGACCGGCGTCAGCGTAGCGGGTCGGGCAATGGAACGCTGTCCTAAGATGGAATCGGAATCGACGCGCGCGATGCGGGATGACTTTCCAGACGATGTGAAGCGTAGCTTGGCCAATCGGGCCGCCCTGATTTGCTCGAACCCGGATTGCGGGGCTAGTACTGCCGGTCCCCAGGAAGACCCGTCGAAGGCGCTGAACATCGGCGTTGCAGCGCATATCACGGCGGCGTCAGCGGGTGGACCTCGGTACGACCCTAACCTCACGCCGGATCAGCGACGTTCAACCCCGAACGGGGTATGGCTTTGCCAGAACTGCGCGAAACTCGTCGATAACGACGAGGTCTACTACCCCAGCGATGTGCTGCGGGCCTGGAAGACTCTGCGCGAGCACTGTGCGAGGCTGGCAATCGGGCAAACTCGACAGCCTGCGATGGAGTCCGAAATTGCGCGGCGTGGACGCGAAATTTCGAAGCATGTAGGACAGCGCGTCATGCTCGTAAAAATGCCGAATAGCCACCAGGCAACGACACTCGGCTCCAGACCGTGGAACGGGAATTCAGTCACACTTGTGGAATGCACCGAATTCTATGTAAAGGTGCGAGGTGACGGATGGGATCGGGCGAGGACCATCCCACTCGAAAACATCAAGATCGGTCACGATGAGCGGCTCAACTGCATCGAGCTTCTGGAGTATGACTGACCAACTCTGTCGAGAGCCAGGTTGCGGGGCTATCGACAGCGTCCTGCTTGTAATCCTCGCCGTCAACGAGGTGGAGTTCCTGACCTATCCGCTCCTCAGTTCTACCTCCCCAGCGTAGGAATGCCGAGCGTGTGCTCGACAGTTCGCGAGTGTGGCCGTCCGTGGCCCGGCACCCCGGGACGACGGGCAGCCACCTTTGGCAATTCCGATCGTTGCAGTCATTGGTTCGGGGCGGGCGGCAGCAGCGTCAGCAACTGGTCGCGCAGTTGCGCCGCGACTTCGTCAGACATCGGGGCGTCAAGTTTGAGGTCTAAGGTGAGGATCGGCTCCTCCCACTTGAAAGGAACGCCGACGTCACCGTGAAGGCGCAGGGTCATTTTGCCGGACTTTGGGTCCCGATAAATTCTCACGTCACACTCAGGCCGCTTATGCCGGAAGGGCCATTTCCATTTCATATATTCCTCTTTTCCTCTCTTTTAACAAGTCGTGAACGTCGGGACGGCAGGCTTCAGGGGCGCCTGAGCGCACATCGTCTGTTACAGGGGCACGTGCCTGCATCCTGCCCGCCTTCCGCGGGAGCGTCGTTAAGGAAGCTGGCTTCCGTCGCCGATGCCTGCTCATCGTCCCCGTACCCGTCGCCGAGAGACTCGTCGGCGAGAAGCAGCAGTTCCGCAGCCCGTCGGACATTGCGACTTCCGGGCCTGCCATGACGGAACACGGCCCGCAACCAACGCCGGTCGGTTAAGGCCAGGGCTTCGGCGCGATCCAACGGATATTGCCGGAGCCTCTGCCACGCCGCCCGCTCCTGCCTCAGGAGCAGCGGATCAATTTGAAAATCCCTGATGTGGGCAGCGGCCTCGGCGCGTTCCTGTTCGGCAGCCTCGCAGCAGCGCCGGTGAAGATCACGCAGATGCTTCGAGTGCTTCTTCAGCGCCACGATGCGGCTGGCGTTGGCCGCGTAGGCGTCCGCCATTTCCAGGTGCGTAATGGTGTGGTCCAGCACTTCGTTAATCCCTCCTACCAGCAATCTGGCGAGGAGGGCGCTAATCGGCGAAGTTTTTCGAATAGTTTTTCTCTGGAACCGCTGAGTGTCTCCCTACGTCGAGCGGCTTGCGATGGATATCCGCGATCGTCGCCGAGCCCGCTCCGAGTTCGGCCAGGTCGTCAGGGCATCATGCCGAAGAGACCGGCATCGCAGCCAGCAGCGCTCTCGATGAAGGCAAATACCGCGCTGTAGGGCCGGGCTCGTTCATCAGGACGGCGAGCTTCTGATCCCTGCCGCAGTCCGGGGAGGAACTCGTTCCACCACGTGAATCCGGTTCTCCAAGAGCGTCCAGGATGTGTCAGTTGGCGAATGGCTGCGCGTTGAGTCGTGTGCTTTCTTCTTTCGCTGCCCACCCTATGGACAAAGCCTCAGGCTCTGTCCATAGGGTGGGTAGCCCAGTATTAGGCGGTCGCTTCGAACCCGGCCTCGATTGCGGCTCCGGCGGCGGGCAGGTCAAGGGGCAGATCGAGCCGGATGCCATTCCCTTGCTGGCCGAGGTTGCCCTCAGCCACGCTGGCAGCCTGCTCAGGTGCAACTGGCACCCGTGCGCTTTTGGGTCGTCCCTGCTTTTTGGAGCGTGACTGGGCCGGACAGAAGATCGTCTCGTCAATGGGCATGGTCCACGAAGAGTAATGGTGAAGCGATCTGGACCCTGATGTGTTCACCATTACATCTTCGTCGCCAGAACAGAACAGCTTCAGATCGCCAGTAACGCGATAGGCGTTGCCGTCTGCAATCTCGATCGGCTCCAGGATGAGCTTCGAGACCCGCTTCTGAATCTCCTGTTTTGCGCGAATTGGATCGCTGGCCAGCACAGAGGCGATCTCGGTCATCTTCCGCTGCAGAAACGCATGGATATCCGCCTCTGTAAGAGCCTGAGCCGGAGGAGGTTCAACCACCATGGTCTTCTCCCGCTGGAGGTCCGCGAGTTCCTGCTCGGCGAGTTTGTATCTGGCCTGCAGCCCGTCTGATGCACCGAGCTTCTCAATCGCGCCTTCAAGGTTGGCAATGCGAGCCTCGACCTCGGCGATGGACCGGTCAAAATCTGCCGGGGTCCGGGTGTTCCGCTTCTGGGCTTGGGCGTGCTCGTCGACCGCCTCGCGCACGCGCACGGCGAACTCGGCAGCCAAATCGGCCCATATCGCCGGGCTGGTCAAGTTCGCGGCCAGGGCCTTCAGCATCTCCTGTTCCAGGATGCGCTGCTGAATCACAAGACCGTTGTCACAGGTTCCGTGAAACTTGTGATTGTGGCAGCCGTACTGCGCCGATGGGGGCGACCCGCCCACAATATTGATATTTCCCTTGCACGGGCCGCATTTCTGAATTCCGCTGAAAACGTAAGAGCGGCTCGCTCCAGACCGGTTGAGCCCGCCACGACGACGCCCGCCGAACTCCTGGCTGTCCATGCGACGCTGAACCTCGTTCCAAAGCTCGTCGCTGATGATGCGCAGGTCAGGATTCTCGCGGACCTCCCACTCCGATTCCGGCCGGAACTTGACTTCCTTGCGGCCCGTCAGGGGATTCCAAATCTGCTTACGGCGGTTCCAGACGTCTAGTGCATGATATTTGGGGTTTCTCAGGATACGGGAGACGGTGGAGACGTGCCATTTGTAGTTGACGTCGCCTTCGCGGCGTGGAGGTGAGGGAACTCCCCCCCGGTTCAGGGTCTTCACAATATCGAGGCAACTCATGCCTGCAGCCCGCATCCGGAAAATGCGTTCCACAACGGCGGCATGCTCTGGATGCTTCAGTCGGCGGACTGCAATGACCATGGGACGGCCATACTCGCCTTTGCGAACTGGGTCCTCAATGGGATCGTTGATGTACCCATAGGTCCGCCCGGCGGGAACGTAGCCATTCAGGAAGCGGCCACGCTGACCCCGGTGTGTCCTTTTGCCGAGGCTCTTGCTGAATGCCTCGTCCTGCTGAGCATGCTGAATAAACAACTGCCGGAAGTTCGGATCGGTCGATTGCAGGTTGCAACTGACGAAGTGCAGGACGACACCGTAGTAGGCGAAAATGTCTGTCAGACGGAGCGTGTCGGTCAGGTTTCTTCCGAAGCGCGACGTATCGTCGAACAAAATTCGGTCGAACGGGCGCGGCGACCGCGCGGCCAACTTCACCAAGTCGTCCAGCCCATCACGACCGACCAGGGTCTGGCCCGTTTTTGCTTCGTCAGCCCGGACGTATTCGACAAGGAACTGCCATCCATTTTCCTCGGCTAAATCCCGGCATTCCCTGATCTGGTCCTCGATCGAGGCGAGGCGCGAAAGATCACAGGAGAATCTCGCGTATGCGGCGCAGCGTTCCAGGGCGCAGTCCGCCGCATTCAATTGGTTCTGGTTGTTCAAGTAGCCCATTAGTTCAATCCACGCGTGATGTCGCGTGCCCCCTGCAAAGGCATCCCGTAGTTCCTTTTGTCGTTCTTGTTTGCTTTTTCCGGGGAAAAGGGCTCGATCCCGCGTTCCAGGAGGAAGTCCCTGACCAGAAGCGGGACCAGCCATTCGCGACCTGCGCTGAGCAGGCTGGTGTGGTCGGGTTGACCTGCCGGAATCACAACCGCGACCTTGCCGCGTTGGCTCGGACGGGCGCGACTGGTCGAACGGCGTGCTTTTCCTCTGCGGCTCATAGTCGTTTCCTCGCTGGACATTGCGGTTTCCACCTCGCCGGGCAGCCTCGTGGCGCTTTCCCGGCCTACCCAAATCTGGCGAGTAACGGGAAATTCGGCGAACTTTCGCAGTGCGATCCGGCCAGGGGGGAGAGCCGGAAGGCGGAGGATTAGCTGAACTGACGATCTCGCCGAGGGCCAAACAGGCCACTCGTCCGAAGGCCGGTACCTGGGCGAAGGGGTTGACTAAACGCAACAAGGCCACGCCTCATCGAGAAGCGTGGCCCTTGGCTTGCGATGATCGTCAGTGCGTCGTCTAACTCCCCTCCCCACCACGACACCAATCGCAGCCGAACATCCCGAGCGCGTACAAAGTCCGACTCCCGGCCACGGCGTCGACCAGAATGTTGTGGTACTGGAGGATCGTGAGCATAGGGGCGAGGGATGCAAGGTTGCGACCGAGCCGGGGAACTTCCGTCACCACCAGGACGTCGCAGGTTTCGGGCTGGCGGCGGGTCGTGCTGACCATCCGCTGGAGGCCTTTGCGTGAGGCCACTCGCGCCCTCGTCAGAGAAGATCAGGCCTTCATCAACGACCCATCCAATTGCGGCGAGCATACTTTCACTCATCCACATTCTGCGTGGGTCTGCATGGATATCAGCACCGGTGTTGGTCGTTCTCCACTTCGCGGGGACCCTTCGACTGGACGCACGGCCTTTAGCGGTTGCGCTGGGTACTGTCTCGCCGGGTCTGTCACTGGCTCAGAGGAGGGCAAAAATACGAATCGCCAGCGGAGCTTCAATCCATCCATGAACTCTTGCCGAATCACCGGCATCTCGCACGTTTCGGGTTGGCCGCTCGACGTTCAAACTTCCCAGATGCAACTCAATCGCTACGCAATTCATTTCCAAAACTGGGCTATCCCGATGATGATCCAGGCCACTAATTCAATTACATAGATTTTCCGCCTGAGCCTCCTCGACTTCTCACCGTTCACATCGGAAGGGTCTGGAGCGAAATACTCCCGCCACGCTGCGACACCCAGAGCTACCAAAATGACAGCAAGGCAGAAATAAATGACCACGCTTCTGTGCGGCATAGCACATGATCTCAAAGTAGCCCGATATGAGGCAATCACCTGGTTCTACAGGCACACCTGTCATGGCCGGATAGTCCAGCTGTCGCGAAGCCGGACGGTTCGACAAGCTCCGAACATCGAAGAGGTGGACGACCTCTCCCGCTCGCTTTCTACCTTAGTAGTTGTTCTTATTAGGACCCTATACCCCCCAGCAGACCCAGGCCTTCACCCACCCTTTGCCCCCCACGGAGGGTAGCCGACGGAGGCGTCAGGAAACGAACCGAGTCCTCTTCCGCCGCTTCGCTCTAATTTCAATAAAGTCCGCGCCGCACGGCAATCCGCCCCGTGACCTGTGAGCGAGGCGACGCTCGCGGGGAGCAGGGGGTCTCGCCGGTCTGCGAAGGCCCGGCACGTTGCCCGGCAAAAATTAAAAAATATTTGGGTTTCGTTCATCGAGTGTGTACTGACCTTTTAGAGGCCCGCTGCGGACGACCGGCACCGGGTCCGTTCACAGCCGAAAGGTAAGCCGATGACTCCTGAACCCGTTCCCAACGCTGAGTCCGCACTGCTGGACCCTGCTGCTCTCCGCATCCCCATTACCGCGCGTCACTCCGAGCAGCGGAAGACCCCAGCGACCGCTGCAATCGCTATCCGTCGTCCTGCAAATGACGAGTGGGCCTACGTTAACCCTAATTCTGAGTTCCACTTTGAGAACTTCTGGTGCTACGAGAAGGACAAGAAGGTCTACATGATCACCCCCACGCTGTACCCGCAGCTTGAGGTGTATGTTGCCCGCGTGTTCGCCGAGTGGGACTTCTACTTGGCGGCGGTCAAAAATGACGATCCGGTGATCTGGCCCGTGAAGCACTCCGATACCGACTACTTCCGCACCCAGCGCGAAGCGGTCCAAGCTGCTATGACAGGTTGGTACCAGATTCAGTCGAATCAGGCGCTGAAGCGCTACGACTATCGCCCAGCGCATGCGGATTACCCTACCCCGGACTGGACCGGCTTCGAAACCACCGAGGACGCGCGGGCGCTCTTCACGAAGACGTTCCGGAACAGCCTCATTACGTCGCTCGACCATGACGTGCTCGAACGCCTCCGGGGGCGCAAGTAATGACCTCACCTCTCGACAGGGTCGTCGTGATCGACACAGAGTTCCACAACGAGCAGAGGCCGGGCAACAGGCCGGTTCCCGTCTGTGTCTGCGCGGTAGAACTCCCGTCCGGGCGACGCCACCGCATCTGGTGCGCTGACGATGCCCCAATGCCGCCCAACCCCCTCCCGCCGGACGCCGTGTACGTCGCCTTCGGGGCCTCGGCGGAGTGGTCCTGCTACCGGGCTCTCGGTTGGCAGATGCCGGGACGCGTCATAGACCTATACGCCGAATTTCGGTGCCTGACGAACGGCTCCGTCTTGAACGTGGGTACCTCTCTCCTCGATGCCGCCGCTCACTACGGCTGTCCAGCGATGCCCGCCTCCCACAAAGAGCGCATGCGGACCCTGGTTCTGACCGGCGGCCCTTTCAGCGCCGAAGAGCGGGAGGTGATCCTCGACTACTGCATGGAGGACGTCGAGATGACTGCGGTGCTTTACCGGCGTATGCTCCCCGAGATCAATGTACCCGCCGCACTCGAACGTGGCAGGTATTCGAAGGCGGTGGCCAGGATT